>JAQGHV010000191.1 GCA_028288785.1 Rhodospirillales bacterium | reverse complement strand
CAGCCACGGCAGCGGGTTCTTCTCGATGTGGTAGAGCGGCTGCAGGCCAAGCTGCTGCAAACGCCGATCCGCGATGAAACGGATGTACTCCTTGGTCTGCGCCGCATCGAGACCCTCGACACCGCCGAGCTCGAAAGCCAGGTCGATGAAGGCGTACTCATGGTCCACGATAGTGGCGCAGATCAAATAGAGGTCGCGCTTGAAATCCTCGGTCCAGATCTCCGGATTTTCCTGCACGAAGGTGCGGAACAGCCGGATGACGGAGAGGCAGTGCAGCGTCTCGTCGCGCACCGACCAGCTTATGATCTGGCCCATGCCCTTCATCTTGTTGAAGCGCGGGAAGTTCATGAGGATGGCAAACGAGGCGAACAGCTGCAGCCCCTCGGTGAAGGCGCCGAAGGCGGCAAGCGTCTTCGCAATCTCGGTTTTGTTCTCGACCGAGAAATTTTGCATGTAGTCGTACTTGTCCTTCATCTCCTTGTACTTGAGGAAGGCCGTGTATTCCGACTCGGGCATGCCGATGGTGTCAAGCAGATGCGAATAGGCCGCGATGTGGATGGTCTCGGTGTTCGAGAACGCGGACATCATCATCAGCACTTCGGTCGGCTTGAAGACCTGACTGTACTGTTTCATGTAGCAGTTGTTCACCTCGACATCCGCCTGGGTGAAGAAGCGGAAGATCTGGGTGAGCAGGTTGCGCTCGCCCTCCGTAAGCGACTTCTGCCAATCCTTCACGTCATCGGCGAGTGGCACTTCTTCCGGCAGCCAGTGGATGCGCTGCTGCATCAGCCAAGCATCATAGGCCCACGGGTAACGGAAGGGCTTGTAGACCGGGTTTGCGGTGAGCAGGTCGAAACGGACCGGGGGGGTGTCACTCATGGGGGCGCCTCGTTCGAAAATAGAAGACCGGAGGAAAAGAATTTCCCCCAGACCCCCTATCTTTTGTTTTTATCTATTGGTGCTGGCTGGCGGGTCAGCACCAAAGGCCAAAAATAAAAGAATGGGGTTTGGGGAAATTCCTTTCCCCAAGCTTGCTTACTGGCAGGCAAGACATTCCTCGTAATCCGTGGATGCAGGCCTGATCGCCGCAATCGGCATCGGACCGAAATCCGCCACGTGGTCGGCCATGATGTCCCCCTGCCCCACTACCTTCGCGCTGATCGTGTCCGCGCGTTGGATCGACAGGGACCGGCAGTAGTAGAGCGACTTCATGCCGCGCTTCCACGCATGCATATGGATCTGGTGCAGATCGCGCTTATGCACGTTGGCGGGCAGGAACAGGTTCACCGATTGCGACTGGCAGATAAACGGCGTGCGGTCGGCCGCGTGCTCGATCACCCAGCGCTGGTCGAGCTCGAAGGCGGTCTTGAACACGTCCCGCTCATGCTCGCTCAGGAAGTCCAGGTGCTGGACGCTGCCCTTGTTCACCGTGACCGAGGTCCAGGTGTCGTCATCGTCCCGCCCGTGCTTTGCCAGCACCTTCTGCAAATACGGGTTGCGCACGATGAAGGAGCCCGACAGCGTCTTGTGATTGTAGACGTTGGCCGCGATCGGCTCGATCCCAGGCGACGCACCGCCGGTGATGATGGAGATCGACGCGGTCGGCGCGATCGCCATCTTGTTCGAGAAGCGCTCCATGAAGCCGTATTCGGCCGCATCCGGGCACGGACCGCGCTCCTCGGCGAGGATGCGCGAGGCGGTATCGGCCTGGGCGCGGATGTGGCGGAACATCTTCATGTTCCACACCTTCGCGATCGCGCTTTCGAAGGGCACGTTCATCAGCTGCAGGAAGCTGTGGAAGCCCATGACGCCAAGGCCGACGCTGCGCTCGCGCATGGCGCTGTAGCGGGCGCGCGACATCGAATCGGGTGCGGTGTCGATGAAGCCCTGCAGCACGTTGTCGAGGAAGCGCATCACATCCGTGATGAACAGCGGGTGGTCCTTCCACACCGCCCAGGTCTCGAGGTTGAGCGAGGACAGGCAGCACACCGCGGTGCGCTGTTCGCCGTGATGGTCGAGCCCGGTCGGCAGCGTGATCTCCGAGCACAGGTTGGAGGTCTTGACCTCCAGGCCGCTCAGCTTGTGGTGCTCGGGGCGCGAGTTGTTCACGTGGTCGGAGTAGATGATGTAGGGCTCGCCGGTCTCGATCCGCGCCGTAAGGATCCGAATCCACAGGCTGCGCGCCGAGACCTTCTTCACCAGCGCGCCATCCTTGGGCGAAACCAGTGCCCATTCCTCATCCGCCTCGACGGCGCGCATGAAGGCGTCAGAGAGCAGCACGCCGTGGTGCAGGTTCAGCGCCTTGCGATTCGGATCGCCGCCGGTCGGGCGCCGAAGCTCGATGAATTCCTCGATCTCGGGGTGCTGGACGGGGATGTAGACCGCCGCCGAGCCACGCCGCAGCGACCCTTGCGAGATCGCGAGCGTCAGGCTGTCCATCACCCGGATGAACGGGATCACGCCGGAGGTCTTGCCGTTGCGGCCGACCTTCTCGCCGATGCCGCGCAGATTGCCCCAGTAGCTGCCGATGCCACCACCCTTGGCGGCGAGCCACACATTCTCGTTCCACAACCCGACGATGCCGTCGAGGCTGTCGGAAGCTTCGTTCAGGAAGCACGAGATCGGCAGGCCGCGCGTGGTGCCGCCATTCGACAGGATCGGCGTCGCGGGCATGAACCAAAGCTGCGACATGTAGTCGTAGATGCGCTGCGCATGCGCGGCGTCATCCCCATAGGCGGAAGCCACGCGGGCAAAGAGGTCCTGGAAGGACTCCCCCGGCAGCAGATAGCGATCCTCGAGCGTGCCCTTGCCGAAATCGGTCAGCAGCGCATCGCGCGTCCGGTCGATCACGACCTGGCCATGGCCTTCAAGCTGAACAGCATCAAACACGGCTAACCCCCTTAACTTCCCTCGCCAGCAGAATGCGCTCGGCGATGGCTGAAACACAAGATGTAGTCTTGCCACACCGTTGTCACTACCACATCGCGTGTGGGCACGATTTTTTGCGCACCGTCACACTGCTGTGGCAGGCACAATGTTCTTCTTGTGTTCTAGTGGAAAACGCTGCCCCGGCGCCACACGAAACCGCAGGCCGAGGCTGGAGCTTCCCGTCCCCGCACGACTCTAGAACGCCACGTGTCCATAGACCTGCTCGAGCAGGGCATACAGCGCCGCGCCGGCCAGGAAGCCTACCAGCGTCCCGTTCACCCGCACGTATTGCAGGTCGCGCCCGACTCGAAGCTCGATCTTTTCGACCACCATCGCCGGCTCCCAGCCCTGCACCACGCTCGCGATGAAGCCCGCCAGGCGTTCCCGCGCGGAGGGCAGCAGCGCCAGCAGCAGGCCCTGGGCGGCGGCCTGCAAGCGGGCGCGCGCGCCTTCGCTCTCGGCCAGGAACTGCCCAGCATTTGCGAGTCCCGCCTCCAGCACCGCGACCGTGCGGCCCTCGGGGTTGGCGGCGTCCGCGATCATCGCCGCTTTGAGCCGCACCCAGATATCGCCGAGCCAGATAGCGACGGAGGGGTGGCTCACCGCAGCACGCAGCGCGCGGGCCACACCGGCGGCACGCTCAGGGTCGGTCTCGAGTCGGTCGATCTCGGCGCGGATCCAGACTTCGAAGCCGGCGCGCAGGTCGCTGTCGGTGGGCTCGACTCGCTCGAGCTCGGCGTTGAGCACCGAGAGCACGCGCCGGGCGACGGCGGCACCGGCCAGCCAGCCCACCACGGCACCGCCCTCGGCGCGCACCCGCGCGGCGATGGCCCCGCGCAGCTGCTCCTCCTTGGCGGCAAGCAGGGACTTGATCTCCACCACGGCAAGGTCGAACACCGCCTGGTGGCGGCCGCCTTCGACCAGGGCGCGCAGCGTCCGTGCGATCACCCGCGCCCCCTCCGGCCCACCGGCGAGACGGGGCACGATGCGCCCAAGCAGGCGCCGGGCGCGGCCATCCTCCAGGCTGCCGAGCAGCCGCGGCACCATCCCCGCGAGCGCCTGCGCCGCCGGGCGATTGGAGGCCGAGTCGGCCAGGAAGGTCGCGAGGATTGCCGGCAGGTCGATCCGCTCGATGAGCCGGCGGATCTCGGCCTCGGTGAAGACATGGTTGGCGATGAAGCCGCCGAGTCCCCGCCCAAGCCGCTCCTGCTGCTTCGGGATGATGGCGGTATGCGGGATGGGCAGGCCCAGCGGGTGGCGGAACAGCGCCGTCACCGCGAACCAGTCGGCGATGCCGCCGACCAGACCCGCCTTGGCGCCGGCCTGCAACAAATTCGTCCAATAGCCGGGCGTCATTTGGTAGGAGAGCAGGATCAGCCCCGCCATCACCACGAGAAGCGCGGTCGCGAAGGCGCGGTGGCGGGCGAGCGAGGCGCGGAGGTCCGCGTCGTTTGGGCCAGGCTGGATCATCACACCTAGATAGGGCGGCTGCCCTGGCCTTGCCCAGCGGCCACGGCGTGATACATGATAACATCATGCACGATCCCCTCGCCCTCTCCAGCGGTGCCGGCGCCCGGCTTGGCCTCGCCGCCGGCGTCGCGGCACTCGTCTGGGCCGCCACCTTCTGGGCGCTAAGCGCATGATCAAGCTCGACAATCTGGTCGCGAGCCATGGGCGGCGGCCGGCGGTGCACCACGTGTCCGGCCAGTTCGCGCCGGGCAGCATGACCGCCATCATGGGCCCGAACGGGGCAGGCAAGACCACCCTGCTGCGCACCATCGCCGGCCTGCACCCGGCCGAGGAAGGCGCCATCAAGGTTTCGGGCCGGATCGCGTTGCTGCCGCAGGGTGCCACAATGGATCGCGGTTTCCCCATCGCGTGCCGCGATGTGGTGCTGCAGGGGCTGTGGTCGAAGCTCGGCGCCTTCCGCGGCGCGGGGCGGGCTGAGCTCGCGCAGGCCGACCAGGCGTTGGAGGCCGTGGGCCTGGGCGATTTCGGCGCGCGCCCGGTGGGCAGCTTGTCCGCAGGTCAGTTCCAGCGGCTGCTATTCGCCCGGCTGCTGCTGCAGGACGCCCCGGTGATCCTGCTCGATGAGCCGTTCAACGCGGTAGACACCAAGACGGCGGCCGATCTTCTCGCGGTGCTGCGTCGCTGGCACGGCGAGGGCCGCACCATCATCGCCGTCCTGCACGATCTGGAACTGGTGCGCCGCGAATTCCCGGAGACGCTACTGCTGGCCCGGGACGCCATCGCCTGGGGCCCGACCGCCGCCACCCTCTCGGCCGAGAACCGCCTGCGCGCGCGGATGATGGCCGAACACTGGGATGGCGAGGCGGAGCGCTGCGTCGCCTGAGTCAGCGCCTGATGCGTTTGCAGTCGCTCAAGCAGCAGGCTCCAGCGTTTTCGGCGATTCCGCCTCAATCCATCCCACTCTGGCGCACCATCTGCCGCGGCTCGATCATCGCGAGGCCGGCGACCAGCGCGCAGCCTCCGCTCAATGCCAGGGCGGCCGCCGCCGAGAGCGAGAGCCGCATCGGCAACATGGCGTCGCCGAGCAACAGCAGCACCAGAAGCATGTTCATCATCAGGCCGATGATGACGAGGCTGAGTGCGAAACGTGACATGGTGAAAATCCCCTGCGGCATGGCTCCTTTTCGCCCTCCTCTCTGTCCGGAGAGCGACCGCGAAAAGGCAATTCCGTGGCAAAGCATGCGCGCGACCCATTAATCATCAGTGAACCCGTGGCGCACCACGGCGGGTGGACACCGATCCCGCCGGGTGGGAACGTCACCCTCAACATTGAACTCCTCGGGGAAGAAACATGCGCAGGTTGATCGCCGCCACCCTCCTTGTCGTCGGCGCCATGGCCGGCGACGCGCACGCCCAGGCGCCGGCTCCGGCTCCGGCCCAGCCGCCACTCCGCTGCGCCGTCGACGGCACCTTCGCGCCGCACGCCATGCCGCGCCTCGGCGGCGGCCTGGAGGGCTTCCAGGTCGATTTGTTCCGCGAGGTCGCCCGTCGCATGGGCCGCGAGATCACAATCGACTCCGCGAGCTTCTCCGGCCTGGTTCCGGCACTCAATGCCGGCCGCTACGATTTCCTCTGCGCGCCCACGACGGTCACCGCCGAGCGCGCGGAGGCGTTGCTGTTCACCGAGGGCTACATCTGGACCGAGCTGCAATTCGGCATCCGCCGCGGCTCGACCCCGATCAATTCCGAGGAAGACCTGCGCGGCCGCACCATCTCGGTCAACAAGGGCACCCCCTATGAGCAATGGGTCACCCGGAACGCCGAGCGCCTGAACCTCACGATGCTCAGCTTCGACACCCAGCCGGATGCGGTGCAGGCCGTGATCAACGGGCGCGCGCAGGCGAATCTCTCGGGCAACACGGTGGTGCGTTATGCGGCCAGCCGGAACCCGCAGTTCGTGGCGAGCTTCACCCTGCGCGACACCCGGCTGCACTGGGCCACGCCGTTCCGCCGAGACAGCGCGGCGCTCCGCGAGACGGTCGAGAACGTCATCGAATGCATGAAGCGGGATGGCAGCATCGCACGCCTGGTCAGCCAGTGGTTTGGCTACACGCCCGAAGGCGACGACGCCGCGGTCACCATATTCCCTGGCACCGGCGTGCCCGGCCTGCCAGGCTATGACCCGACGCCGCGGGAGCCGCGCTGCAGCTGATGCCGTCGTCGATCATCGATGCCCGTAAGATCCACAAGCATTTCGGCGCCCTTCATGTCCTGAAGGGTGTCGATCTCAGCGTGGTGGAGCGCGAGTTCGTCTTCATCATCGGCCCATCGGGATCCGGCAAATCGACGCTGCTGCGCTGCCTGAACCGGCTGGAGCAGCCGACCTCCGGCTCCATCACGGTCGATGGCACGGACATGCTCGATGCCAAGACGGACATCAACAAGGCGCGCCAACGCATCGGCATGGTGTTCCAGTCCTTCAACCTCTACCCGCACATGACCGCGCTCGGGAACGTGTCGCTCGCACTCCGCAAGGTGCTGGGCCTGCCGCGCGAGGCAGCCGAGACGCGGGCGGGTGCGGCGCTCGACCGCGTGCATCTCGGCGACCGCGCCGATCACTTTCCGGGTCAGCTTTCGGGCGGGCAGCAGCAGCGCGTCGCCATCGCGCGCGCCATTGCGCTGGAGCCCCGCGTCATGCTGTTCGACGAGCCTACCAGCGCGCTCGACCCCGAACTGGTGGGCGGCGTGCTTCAGGTCATGCGCGAGCTGCGCGAGTCCGGCATGACCATGGTGGTGGTCAGCCACGAGATGGCCTTCGCGCGCGCCGCGGCCGACCGCGTGGTGTTCATGGCCGATGGCGAAATCCTGGAGCAGGGATCGCCCGATCAGGTCTTCGGCGCACCGACCCATGACCGCACGCGCGCCTTCATCGGCCAGATCGAGCGGCATTGATGCGCGCAGGCGGGAAGCCGTTACTTCTGCATGAGGCGCCTACTCATGCCGCCGCCGCGAACGCGGCGTGCGCCGAGTGGCGCGAGCCAGGCCGCCAGCGACAGCGCCCGGCAGCAATGCACCGCTTTACGACACCGACGCCCGTTCTTCGGCTCGAGGCACTCCCTCGAGCCGCCGCCGCGGACGCGGCGCGCGCCGAGTGGCGCAAGCCACGCCGCCAGCGGCGGCGCCCGGCGCTTGAAGGCACAAAAAGCCCTGATTTTGAAGGTCCCCTTCGACCTGCAAAATCAGGTTCTCACGCCCTCGCATTCCTCGATCGGTCGGGTAAAGGACAGCCAGCCCTGCTCGGTGCGAAGGCATCCGCTTTCCCAGACCCCCTCGAAGCTGCGGCCGCCCTGGCTGGCGCGGCCCTGCCCCTCCGGACCGGCCGGGCTCCAGCCGCCCTCATAGACCAGGCCCTGGAGGAGGAATTCGAAGCGGCCCTCGACGAAGTGGTCGTTCCGGAACATCCCCTCGGCGGCAGCGCGCACGCGGCCCTCATCGATGTGCTGGATGCGCCCGCGCCCCTCATTCTTGCCGCGCCGCACCCC
>JAQGHV010000184.1 GCA_028288785.1 Rhodospirillales bacterium | reverse complement strand
ACACGATCGCCCGCGCCAGCGCAACACGCTGCTGCTGTCCGCCGGAGAGCTGCCGCGGCAGCCGTACGCCGTAGGCTTCGAGCTCCACCAGCGCCAGCGTCTCGCCAACCCGCTTCTTGGTCTCGGGCTTCGAGACCCGGCGCATCTCCAGCGGGAAGGCGATGTTCTCGGCCACTGTCATGTGCGGGAACAGGGCGTAGTTCTGGAACACCATGCCCACGTTGCGATGCCTCGCCGGCGACAGGGTCACGTCCTGGTCGCCGAGCAGCACCTGCCCCTCGTCCGGCACTTCAAAGCCGGCCACCGATTTTAGCAACGTCGTCTTGCCCGAGCCCGACGGGCCCAGGATGGTCAAAAACTCGCCTTCCTCGACCGTTAGGTCGATGCCGGCCAGGGCGGTGACACTGCCGAAGCGCTTGACGATTCCAGTGACGCTCAGGCGCACGCGCGGCGCTCCGTCGGCGCCGCAGCATCCAACGGTTCCAGCGCTCCTGCGCGATTGCGGCGTTGGCCGTCCACCAGGGGACATCAAGCCAGAACTGACGCTCGACGTTGCCGGGCGCCGTACACAGCAGCGGATGCAGCTCGGTGGGCACGAAGTCGATGGTGCGGCGGTTCAGGCCGGGATAGGCGAGCTCGGTCGTGTAGACGGCCTGGAGCTCCGGCTCCGTCATGATCTGGAGGAAGCGCTGGCCCCAATAGGCTTGGCGGGTGCCGCGCGGGATGCCGAAGGAGCCGGATTTCAGGCTGCCGTCGGCGAACTCGGTGGCGATCGGTCAACAACTGCGCGGGCTGCGCGCCGGTCGACCACCAGACGGTGATTGGGGACGGATCTCGTCGAGCTTGCGGAAGGCGCGGTCCATGTCGATCGGGTAGAGCTGGTCCATCGGCACGCCGTCGGCGAGCAGCGCGAATTCCAGATTATCGGCTGGATGGTTGCGCAGGGAGCGCGGCCCGGGGAACCGCCGGACATCCCAGAACTCCGCCCAGCCCTTGGGATGGCTGTTGTTCGGGAAGACATCGGTGCGATAGCCGAGCGCCGTGGTGTAGGCCGAGGAGGCAAGCACATGGCTGTCCTTGGCCGTCTCGGGATACTCGGAGCGATCGATCACGGACAGATCCAGCGGCTCGAGCAGGTTGAGCTCCTTTGCCCGCATGGCGTCCTGGCCGCCGATCTCGGTCACGGTCCATTCCGGATTGCCGCTCTCGACCATCGCCCGCAGCTTGCCGAAATTGACCGGCGAGGTGTCGACCACGCGGATGCCGTGGCGACGCTCGAATGCCGCGAAGTAGCTGCGGCGGAAGATGTTGTTCATCGCCCCGCCGGACGCGTTTACGACGATCCGGTCGGGCTTCGGCGGCACGGTCTGGGCATGGATGATGCCTGGTCGGCCAGCGTCGCAATGCCGGCGGCGGCGAGGAGCAGGGCACGACGATGAACGGCACCAGGCATCGACGGGCACTCCCCTTTGCGGCCAACAAGGGCCCTGAACGGAGGCCCCGGCATGTGCGGTATGGCGATCCTACACAGGACCGAACCATTCCGGACCATTCATCTTCCTCACATAATCAGAACCGATGAGATGGAATGCGCCTAGCCTAGCCCACGCCGGGGATTGCGTTGGTCTCGACCATCTCCTTCACACGCTGCCGACCCCATCCAGTTCGGCCGGCCGGTGGACCGCATCCGCGCGCAAAACCCTCGGCGCACTCACGCGTGGCTCAATACACCGCCCGCCCTCCGGTCACGTCGAACACGGCGCCCGTCGCGAAGGAGCAATCCTCGGAGGCGAGCCAGCACGTCATGGCCGCGATCTCGGAGGTCTCGACGAAGCGCCCCATCGGGATTTTCGCCAGCATGTAGGCGATCTGCTCCTCGGTCATCTGCGCGAAGAGCTCGGTCTTGGCGGCGGCCGGCGCGATGGCGTTCACCAGCACGCCCTTCGTCGCGAGCTCCTTGCCGAGCGACTTCGTCAGCCCGATGAGCCCGGCCTTGGAGGCGCTGTAGTGCGACGCGTTCGGATTGCCCTCCTTGCCGGCGACGGAGGCGATGTTGATCACCCGCCCATAGCCGGCCGCGATCATGCCCGGCACCACCGCGCGGCAGACCAGGTAGGGCGCGATCAGGTTGACCTCGATGACGCGGCGCCACTGGTCGACCGGCAATTCCCAGGTGGGCGCATTTCCGCCGGTGATGCCCGCATTGTTCACCAGGATGTCGCAGCGGCCATGATGCTTCAGGACCTCGGCGGCGGCGGCATCTACCGCGACTGCGTCGGTGAGGTCGAGCACGTGGGTGCTGACCTTCGCCCCTTCCGCCTCCAGGGAGGCCTTGGTTTCCGCCAGCTTGCCCGCGTCCATGTCCCACAAGGCGAGCGCCGCCCCGCTCGACGCGGCGCGCTCGGCGATGGCAAGGCCGATACCGCGCGCACCGCCGGTGATGATGGCGACGCGGCCGGCGAGATCGATCTGGTTCATGGAAGCCTCCCGTTGGTTTGCGGCGATGCTAGGCGCGGGGATGGCGAATGATCCAGGGCCAGCCTGTGGCAGCGGGCGCGCGGCGCTGGATTCAGGTGTTCTTAATATTTGTCGCGTGCCGCCGAGACGTTGATGAATACAAAATGGAGGCCGCGGAATTACCAGCAGTTTCGCTTTCGAATCGCCGTCCAATTCCTTGACGCCGCTCCGCGTAGACGGCAGTTTCGGCCTCACCTTCTACAACCCTGGCGCGAGTTTTTGACCCCCATGTCCTCTCCGCGCAGCCCCCGTATTTTTCTCGACGGCTATAACCTGGCCCTCGAACAGGGCACCGGGGTCGCGACCTATGCGCGCAACCTGTCCTTCGGCCTGCGCGACCTCGGCGCCGAGGTCGGAGTTCTCTATGGCACCGTGAATTCGACCATCAGCCTGCAATCGCTGATCCGCGAGATCGGGTTCTTCGACCCCATGGTAGGCCGCCCAGGCAAATGGATGCGCATCGCAAAGAATGTGCAGCGCGCGCTCACCACCCCGTTCGGCGAGATCGCGACCCAGGTGCCGATGACGGGGCGCGTGGTGCAGGAGACCTACCGCTCTCGCCTGCCCTACTTCGACAGCATCTGGAACGTGCAGCGACTATTCGACTCGCAGCGCATGCACTACAGCCTGTATCGCACCCGGCTGCAGGTGTATTTCCGCAAGCCGCCACAGATCATGCATTGGACCTACCCGCTGGCGCTGAAAGTCACGGGGGCCAAGAACATCTACACCATGCACGACCTGGTGCCGCTGCGCCTGCCCTACACCACGCTCGACAACAAGCGCCTGTATTTCAGCCTGGCCCGGCAATTGGGTCGTCGCGCGGACCACATCATCACCGTCAGCGAGGCCTCCAAGAAGGACATCGTGAACCTGCTCGGCGTGAAGGAGGAGCGGGTGACCAACACCTATCAGGCCGTCGATATTCCCACAAAATATCGCAACAAGCCGATGAGCGACGTGGCAACAGAGATCGAGGGCACCTTCGGCCTCAAGCCCGGCCGCTATTTCCTGTTCGTCGGCGCGATCGAGCCGAAGAAAAACATTGGCCGCATGATCGAGGCCTACCTAGCCTCGGGCGTCACGGACCCGTTGGTGATTGTGGGCAAGCGCGCGTGGAAATCGGGGCAGGAGCTGCGGCTCATTTCCGATAACGCGCATGTGCGCTATCTGCTGACGCATAATGGCATCACCGAAACCCGCTACCGGGTGCAGCAGATCGACTATGCCTCCTTCCCGCTGCTCGTCAGCCTCATGCGGGGGGCGAAGGCGCTGCTGTTCCCTTCGCTCTATGAGGGGTTCGGCCTGCCCGCGCTCGAGGCCATGCTGCTGGGCACGCCGGTGATGACCTCGAACACCGCCTCCATGCCCGAAGTCGTGGGCGACGCGGCCATGCAGGTGGACCCCTACGACACCCACGCGATGGCCGAGGCGATCCGCGCCCTCGACACCGACCAAGGGCTGCGTGATCGCCTGTCCGCCGCCGGGCCGGCGCGCGCCGAGATGTTTTCGCCAGATCGCTACAAGCTGCGCCTCGCCGAGGCCTATGCGAAAGTCGGGGCGAAGTGGCAGGGGTGAGCATCGATACGCCGGATACGCTGCTCGTCCGCGCCGACCGCCTGCGTGACCAGCGCCTGTGGGACGCCGCCGCCGAGGCCTATGGCGCCTACCTCGAAGCGGCACCCGGTGACTGGCGCGCGATGATGCAGCACGGCCATGCGGTGAAGGAAGCGGGCGACACCGCCGGAGCGCTGCAGCTGTACCGCGCGGCCGACGCCATCGCCCCCGATGTCGCTGATACCAAGGTGCAGATCGGCGGTGCCCTGAAGCGGCTCGGCGATGCCGCCGGCGCCTTCGCGGCCTATGCCGATGCACTGGCACTCGACCCGCGAAACCCCTTTGCAGGCCCGGAGCTCACGGCACTCGCCCCCTTCGCGGATGCCGGGCCCGCGCGGCGGCGGACTGCCGGCGCGGCGCTGCTGATCGTGTTCGACGCCTCGGATTTGCTCACCTGGTTCCGCGGCAATCGCGCGCCGACCGGCATCCAGCGCGTGCAGCTCAACATCATCAGCCGCGCGCTGACCAACCCCGCGGAGGGCACCGCGACCGCCGTCGCCGCCTTCGATACTCGCGGTGGCTTCTGGCGGGAGATCAGCGCCGCGCTGTTCCTGCGCCTGTTCCGCCTCTCGCGCCTCGGCGCCGACACCAAGGACGGCGTCTGGGTGGAGGCCGTTGCCGAGGCCGAGCGCCAGGTTTCGGAGGGTGCCGATTTCGCCTTCGCGCCAAGTGCCTGCCTGGTGAACCTCGGGACCTCCTGGTGGATCGCGGACTACTTCCTGCGTGTGCGCCACGCGCGGCGGCGCTTCGGCATCCGCTACATCCCCTTCATCCACGACTGCATCCCGCTGCTGCTGCCCGAGCATTGTTCGCGCCCGCTGGTGCTGGAATTCGCGCAATGGTTCGCGGGCGTCGCCGCCCATGCGGACGGGTTCCTCGCCAATTCCGAATGCACCGCGGCAGATGCCTCGCGCATCCTGGGCGGGCTCCTGCCCGGTACGGCGCTGCCGCACGCCGTGATCCGGCTCGATGCCGCGCCAGACGGGATCACCGCGCCCGACGCGCAGGCGCTGCCGATCCCGGATGACGAGCCCTTTGTGCTGGTCGTGGGCACCATCGAGGCGCGCAAGAACCACCTGCTGGTCTTCCAGGCCTGGCTCACCTTGCTGCGGAAGCACGGACCCTCTGCCGTGCCGCGCCTGGTTTGCGTCGGCAAGTCTGGCTGGCTCGCGGAGCCGGCGCTGCACTTGCTCGCTGCCTCGCCTTTGCTCGCCGACAAGGTCACCATCCTGCACGGCATCTCGGATTTGGTGCTAGCCACGCTGTATCGGGGCGCTCTTTTCTCCATCTACAATTCCTTCTACGAGGGTTGGGGCTTGCCGGTGACGGAGAGCCTCGGCCATGGCCGCGCCGTGGTGCTGCCGCGCCACTCCGCTCTCATCGAAGCCGGCGCCGAGGGCGGCATCTTCTTCGAGCCGCAGAGCGAACCCGACCTCGTCGCGAAGCTGGAGCCACTGATCTTCTCACCCGAGGCCCGGGACGCCGCCGAGGCCACAATCGCGCGCGACGTCCACCTGCGCGAATGGTCCGCCATTACGGAGGACGTGCTCGCCGCCATCGCCGGCTTCGCCGGCGCGGATGCCGCCCTGCCCGAGGCGCGCCTGCCGGCACCGCTGGCCACCGCGATGCCGCTGCGCCTCCTCGGCCATGCCCAGCCGGAACCTGCGATGGCGACGGCGGACCTGCTGCGCGACGGGCTCGGCTGGCACGCGTTGGAGGATTGGGGCTGCTGGACCCAGCCGGGAAGCGCGCGGCTGCGCCTGCCGCTGGCGACCCCCGTCGCCGAACCGCTTCGGCTCTACCTCGGGCTGGTGGCGCCCGCGGGGCG
>JAQGHV010000172.1 GCA_028288785.1 Rhodospirillales bacterium | reverse complement strand
GCGTCGGGGGCCGGCGCGGGCGGCTCCAGTACGGTCGCCACCGGGGACGGCAGCGCCGGTGCCCCAGGGGGCGCGACGCGCGGGGCAGGCTCGTCGAACACCAGCTCGACCGAGGGCATCGATTCGGAGGGCACTTCCGGCGCGCTCGGCGGCGGGCGATACAGCAGGTACGCCGCCGGCAGCAGGTGCAGGAGGACGGACACGATCGCCGCGCGACGGAGCCACCGGCGCTGGGCCAGGGCGCCGCGCCGGGAGACTCCAGGCAGCAGCGGCGTCTGGACGGAAGACATGTTCCTCATATCAGTTGTTTGCGCGCCGGGGCCAAGCCCCGCCTCGACCGGGTTGCGGTTCGTTGCAGGGCAGGGGCGGGATCAACCCTGACGAATTGTGAGGCATGGGCGATAGGGCTGCCTCGGCGAGCCTTTTGGCCCGGCAGCGTAAGGCGCGCTTGAGGGCCGGCGAGTCGTGGGCGTCTCGCTCCTGGTGGCCGGGAATGTGTGCTTGCTCGTGCGGACGGAGCATGGCGCCGACCGACGGCGAGACGCTGCGTCTGGAACGTGGAGGGCGCGGAGGCGCGGGGGCTGGAAGCGGCCTCCGCGCCCGGAGATGCGGAGCACAGCAGGCCGGCGGTATAGCGATCGGAGGCCGCTGGTGGAGCGCGAGGGCGCGTCATCAATCTTTGTGCAGGTGTCTCCGTCGTCCGGCGAGCAAGGCAGACGGAGCGTGCGCCCGGCGCTCGGCGCCTAAGAAGCAGCTCTCGCCGGCAAGCCCGTCACCGTGAGGCCGTTTGCGTGGGTCCAGCGGGTCATGTCGATGACAAACATGCGCTCGGGCTCGACCAGGCGATGCGCGGCGCGGGTGCCGTCCAGCGTCCATTCCACATAGCCGGGACGGGGAAAGCGGCGGCGCAGGCGCAGGCCACGCGCGACATCGACCATCGCGGTCGCCGGCGCCCAGACGATCTCCATGCCGCGGTGCCGAAGCCGGCGATAGATGTGGAGATGGCCGCAGCAGATCACCTTCACGCCGCTCTCTGCGCAAAGGTCGAGCAGCGTCGCACGCGCCTGGAACGGCACGACAGAGGTGGTGCGCGTGGGGTCTGTGGGGTCCTTGTCGAAGGGCGGCATGTGCATGAACAGCATGACGGGCCGCTTGCCTCGGGTCGCGAGCGCCTCGCGCAGTGCCGCCATCTGCGCGGCCTCCTCCGGCATCCCGCTCGCGAGCAGCGCGGTGTCGATGCCGATGAGACGCCAGTCGCCGAGGTCCCAGTGCCACCATTGCGCCCCGAAATGGCGTTTCCACGTGGCAACCCGCTTGGCGTTGATCGGTTGGTTCAGGCGCGAGAAGTCCGGCGCCTCGCCGACATCGTGGTTGCCGCTGATGGCGCGGTAGGGAATACCGAGCGAGGCCACTTCCGCCGCCGCGAAGCCGAGGTCGCCCTCGGCGACCGGCCCGTTGAAGCTGAGGTCGCCGCCATGCACCAGCGCGTCCGGCGGCGCGCTCGCCATGTGGCTTTTGAAGGCGCGCCAGTTGTCGGTGAAGTAGCCATGCGTTTCCGACAAATGCGTGTCGGAAACGTGGATCAGTCGAATGGGCATACGCCGTCTCTCACGCTTTTATCGCGAGCCGGCCCACGCCAAGATCCCGCCAGTGCAATCGTCAAAAAAGAAATAAGGGGGTCCGGGGGAATTCAACCCCCTGCGCTTGCTTCCCCACGCAGCAACGGCATCCGCGCCGAACAAAACGCATCAACCGCTGCGACATACCGGGCGGCCTCGGCCTCTCCGACCGGCAAGCTGAGCGCCACCATTCCGCGGCGCGCCATGTAGATGCCGGCGCGCATCATATCGAGGAAGAACAGCTCGCGCAGGCCTTCCTCGGCCGGCGTCGCCACATAGGGCCTGACGATGTCGCCCAGCCGGAAGTGCGGCTGGATCATGCTGCCGATGCCGGTGAACCGCATCACCGCCTGGTGGCGTACGCAGGTGGCGTTGAGCGCGTTGCGCAGCGCATCGCCGCGAGCACGCAGCGCCTCGGCGGTCTCGCCGTCGAAGATCTCGCCCATCGCGGTGATCCCGGCGGACATCGAGAGGACGTTGTTGTTGAAAGTGCCGCCATGGGTGAGCCGCCCGGGCTCATACATCGCCATGACATCGGCGCGCCCGCCGAAGGCGCCGAAGGACATGCCGCCGGCCACGTATTTGCCAAGCGTGGTGAGGTCGGGCGTGACGCCATGCAGCTTCTGCAGCCCGCCGATGGTGTGACGGCTGGTCATCACCTCGTCGAAGATCAGGACGATGCCAAGTTCGGTGGCGACAGCCCGCAGCGCGGCCAGGAACTCCACCGAGGCGGGGATGCACCCGCCGCTGCCCATCATCGGCTCGAGCAGGATGGCCGCGAGGCTGCCGGCGTTCTCACGGATGAGCGCGATTGTGCCCTCGATGTCGTTGTAGGGCGCGAGCGTGACCGGGAAGGGCGCATTGACCGCGTTGGCGCCGGTGACGAAGGTCAGCACGCCGCCATGGTAGCCCCCCTGCATCGCGATGATGCCCGGGCGCCCGGTGAAAGCGCGCGCGGCCGAGATCGCCATGAGGTTCGCCTCGGTGCCGCTATTGGTGAAGCGGATGCGCTCGATCGAGGGGAAACGCTCGCATAGAATGCCGGCGAACTCGGCCTCTCGCTCGCCGACTGCGGCGAGCGAGAGGCCGCGCGCGATGGCGGCCTGCAATGCGGCGATGATGCGCGGGTCGGAATGGCCGAACAGCCCGGCGGTATATTCGCCACACAGGTCGAGGTAGCGGTGCCCGTCGATATCCGTGAGGTGGCAGCCCTCGCCGCCCGCCATCGCGGTGGGGAAGGGCGAGTAGTACAGCGTGGAACGCGTGTTGCCCCCGGGCATCACAAGCTTGGCGCGCTCATAGGCAGCGGCACTTTTTGGGCGGGCGGTAATGTACTGGTCACGCGCGTCGGCGAGTGCTTCGTCGAGGCCGGTATTGCGCGGTGCGATGTCGAGCGGTGCCATGGAATGCCTCCCTACTGCCAGAGCCAGGAAATCATCAGCCCGCCCTGGGTCCAGAGACGGTTGTACCCCCGATCCATCCCGAGGCCACCGGCACCGGCGGTGCGGTCATAGATTTCGCCGTAATTTCCGAGTTGACGGATGATGTCGTAGGCGAAGCTCGCGGAGACGCCAAAACCCTGGCCGACATTCTCGGACAGGCCGAGGAAGCGGCGGATTTGCGGGTCCGTGCTGGTGCGGCGCGCTTCCTCGACATTGGCGCGGGTGAGGCCGAACTCCTCCGCCTGGATGAGCGCGAACACGGCCCAGCGGGTCAGCGCCGCCCATTCCGCATCGCCGTTGCGCACGAGAATGCCGTGCATTTCCTTCTGGATCAGATCCGGGAGGAGCATCAGCGCGCTCGGGTCGGGCGCGGCCAGGCGGTTGGCCGACAGGTTGATCATGTCGTTGCTGATCGCATCGCAGCGCCCGGCGAGGAATGCGGCCAGCACGTTTGGCGGCGTGTCGAAGGCGATGGTGGTCAGGCGCAAATTGTTGGCGCGCGCCCAATCCTCGATATTGCGCTCGATGATGCTGCCCTGGGTGCCGCAGACGGTGGCGCCGTTAAGCTCGGTGGCGCGCGTCGCATTCGTGCGGCGCTGCACGAGGAAGCCCTGGCCGGTGTAGAAATGCGCGACCGTCAGCGTAAGACCCATCGTACTGTCGCGGGAGAGCGACAGCGCCGTGGTGCGGCTGAGCACGTCGGCTTCGCCGGACTGCAACGCGGTGAAGCGGGTCTGCGCCGTGGTGGGGACGAAACGCACGCGCTCGACATCGCCGAACACCGCGGCAGCGATGGCCCGGCACATCTCCACGTCGAAGCCCTGCCAGCGGCCGGCGCTGTCCGGCTGCGACATGTGCGCGATGCCCGTCGAGACGCCGCAGCGCACGTAGCCATTGCGGCGGATGGCGTCGAGCGTGGCACCCGCGAATGCTGGTGTCGCAAACAGCAGGAGGGCGAGTGCGGCCAGAAGAGAGCGGGGTGACATGGCGGCGAACTCCGGCGGTATGAGGTACAATGGTGGCGCGCGCGGCGCGCGCCGCCAAGAGGTTCAAACCGACACTCATGAAGATTGACCGTCGGTCTGATTATTTGCTTGCCCTCAGACGCCGGGCGCCCGCTCCGCGTGCTTGGCTTTCGCCGGACTACCGGCGGCGCCCCTCCGGGCTTGCGGCGCTACGCGCCGATGGTCTTTAGGCTTGGACGCGCGGCTCACGTCTGATGCAGCTGAAATCATTCCACGACGGCGCCGCTGATCCGCACCATCTCCGTCACGCGCGGCAATTCCGCGCGTTGGAAGGTCGCGAACTCCTCGGCCGTGCTGCCGACCGCCTCATAGCCTAGCATTTCCATCCGTGCGCGCACCTCGGGCCGGCGCATGGCCGCAGCGATCTCGCGCGAGAATCTCTCCACGATTGGCGCCGGCGTGCCGGCCGGGGCGAAGACGCCGAGCCAAGACGCAAAGGTATAGCCGGGCAGGTCCTCCGCGACGGTCGGCAAGTCCGGCAATTGCGGCGAGCGTTGCGCGCGGGTGATGGCGAGTGCGCGTACCTGGCCACCGCGCACCAGCTCGATCGCCTCCACCACCGGGGAGAACACCACGTCGATTCGGCCGGAGGCGAGCTCCGCCATCGCCGGCGCACCACCGCGGAAAGAGACCTGAGTGAAGCGCACATTGGCCGCGTGCTCGAAGGTGGCGGCGGCGAAGTGCTGCGAGCTGCCGGCGCCGGCGATGCCGCAGTTCAGCTTGCCCGGATTGGCGCGGGCAAACGCTATCAGCTCGGATATGCGGCGAAACGGTTGCGCGGGGTGCAGCGCGACCAGGCTGGAGCTGAGTGCCACGAGCGAGATGGGGGCGAAGTCGCGCACCACGTCGAAGCTCATGTTGCGATAGAGCGCGGCATTGGTCGCATGCGTGCCCATCGAGCCCACTACCAACGTGTGTCCATCCGGCGCACTCCGCGCCACGTATTCGGAGGCGATGTTGCCGGCGGCTCCGGTACGATTCTCGACCAGCACGGGCTGGCCCATCCCGGCCGTGATCGCCTGCGCCACGACGCGGGCGGTGGTGTCGGTGCTGCCGCCGGCGGCGAACCCCACGAGGAAGCGGATCGGGCGGTCGGGATTCCAGACCGGCGTCGATTGCGCGGCGAGCGCGGAGGGGAAAGCAGCCAGGAGCGGCGCGAGTGAGCGGCGCGTGAGCATGGGCGATCCTCCGATGCCGGCGCGTTGACCGCGGCGGCGATTTTTCGTGTCGGCCAGAGCCTAGGGACGGAGTGCCGCGAAAGGCGAGGGCTTTTTGCACGCACGGCGATCAGCAGATGCCGGCAAGGGACAAGGAAACGACCGATGATCAAACGTCGCGCCATAGGGCTCGCCGCTCTGCCATTGCTGGCCGCCACCGCCTAGGCACAGCCGCAGGGGCCGTGGCCGTCGCGCCCAATACGCCTGATCGTGCTGTGGCCACCGGGCCAGGCAATCGATCTCGTCGGGGGCACCATGGCGCAGGCGCGGACGGAGCGGCTGGGGCAGCCGGTGGTGTCGGAGAACAAGGCCGGCGCCGGCGGCAGCATCGGCACCGATCCCGGAGCGCTGGCGCGGGGGCTGGAAGCGGCCTCCGCGCCCGGAGATGCGGGCGCGGCTGGCGCTGGCGTGGAGCCCTCGCCGCCTGGGCCGGCTGCCTTCCGCACCATGCTCGCGGAGCAGCGGGCGGTGTTCGAGCCGGTGCTGCGCCAGCTTGGTATCCGGGCAGAGTAAGGGGTACCGCCTTGAAGTGTTGGCCTCGCAAGGCCCGGTGCGGCAGAATGGCGCGATGCGCGTCTACCTGGCTGGTCCTGAGGTGTTTCTGGCGAATGCCGAGGCCATTGCCGCGGCAAAGAAGGCCATCTGCGCCGCGCACGGCCTGGTGGGCGTCTTCCCGACCGATCACCGCCCCGACGCCGACGGAGCGCCGATCGAGGAGCATCGCCGCATCTACCGGCTGAACGAGGCGCATATCCGTGAGTGTGACGCGCTCATTGCCAACCTGACGCCGTTTCGCGGACCCTCCGCCGATAGCGGCACCGCCTATGAGCTGGGCTTCATGCGCGCGCTGAACCGCCCGGTGCTCGCCTATACGAACACGACGCGCGATTTCGCCGCCCGCACGCTGGCGCATCTCAGCGCGCATGTGCGCCGGCGCGGCGCGGACACCTGGGAGGATGAAGAGGGCATGGCGATCGAGGCCTTCGGCCTCGCCGACAACCTCATGCTGGATGGCGGGGTCTTGGCATCGGGGTTCGCGGTGGAGCGCGAGGAGGTGGCGGCCGAGGAGCGCTGGCGCGACCTCACGGCGTTCACCCGCTGCGTCGCGGCGCTCGCGGCGCGGATCAAGGACGCGGCCCTCGCCGAGGATGCAGGCGGCCGTTCGGTTGCGGCAAGCACCACCTCCAAAAAAGGAAATACCTGATGCAGCTCGACGATCCAACGGTGCTCGCCGAGGCGCGCGCCGTATTCGACCGCTACGAGGCCGCCATCGGCGCCAACGACACGGCGACGCTCGACGCCATCTTTTGGGAGGACGCGCGCACGGTGCGCTTCGGCGTCACCGAGATCCTCTACGGCCACGCCGCGATCCGCGCCTTCCGCGCGACGGTCGCTAAATATGCACCTCGCGCCGCGCGCAATATCCACCTCGTCGCCTTCGGGCAGGATGTCGTGGCGACGCATCTGGAGTATGAGCGCCTCGACACGGGCCTGGTCGGGCGCGAGACCAAGATCATGGCGCGGCTGCCTGGTCTGGGCTGGCGCGTGGTGTCGGCGCATGTTTCCCTGCTCGCCGGGCTGGACCCGGGACGGCAACAAAAGGGCTGAGGCCCGGCACAAGGATCGCGATGATGGCGGGGCGGCTGGTCGAGTGTTTTTATTCCCTGTCATCGCCGTGGATGTACCTCGGCGGACCGCAGCTCACCGAGATCATCGCGCGGCACAAGGCGAACCTGGTGCTTAGACCCTACGATTTCCGCCTTGTGGTCAGCCACACCGGCGGGATCGCGCTCCGCACCCGGCCTGAGCCACGCCAGGACTACCACGCGCTCGAGCTCGACCGCTGGGCCCGCCTTCTCGACATCCCCCTGAACCTCAAGCCCGCCCATTACCCGCCGACCGACCAACGCCCGGCAGGCCGCATGGTGATAGCGGCGCAGCAGCGCGACGTGGACGCCATGGCGTTGTCCCACGCCATCCTCCGCGCCCTCTGGGCCGAGGAGCGAGACATCGCCGATCCGCATGAGCGCGTGAAGATCGCCGATGAGCTCGGCCTGCCCGGCAAGCACCTGCAAGCCGCCGAGGACAGCGCCTCGGTCGAGGCGGAGTGGGACCGCAACAACAAGGACGCCATCGCCAAGGGCGTGTTCGGCGCGCCGACCTTCATTTGCGAGGACCTGTTCCTCTGGGGCCAGGACCGGCTGATGTTCCTCGACCGCCATCTGGCGGGCACGGCCGTGCAGTCCGGTCCTTCCGCGAAAGTCGCGAAGACGCGCGCCTCGTGACCCATGTGGTTGTGATCGGCGCCGGGATCATCGGCGCCGCGACCGCCATCGAGGCGCTCCGCGCGGGGTTCGACGTCACCATCCTGGATCCCAGCCAGCCAGGTGGTGAGCAATCGGCCAGCTACGGCAATGGCTGCTGGCTAAGTCCGATGTCGGTGATCCCGCCGGCGGTGCCGGGCACATGGAAGAAGGTGCCGAAATTCCTGGCCGATCCACTAGGTCCATTGGCGATCCGCTGGGGTTACCTGCCGAAGGTGGCACCCTGGCTGGCGAAGTACCTGGCGGCTGGCCGGACCTGGGGCCGGGTGGAAAAGACGGCACGGGCGCTGCGGCCGCTGCTCGACGGCGCCCCGGCATTGCACCGCGCGCTGGCCGAGGAAGCCGGCGTCGGCGACCTGATCGGGCAGACCGGCCTTATCTATGTCTACCCCTCACGGGCCGATTTCGAGGCGGAGAGGGAGGCTTGGCGCATCCGTGGCGCGGTCGGCGTGCGCTGGCTGGAACTCGACGGCGAGGAGCTGTTTCAGCGCGAGCCCACGCTCGACCGCCGCTACACCTTCGGCGTGATGGTGGAGGAAGGCGGCGATTGCCGCGACCCCGGCGGCTATGTGGCCGCGCTCGTGGCGCTCGCTGAGGCACGTGGCGCACGACGCCTCCCAGTAGGGGCCACCGGATTCCGTGTGGCAGGCAAGAAGTTGCATGCTGTGCTTCATACCGAAGGTGAGGTTTTGGCGGACCGAGCAGTCATCTGCGCCGGCGCGCGGTCCAAAACGTTGGCGACGGCGGTGGGGGACAACGTGCCGCTCGAGACCGAGCGCGGCTATCACGCCCTGATCGCCAACCCCGAGGTCGTGCCGCGCCACGGATTGATGCCCTCGGATGGCAAGATGTCGATCATGGCGACGCGGCACGGACTGCGCGTTGCGGGCCAGGTCGAGATCGCGGGGCTGGAGGCAGCGCCGAACTGGCGGCGGGCGGAGATCCTGCGGGACCACCTGCTCGGGACGTTTCCAGGTCTACCGCGCGATTTACCTGCGGCTCGGGTCAAATTCTGGATGGGCCACCGCCCCTCGATGCCCGACGGCATGCCCGTGCTCGGCCCGGCGACGGGCTGCCCAGACGTCATCCATGCCTTTGGCCACGGCCATACGGGGCTGGTCGCGGGTGCCCGCACCGGGCGCGTCGTGGCGCAACTGCTTGCCGGGTCACCTCCCGAGATCCCTCTGGAGCCGTTTGCGGCACGACGATTTGCGTGACGCGGCTGCATCCGGTCTGGTCTAAAAACCGTAGAGTCTCTGTGTTTTCCGCTCGCCTTTTTAGAGCCTCAATGTCTATCTTCGCAGTTGCGGCCCAGCATCCCGTCGGGCGACGCGTTTGGATACGGATACGATAAGACGTGTTTCCCGAGAATGATCAGGGTGGCGGACCGTCCGTTGAAGCGGAAGTCAAGTGGTATAACGGCCGCAAGGGCTTCGGGTTTGTCCTCGGGCCAGATGGCCAGGACGTATTTTTCCACGCCTCGGCGCTGACCGAGGCGGGAATCGAGCCGCCGGAAACCGGCGACAAGCTCGTCTGCGAAATTGGATCGGACCGTCAGGGCCGACGTCTTGTTACACGCATCATCGAACGGAAGCTCGGACCGGGAGGCGCTGCCGCCCCCGCCGGTGACCGTCCCCGTTTCGGCGACCGGCCGGGTGGGTTTGGGGATCGTCCGCCGCGCCGTGATTTTGGTGACCGGCCGCAGCCGGGCGGCGGTGGCTTTGGTGATCGCCCTCCGCGGCGTGATTTCGGCGCCCCGCCGAGCGGCGGCTTCGGCGATCGTCCGCCGCGCCGCGACTTTGGGGCACCCCCGGGTGGTGGCTTCGGCGACCGACCGCCGCGCCGTGATTTCGGTGGTCCGCCGAGTGGCGGCTTTGGCGAGCGCCCGAGTGGTGGCTTCGGCGATCGTCCGCCGCGTCGCGATTTCGGCGGTCCGCCGAGTGGTGGTTTTGGTGGTGGCGACCGGCCAGGTGGTGGCTTTGGCGCTGGTGACCGTCCGGGCGGCGGCTTCGGCGGCGGAGATCGTGGTCCACGCCGCGACAGCGGCAGCCGTGACGAGGGTGGGCCGACCTATGCTGTCAACGGCACGGTCAAGTGGTTCGACCAGGTGCGCGGCTTCGGCTTCGTGACGCCGGATGATGGTGGGCAGGACGTGTTCCTGCATTCTTCCGTCCTCCAGCGGGCCGGCAAGCAGGAAGTGCAGCAGGGCGAGAAGGTCGCGCTCGACGTTCGCGACGGCCAGCGCGGGCGCCAAGCCGTGAGCATGAAGGACTGATTTCAGCGGTCGCTGAAATCAGACTTTCGGTGCCGTCAGGCGCCGGGCGCGCACCTTGTGGGCTTGGCCGGCAGAGTGGATCGACAGCGTTCGCGCTGCGAAATCAGCTGATGTAAAAGGGCCCCTCGCTGGGCCCTTTTTTCATGCCGGCGCGAAGCGCCTCGGGCGCAGGCCAAGCTGGAACCAGTTTATCATCGAGTAGATGTCGAACACCGGCAGCCCAAGCGCCTCCCGCAGCGCCGACGCATAGGGCGGCATGTTGGTGCACTCCAGCACGATGGCGCCGATTTCCGGATGGCGCGCGACCAGGGCGCGGCCGGCGTCGAGAATATCCTGCTCGGCAGCCGCAACATCCATGTCCATCGCATTGGCCTGGATCAGCACGCGAAAGAACTCGCGCCCGCCCTCGGTGCCGATGAAAGGCGTGTCGCGCGGGATGCCCGCGCCGTCCATATGCGCCGGCGTCAACGAACTGCCGCTCACCGTCAGCACGCCCACGCGCTTGCCCGTCGGCAGCGTCCCCTGCACCCAGGGCACCTGCATCAGCGACGACGTCGCGACCGGCACGGCCAGCGCTTCGGCCAGTTCACGCTGATAGATCGCGAGGAAGCCGCAATTCGTGGTGATCCCCTCAGCGCCGAGATCGACTAGGTCGCGCCCAGCGTCGATGAACGCATCGAGCAGGCCCGCCGCACCGTCCAGCACGACCCGCGTCGGCGAAGCCCCGCGAACCACGCGGTACAGCACCGGAAAGGGCCAAGTGTTGGCATTGCCCATGTCACCGGGAATACGCGGAAACCGCGCATCGAGCATCAGGATGCCGAGCGGCGCGCCATAGATGGATTTGCCGCCCCTGGCGATCATTGGCATATTCCCGGTGGTTTGGCTGTTCATCTATGCAAGCTAGAGCAGATCGCGGACGACTGGCATCATCGG
>JAQGHV010000171.1 GCA_028288785.1 Rhodospirillales bacterium | reverse complement strand
AGCCCCGCCGCGTCCGGCGACCCCGCCGCCACGCCCTGAGCCGGCGCCGCAGGAAACCCCGCGGCCGATCGCGCGCCCGCAGCCGCGGCCAGCGCAACCGACGCCGCCGGCAATGGCCGGCACGCGCTTCATCCCCGACGTGACGCTGGGGCCACTACGACCGCCCCAGGCTGCTCCGGCACCACGGCGGAATGCGCCTGAGCAGCTCGCACTCGGTCCCAACTCCCGCCCGGACCGGCCCAACGCGGCACCGTCCACCCGCTCTGATGAGAATGTCGCGGGTGCGACGCTGCGCATCACCGGCGCCAACCTCGGTGCCGACTGGCGCGCCGCCTTCATGGAATGGCTGCGCCGCAATGGCCGTTTCCCGCGCGAGGCCGCGATGAATGGCGAGGACGGCACCAACATCGTCCGCTTCGAGGTGGACCGCGACGGGCGCGTCCAGTCCGTGCGCCTGACCAGCCGATCCGGTTCGCACTGGCTGGATATCGCCAGCACCGCCTTGCTGCGCGACCGCACCATCCCGCCCTTCCCGCCGGGGACCGATAGCAACAACGCCACCATCGACCTGACCATCAACTACATCCTGATCCGGCGCTAACCATCCCAGCGGTCATGAAGAATGACCGTTGGTATTTTTTGTGCCCTCAAGTGCCGGGGCAGCCTCCGGCCGCTTGGCTCGCCGGACTACCGGTGGCGGCCATTCGGCCTTGTGGCGCTGCGCTCCGTTTGTGCCCTCAGGCGCCAGGCGATCGACTGCGTGGGCATGCACGCGCCCTTCGCGAAGGCCGCTCGGCACGCGTCAGACCCTCGTGCCGGTGATCGCACTTGAACCCTGTGCCGGATCGGGCCCACCCTCTCTCGCCACCAAGGCAACTTCAGAGGGAGAACAAGAAAAATGGCCACCACCGCACGCCCCAGGCTTGAACGCCGGGCGCTGGCACTTGCCGGCCTCGGCACCATCATCGCCGCCAAGGCCATCGCCCAGCCCAACGAGGCCGCCGCCGTCGCGGCGCAGGTCGAGGCGCTCCGCGCCGCCATGGTCGCCGCTGACCGCCCCCGCCTCGAAGCCTTGTCGGCGAGTGCGCTGAGCTATGGCCACTCTGCCGGACGGATCGAAAACAAGGCGCAGTTCGTGTCCAACCTGATCGAGAGCCGAACGCCGTTCCGCTCGATCACCCATTCCGACCAGACCATCGCGGTCGACGGGCCGAACGCCATCGTGCGCAACACGTTCTCTGGCGAACTTGGCGGCCCGACGCCGAGCAGCGTGCGCATCGGCGTCCTCCAGGTCTGGACCAAGCAGGGCGCCGATTGGAAGCTGCTCGCGCGCCAAGCCTTCCGGACCTGACCACACGGGCGTCAGACCGCCCTCGACAGGTGCTGTAGTTAACGCGCGCGCCGTACGCCATGTGGCGCGCGTGGGGGCATTCTGGCGGCAGGCGAATAGTGCCCTACTCGATCGGCATCGCCCGTGCTTCCTCGGCGAAGGCGGTCGGGCTCGCGACCGCCGCATCGCGGACACCCTTGCGGAAGGCCGCCTGGCTCCAATGCCGGTTGCCGGATTTGTAGGGCAGGAAGCAGTGCATCGCCACACGCTGGTGCAGCAGCGGCCGGTTGAAGATCGCGACACCCGGTAGTAGCCCACCGGCTTTCACCATCGCGCTTGCGAGGCAGCGTGACATCATCCCCGGCCCGGTCGAGAGCCAGACGAGATCGCGGTCGCCGCGCAGTACGGAGGTCGCGGCCTGGCGCAGCGCGTCCGCAATGAGCGGTTGGCGCGGCGCGGCGGCCATGAAGTTGTTGCCGATCGTCGCCCAGGGCTCGAGGTAGAAAGCAAGCGTCAGGCCCGGGCGCAGCAGCGAGGCGAGGGAGGCGTGGCAGCGGTCATCGGCGTCGGCATAGATGCCGCCCTCCGCCTAGAGCCAGGCCAGCCGGAACACGTCCGCGCGCATCGCGGGCTCGCGGGCGGCATCGAAGGCGCTCGTGATGACAGGGGCGAAGCGCGCCTGCAGGAAGGCGCGCGCGGTCTCGTCGTCGAAGCGGGTGATCGCCGCGCCGGGGTGGTGCCGGGCCCAGCTCGCCATCAGCGCGAGGACGTCGGGCGGCGGGTCGGACTCGGTCCAGAACTGGCAGATCCGCCTTGGGATCACGGCACCATCGACGGCGACAGGCTGATCAAGCGGACCCGCGGCGCGATGGGCGACCAGCAACTGCATCGCCGCCGCCGTGCTGTCCGGATTGGCGTCGATCTCGATGCCGAGCGGGACGATGCGTTCGGCCGGCGGCAGGCGCCGGATGCGCTGGAGGTCGGCCAGCAGTTGCGGGTCAAGCGAGATCTCGTCCAGGATCTGCCCCGCGTGGGTCTGGCTGATGTTGCTGCTCCGCCCAGCCTGCCGGCGCGGCGCGGCGCGCACCTCCATCGTCGCACCCAGATGTTCGCGGGCGCCATCGGCGTCCAGGCGGATCAGGGCGTTGCGCGCGGCATTGAGCCGGAGTTCGGCATGGCGCGGCACCAGCGCGGCACCCTCGGCGAACAAAGCGCCGGCACCGTCGTAATCCCAGCCCTCCTCCAGGATCAGGGCGCGGTGGAGCAAGATGTCGCAGCGGTCCTTCGGCGTGTTCGGGCGGGCGGTGTCGAGCGCCGCCGTCGCAGCTTCGGGACCCGCCAGCATGAGTTCGAGGCGCGTGCGCTCGATGATCAGGTTGAGCGGCGGCTGCTCGCCGATGCAGGCGGCGCGCGCGACTTCGAGCGCTTGGGGCCAATGTCCGCGTCGGCGGAGTGCCGCGGCGCGCAGCAGCGCTATGCGCGGCCACGCCCCGAGGATGGCCTCGGCGTGGTCGGTGGCGGCCGCCGCCTCGTCGAACGCCCCTGTCGAGGCGAGCACTGCGGGCAGGCCGAGCAGTGCATCGGCGCTGGACGGGTTGCGCGCCAGCGCCGCGCGGAACAGGTCGACGGCGTCGGCATGGCGTTCGGCGTCGCGCGCCAGTCGTGCCTGGAGCTCGATCGGCCGCGCATCGTCGGGCGCCATCGCCTCGGCCGCGGCGATGTGGATTTGCGCATCATCCGGCCGCCCTTCGCGCCAAGCGAGCAGGGCGAGTGCGAGGATGGTCGCGAGGTCGGGCTCCTGCACCGCTTCGAAATCGGCGCGCGCTTCGGCGAAGGCGCCACGGTCGAGCGCGGCACGTCCGAGCAGGCGCAGCGCACGGCGCCGGTCGGGGTGATTCGTGAGCAGGGTACGGGCCTCGGCGCGAGCCTCGTCCTCGCCAAGGTCGAGCAGCAATTGTGCGAATTCCAGCCGCGCGGCGCGGGTATCGGCGATCGGCCGCAGCACCTCGATGGCGGTCTGCTGCGCGCCGAGATGGCGATGCATGTGAGCGAGAGCCAGCAGCGCCGGTGGGTGGTTCGGCGCGACCGCGAGCGCCGCTGCCGTCACGGTTTGAAGCTGAGTCCAGCGCTCCGCCTCGCGGTGATCCCGGATCAAGGCTTCCAGCGGGCGAAGCTCACGCGGCGCGGCCTGGTGGGCGGCCTCATAGGCGGCGAGGGCTGCCGCCCGGTCGCGCCGCCCGTGTGCTGCGTGGCCCTTCATCATCAGCGCCAGCAGGTGCTCCGGCGCGAGGGCAAGTGCTGCATCCGCCGCGGCATCCGCGACATCCCAGGAGCGCGCATCGCGAGCCTCGCGCATGAGTGAGTCGAGCGCCTTGAGGTCGGTTGGCGCGGCCGCATTCGCCGCCTGGAAGGCGGCGATGGCGGCGCTACTGTCACCACGGGCACGGGCGGCCTGGCCCTTGATCATCAGCGCGAGCAGGTGGCCGGGCGCGATGTCTAGCGCCGCCTCCGCCTTCGCTTCCGCATCCGCCCAGCGCTGCGCATCGCGATACTCGCGCATCAGCGCATCCAGCGGCCGGAGGTTCCTGGGCACCGCCGCATGCGCGCCCTCGAACGCGGCGAGAGCGGCTTCCGCGTCGCCTTTCGTGCGAGCGATAGCGCCTAGCCCCATCATCGCCGAAGCCTCGCGCGGGGACACGGCGAGCACCGCCTGGTAGGCGGCCTCGGCTTCCGGAAGGTCTAGCGCGCGGAGTGCGTCGGCACGCAGCAGCAGCACCTCGGCAGTGGGGAAGCGCAAGAACCACGGCGTGTCCAGAGCGGCGAGCGCCTCGGCCGGGCGTCCGGCCCGCAATGCGGCACGGGCCGCCACGAGCGGCGTGGCAGTCGTCACGGCCATGCGATGGCCCCGCCGATGCGCGAACCCCAGGCACATTCCCGTACTGCGTCGATCCCGGGAATCGCCAGGTTCATGGCTGCGTTCACTCTCATCGCCCAGATTACCGTCCCTGCATGTGGACGCGCGGCACAGTCATGCCTGAGGATGCATCAATAAAGCCATTAACGGCGCATGCTGAAGAAGATCGGCGTCGCCCTTAATCGCGGCCGGCAGCTCAGGCCGGCTGCTCCCAGTACATAAGGAGCTCGCCCGAACCGGCGCGCTGGAGGGCGGCTCGGAAGCGGCTCACCTGCTTGCGGGCGATGATGATCCGAACCGAGCGGAAGGCGGGCATGGCGCTGTCGAGCAGCGTGCCGGTGATGCCCTCGAAAGCCGAGGGCGTTCCGGTCGCCTCGCCGATCCCAAAGGCGGCGAAGCCCACGATGTTCAGGCTGGCGCGATGCTGCTGGACGAAGTGCAGGTAGTCGATGGCGCGTGGCCGCAGCAGCACGGGCTTCGCCGCGTGCGCCGCGCTGGTCTGCCCGCGCGCCAGCAGCGCCTCGGCACTGTCGAAGCACAGATGCTGGATGAAGGCGAAGTCGCGTGCGGCGCGTAGCATGGTGACCAGCGCTGTTTCCCAGGCCCGCCTGGTCTCGAGTTCCGGGAACAGGTCGATGGCGAAGCTGGCAGTCGCGACGCTGCGGCCGGCAAAGGTGAGCAGGTCGCCCACGGCAACCTCATAGCCGCGTTCGACCGCCGCCGCAGCGCGGTCCGGAGATATCTCCAGACCGACCCCGGGACCGCCCATGATGCCTTCGGCGAAGCGGATCGAGTTGCCGGTGCCGCAACCGAAATCGATGAACAGCGGGTCGGAGCCGGCGAATAGGGGTGCGGAAACCTCCAGCGTGTCGCTTGTCATCTGGTCGCCTTCTGCGGTCAATGATGTCATGCGAACGATCCGTGGGCTGGGTGCCAGGACCCGCGCTGATTATGCAGCCCGCACGGCTGAT
>JAQGHV010000167.1 GCA_028288785.1 Rhodospirillales bacterium | reverse complement strand
CCGCAATGCCGGCCCCGCCGCGCGTGGGCGGCGGCGGGACGAGTAGCAGCCCTTGCCGCGCATCATCGCGGGGCAGTGGCGCGGGCGGAACCTGGCCTCGCCGGCAGGAAGTTCGACGCGGCCTACGTCCGAACGCCTGCGCCAAGCGCTGTTCGACATGCTCTGGCACGCGGAGTGGGGCGGGCGGGAGTGGCTCGGGACACAGCGCGTGCTCGATGCCTTCGCCGGCACCGGCGCCATGGGGCTGGAGGCGCTGTCGCGCGGCGCCGCGAGTGCGGTGTTCTTCGAAAAGGATCGCGCGGCGCTGGCGGCACTCCGCGCGAATGTCGCGTCCTGCGGCGCCGATGCCATTGTCATGGCATGCGACGCGACGCGGCCACCGCGTGCCACGGCACCGTGCGGGCTCATCTTCCTCGATCCTCCCTACGCCGCCGGGCTGATCCTGCGCACGCTCGGGGCGCTGCACCAAGCGGGCTGGATCACGCGGGCCGCAGTGGTGGTCGCCGAGCACCCGCGCGGTGAAGACTGCGTGCCCGCGCTCGCCGAGGGCAGCGCGCCTGGCTGGCAGGTGTTGGCGACCCGCGCACACGGCGCCGGCGCTGTGACGGTGCTGCGAGCCGGCTGAGCAGCGCGGCGGATAGCGAGTTGTTCCGGGCGCCGGAACGATCACGCAGATCACGCGACGAAGGCACCCGCTCCACGATGACTTGCGCGGGCATGCCAAGCGCCCGCGTACCGGGAAGAAAACATAGCGGCGCCGCTGCCCGGAATGAGCACCTCCCGGCGTCTGGCGGCCAGGGACGCGAGGCTCCCACCGCCGGAACGCTTGCTCCACCACGCCCCTTGGCTCGCCGGCCTCCCGATGGGGCCACTTCGGAAGTCTGCCCGTGGCGCAGGCGGGCACTCCGGTCGATAAGAGGCCCAGCAACAAGGATTTGAGCGATGAAGATCTTGGTGGTCGGCGCCGGCGCGATCGGTGGCTATTTCGGCGCGCGGGTTTTGCAGCAACAGCGCGATGTCACCTTCCTCGTGCGGCCGAAGCGCGCCGCGATCCTCGCCGAACACGGGCTGATCGTGAAGAGCCCGGCCGGCGATGTGACCCTGCCCTCCCCGCCGACCGTAACCGCGGACAAGCTAGGCGGCGGCTACGACCTCATCCTGCTCAGCTGCAAGGCCTATGACCTCGACAGCGCGATGACCGATATCGCGCCCGCGGTCGGCCCCGGCACCGCCATCCTTCCGATGCTGAACGGCATGCGACACCTCACCATGCTCGAGGAACGCTTCGGCGCCGGCGCGGTGCTCGGCGGGCTCGCCGGCATCGCGACGACGCTGGGCGAGGCCGGCGAGGTGATCCACCTGGCACCCTATGCGGAGATGAAGTTCGGCGAGCGCGACGGCAGCATCTCGCCGCGCGTCGAGGCCTTCGCCGCCGATTGCACGGGGTGCGGCTTCGATTTCACCGCGAGCCCACGCATCATGCAGGACATGTGGGAGAAGTGGGTCCTGCTGGCCAGCATCGCCGGCAGCACGTCGCTGATGCGCGCCCCACTCGGCGCCATCAACGCCGCGCCGGGCGGGACGGAATTCCTCGCAGGCATCATGGCGGAATGCTCGAGTGTTGCCGCCGCTGCCGGGCATCCGCCGGGCGAGGCACATCTGGGGCGCCTGCGCGGGATGCTTGAGGCGAAGGGATCACGCGCCACCGCTTCGATGTTCCGGGACATCCTGCGGGGTGCGGCCGTCGAGGCTGAGCATGTCATCGGCGATATGATCGCCCGCGCGACCGGCCCGGTGCCGCTGCTGCGCACCGTGTTCACGCACCTGATGGCGTATTCGGCCGAGCGCGTTCGGTAACATCCGACGGCGATAGCGGATGAGGGCCCTTCGGGGCCCTCATCTGACCGGCGGTCGCCTGCGGCCACCTGCCTCGCCGCTGTACCAGCGGCGCTCCTTCGGACTCTGCCGCTGGCGTCGCAGCGTGACTTCGCTGACCGCAGCGTCAGTCCAACTCAGGTCGCGGGCGTTGCCTCAGGCGACTTGTCTCGCCGCAGGACTGGCGAAAACCCCATCACCAGCATTATCCCGAGAGGCCGATCCGCCGGTCATCAGGCGAGCCCGCCCGCCGGAGGCGGCACGTCACACCAAAGGTGTTTTCAGCACGACGCGCTTGTGGGCGTAAACATCCGGTCGATCGCTTTCACGACCGCCGCCCTTCACCTCGGCGGCGACCCCGCCGGCAACGGCGTTGCACGCGCCTTGGTCAGCGCGCGGCGGATCTCCGTCTCGGCCGCTTCCAGCTCCTTCGCCGCGGCCTTGCGGCTGACCTGCGCTTCCTCGGCGATACGCAGGCTGTCCTCGATGGTCGCGACGAGCGCAGCGTTCGCCTGCTTCACCGCGGAGATGTCGAACACGCCGCGCTCTAGCTGCACCCGCGCTTCGGCGTTGCCCTGCCGCAGCCGCTCCGCATTGGCGGTCAGCAACTCGTTGGTAAGGTCGGTGGCTTCCTTCAGCGTCGATCCCGCCTCCCGCATGCGGCCAATCGCCAGCGCCTGGGCAAGCTGCTGGCGCCACAGCGGCACGGTGTTGGCGATCACGCTCTGGATCTTCGCGGCGAGCGCCTTGTCGTTCTCCTGGATCAGGCGGATCGACGGCAGCGCCTGCATCGCCACCTGGCGCGTCAGGCGCAAATCATGAATGCGGCGGTCGAGCTCGTCGCGCGCGGCGCGCAGATCACGCAGGCGTTGCGCGGCTACGGAATCGCCGCCCTGGACCTCGTTGGTGAGCGCCGGGAGATCGGCACTGTCCACCCGCGTCAACACCACTTCGCCGGCGGCGACATGGTCACCGAGCGCATGGAACCAATCGAGCGTTGCAGTGTAGAGGCGCTCCAGCTTCTCCACATCCTCCAGTAGCCGGGTGCGGTGGGTGTCGAGCCGGTCGCCGACCGACTCCACCTGGCCGCGAATATCCTCGTACTTGCTGACGACGGCATGTGTCTCGGCCGCGGCCTTGCGGAACATGCGCGCGAACAGGCCCGGCTTTTCACCGAAAGCCGAGATATCGAAGCCGCGCAGCGTCGCGAGCAGCGTGGACAGCGTCTGCCCAGCCTCCCCGGCTTCGCGGTTGCGGGCACCTTCGAGCATGGCGTCGGCGGCCGACGTCGCGCGGTTCTGCGCTTCCTGCCCGAAACGCAGGATCGATCCCGGATCGGCGATGTCGAGTGCCTGAGATAGCCGGGTGACTGCGGCCTCGCGGGTCGCCTTGTCGGTGGCGGTGATGTCGCTCATCGGTAGCCCTCCTCGCGCAAGCGGTCCGACAGGACCTTGACCTGAACCTCGAGCGCCGCATTCTCCTCGGCGCGCAGATGGGAACGCAATTCGCCAGCGGTTCGTTCCAGCTCACCGAGCAGCGGTCCGAGCGTCTCGGGCGCCTCGGCGCCGGCGACCATGCGGTCCGCAATGCGGTCCACACCATCGAGGTGGACGACCAGGAAGCGGCGCGCGAGCGGCAGTCGGTCCGGTCGGGCACGGAGGTCATCGAGCACGGCGCCCATGGCATCCGCGACGCGCGTCAGGCTGGGCGCAGAGAGGCGTGCCGCAGTTGCGCGCAGACGCGTCAGCCGGGCCTCGGCCTCGCCGATCACGATGCTCACGGGCGTGGGCGGCGCGGGGGGTGCTTCGACGATGGGCTCGGGCGGCGGCGGCGCTTCCACGAAGCTGCCATCATAGAGCAGCCGCATGCCTACATAGGCGCCGAACCCTGCCATCACGGATGGCAGCCAGCCGACATGCGCGGCCAGCCCTGCGGTAAGGCCGGCGGCAAGCCCGACCACGGCGGCGGCACGCCTCGTATCGCCAGCACCGCCCCGCCGCAGCATGGCGACGGCGAGCCAGACGAGCCCGATCCCAAGCGCATCGCCCACGATGCGGCTCGGCCGGTTCGAGAACATCTCGATCAGGAGGTCGAACCATAGCGGTGCCACGAGGAGGGGTAGGCCCAGACCTCGAATACCGTCACGGAAGCGCTGCATCATCACGCCCCAACCAGGCGCACCGGCGCGCTCCATCAGCGGAAAACCGCCATGAAGGCGGGCAGTCCAAGCGACAGGCCAAGCAGCCAAAGCCCGACCATGCGCCGGATCGGCGTCGGCACCACGCTCAGCAGGGTGCGGTCGTAGCCTGCCAACATACCGTGTCGCTCCGCGCGTTTTCTACGTTTGCCCATGATGCGGTGTAGATCGGCGATCCACCGCTCCCGATCAAGGGCGGGGAGGTACAAGGGGGCCTTATACCAATGAAGTGGGTGCTCTACTCGCTCCGAGCGGCCGAATGGCGGCCGCCGGCAGTCCGGCGAAGCCAAGCGGACCGGAGGTTCGCGCCCGGCGTCTGAGGGCATGAAAAAAGCCGAATAGCGACGATCATTCTTCATGACCGCCGCCATTCGGCGTCAGGCGCGCAGCAGGCCCAGGCGGTCACCCTCGAACACGCCGCAGGTCAGCGGGCCGCCGCTCCAGGCCGCGGTGTCGAGGCAGATGCGGTTGGGGCGAATCACCGCGTCGAACCCGGCGGTGTGGCCATGAACGATGACGGCGCCGTGATCCCGCTCGCTGCTCAGGAATTCGCTTCTGATGCGCATGAGGTCGTCCGGCGCCTGAGCGTCCAGCGGCACGCCAGGGCGGATGCCCGCATGGGTGAAGAAGTAGCCTCCCGCCCGGTGCCAGAAGATGGTCGCGTTCAGGAAATCGCGCTGAGGTGCCGTGACAGCATCCACCCAGTCTTCTTCGGTGGCGCCCCAGCTCGCGAGCGTGGCGCGGCCGCCGCACCACAGCCAGTCCATCTCGGCGCCGGGTTCGCGAGCGAGTGCGGCCAGCATCATGTCCTCGTGGTTGCCGCGCAGGTGCAACGCGGCGCAGGGCGAGCCGGCCATCAGGAATTCGACCACGCCACGGCTGTTCGGGCCCTTGTCAACATAGTCGCCAAGATGGACCAGAAGAGGCTGCTCGACAGGGCGCTCAACCAGGTCGGCGGCGATCATTCCATGCAAGGCGCGGAGCTTGCTCAGCGCACCGTGGATGTCCGGAATGGCGTAGATGCGCTCCCCCTCGGGCAGGCTTGCTGGTGCATCCTGCCAGGCGATCATCGCTTTTCGCTGCGCGGGTCGAGCGCGTCGCGCAGCCCGTCGCCCACCAGGTTGAAGGCGAGCACCACGAGGAAGATCGCGAGGCCCGGGAAGATCGCGAGCCAGGGTGCCTGCGTCAGGAAGCGCTGCGCCGAGTTGAGCATGGAGCCCCAGGACGGCGCCGGCGGCTGCTGCCCAAGGCCGAGGAAGGACAGCGACGCCTCCGCGATGATCGCCTCGGCGATGGAGAGCGTCGCCTGGACCAGCAGCGGCGGGATGATGTTGGGCAGCACATGGAGCAGCCCGAGGCGCCATGGCGGGTTGCCGAGCGCACGCGCGGCTTCCACCCAATCGGTCGCATTCGCCTCCAGCGCCATGCCGCGTGAGAGGCGCACGAACACCGGCGAGGCGCTGATCGCGATGGCGATCATGGCGTTCTCCAGCGCCGGCCCCAGGAAGGCGGCCAGTGCGATTGCCAGGATCAGGAAAGGCACTGAGAGCATGGCATCGGCGATGCGGGAGATCAGCGCATCCACCCAGCCGCCGGCGAGGCCTGCGAGCAGGCCGATCGGCACACCGATGAACAGCGCCACCGCCACCGAGAGGAAGCCCGCGGCGAGGCTCGCCCGCGCACCCCAGATAACGCGCGAGAAGACGTCGCGGCCATTCTCGTCGGTCCCGAAGAAGTAGGTGGCCGAGGGCTCGCGGCGGATCGCGCTCCATGACGTGGCGTTGGGGTCGGCCGTCGCGATCAGCGGCGCGAGCGCGGCGCCCAGCACGAACAGCACCACGATGACGAGGCCCGCGACCGCCAGCCGGTGCCGCAGGAAGCGCCGCAGCGCCAGGCGCATGGGGGATTGCCGAACGGCGGGCGCCGTGGCGAGGGGCTCGGGCGGGATCGCGTTCATGCCTGTCGCATCCGCGGGTTCACCGCCATGTAGAGCAAATCCGCGACCAGGCTGAGGCCCACGAAAATCAGCGCGGTCGCGAGCACCACGCCCTGCACCACAGGGTAGTCGCGATTGAACACGGCATCCACGATCAGCTTCCCGAAGCCGGGGATGGTGAATATCTGCTCCGTGAGCACCGCGCCCGCCAGCAGGCGGCCGAATTCGATGGTTCCAAGTGTCACGACCGGGATGAGCGCATTGCGCAGCGCATGCTTCCAGACGACCACGCGCTCGGCCACTCCCTTTGCGCGTGCGGTGCGCACATAATCCTGCGCCAGCGCACCCAGCATCGCCGCGCGCGTGTGCCGCATCAGCACGCCGGCAACACCGGTGCCGAGCACGAAGGCGGGCATGATCGTGGTCGCGATGGACTGCCAGAAATCCTCGGTGATCGGCACGTAGCCCGAAGGCGGCAGCCAGCCGAGCTCCACGCTGAACAGCAGGATCATCATGATGCCGAGCCAGAAGTTCGGCATGGAAATGCCGAAAAGCGCGATGCCGTTGGCGACCCAATCCGTCGGCGTGTCGCGGTGAGTGGCGGAGAGAATGCCCGCCGGCACCCCGATCAGCACGGCGATGATGAAGGCCATCGCCGATAGCTGGAAGGTCACCGGAAGCTTTTGCAGGATGAGGTTCGCGACCGGTTCGCGAATGCGCCACGAGAAGCCGAAATCGCCCACCAGCACATTGCCGATCCAGTGCAGGTATTGCTCCGGCAAGGACCTGTCGAGCCGCAACTCGGCGCGGATCTGCGCGAGCACCACCGGGTCCCCACGCTCCTCGCCGGCGAGGATCATCGCGGGGTCGCCGGGCATCAGCTGCTGCAGCCCGAAGATCAGCATCGACAGCACGATGAGCGTCGGGATGATCTGCGCGAAGCGGCGGGCGAGCCAGCGGAGCATCAGCGCAGTCGCATCCCCTGCAGCCGCACCAGCCCATCCGGCACTGGCGCGTAGCCGGTCAGGCGCGTGTTGTGGATCATGATGTTCTTGCGGTGCCACAGGTAGACGCGACTGGCATCCTCGCCGATCGCGATGCGCATGATGTCGGCATAGAGCGCCAAGCGCCGCTCCACATCCATCTCGATCCGCGCCGCGTCGAGTAGCCGGTCCACCGCGGGGTTCGAGTAGTCGCCGTCATTCTGCCCGCCGCCGGTGCGCATGAAGGTGTACATGTTGCCGTCCGGATCGGTGCGGCCCGACCAGCCCGTGAGGAAGGTCTCGTATTCACCGCGCGTCGCTGCCTGCAGGGCGGAGGCGTATTCCATCGCGCGCAGGCGCAGCTCGAAGCCGGCCTCGCGCACCATGGACTGGATCACTTCGCCCACCTGTCGAAGATCGGGGTTGTTCGGCACAATCATCTCGACGGTGAGCGGCCCGGTGACGCCGGCCTCGCGCAGCAGCGTGCGGGCGCGGGGAATGTCGCGCCCAGGCGGGGCGAAGTCGCGCGCGTGGAAGGGATTGGCGGGTGGCAGCGGCTGCCGCGTCGGCGTGTACATTCCCTCATAGACCACCTGGTTGACGGCGGCGCGATCGATGCTGAGTTCGAAGGCTCGGCGGATGCGGGCGTCCCGCGCCAGCGCATTGGTCGCACCGGGGCCGCGCCCGAGGTTGATGGTGATGCCCTGGTAGCCGATCTCCTCGACGGGAACGACGACCAGGTTGCGGCTGCGCTGCGCGGTGCGGACGTCGTCGGGTTCCATCCGCTCGCCGAACTCGATGGCATTGGATTGCAGGTTCGCGAGGCGGACGTTGTTGTCCGGGATCGGCAGGTAGGTGACGCGCTGGAAGTGGATATTCGCGCGGTTCCAGTATTGTTCGAAGCGCTCGACCACGATGCGCTCCTGCGCCACGCGCTCGACGAAGCGGAAGGGGCCGGCGCAAACCGGGCGGGTGCCAAAATTGCGGCCCAGGGCTTCCGCGGCGCGCGGCGACACGATCATACCGGCGCGATCGGTGAGCTGCGCCATGAACGCGGCCGAGGGGCTTTTCAGCCGGATGCGGACGGTCAGGGGATCGACGATCTCGAGCGTCTCGATCTCGCTGATCTCGCTGCGGCGGAAGCTGCCCTGCATCGTCATGTGGCGGTTGAGCGAATAGACGACGGCCGCGGCGTCCATCCGCTCTCCGTCATGAAAGGTGACGCCCTCGCGCAGCGCGATGCGCAGGGTGCGCGGGTCTTCCCAGGTGAAGCCGGTGGCGAGCTGCGGCACCACTTCCAGGCGCTCGTTGATGTCGAACAGCTTGTCGCAGAGCGACATGTAGACGATGCGGCCGACATAGGTGCGCGAGAGGGTCGGGTCCAGGATGTCGGGGTCCTCGCGCAGCCCGATGCGAAGGTTCTGAGCACTAGCACTGCCAGCCGCGAGCATCGCCAGCACGAGCCAGAATGCCGCCATGATGGATGGCCGCTGGCTTTTTGTGCCCTCAAGCGGCGGGCCTGGCTTCCGGCCACTGGCCTCGCCGGACTGCTGGTGGCGGCCGTCCGGCCACTCGTCCCGCGATGCGGATTGCGGATCGCTGAAATGGGGCGGTGGTGTCATGCCCGTGCTCCGTCCTTGAAGAATTCCTGCAGTCGCGCGAGACGCGCGCCGCCTGGTTCAGCTTCCGCCATCGCGACTGCTGGCGGCAAGCGATCCGCCAGGTGGCAGGCGACGCCGCCCTCCAGCGCCGGGCTTTCCACGCGGCAGATCGCCTCCGCAAAGGGGCATCGCGTGTGGAAATGGCAGCCCGGCGGCGGGTTGCTCGGGCTCGGCACATCGCCTTCGAGTGGCGGGGCGCCACCACCCTGGCCGGGGACCGCGGCCAGCAACGCGCGGGTGTAAGGGTGGCGGGGTGCTGTGAAGATGGCAGCGGTCGTGCCTTCCTCGACGATGCGGCCGAGGTACATCACGGCGACGCGGTCCGCGATGTGGCGCACCACGCCGAGGTCGTGGCTGATCAGGATGAAGGTGAGGCCGAGGTCGCGGATCAGGTCCTGCAGCAGGTTCACCACCTGCGCCTGCACCGAGACGTCGAGCGCGCTCACCGGCTCGTCGCCGATCACCAGCTTGGGGCCGCTCGCGAGTGCCCGTGCGATGGCAATGCGCTGGCGCTGCCCGCCGGAGAATTCATGCGGCCAGCGGGTCGCGAGTTCCGGCCGCAGCCCGACGCGGGTGAGCATTTCCGCCACCCGCTCGCGCACCTTCGCGCGCGGGACGATATTATGCAGGATGAGCGGCTCGGCGACTGCCTGCTCGACCGTCATGCGCGGGTCGAGGCTGCCAAAGGGGTCCTGGAAGATGAGCTGCATGTCGCGCCTACGCGCCCGCAGCGCGCGCGGCGAGAGCTTGCCGAGATCCTCGCCTGCGAAGCGGATGCGCCCCCGATCCGGCTCGATGAGCCGCAGCGCGAGGCGCCCAAGCGTCGATTTCCCGCAGCCGGATTCGCCCACGACGGCAAGCACCTGGCCCTGCGCCACGGACAGCGTCACGCCATCGACCGCGCGAACCGTGCCGAAGCGCCGGGCGACATCTTCCAGGGCGAGCATCATGGTTGCGTAATGGGCATCACGCCGCCTCCAGCACCTGACTCAGCGGCGCGCGCCAGCAGGCGCTGGCATGACCCGGCGCCATCTCCATCAGAGGCGGCGCCTCGGCCACGCAGCGAGCAATGACGAAGGGGCAGCGTGGCGCGAAGCGGCAACCCCGCGGCGGGCTGCGCATGTCCGGCACCGTCCCCGCGATGGAGGCCAGGCGCCCTGCCCCGCCCGCGAGTTTCGGCACCGCGCCGAGGAGGCCCACCGTGTAGGGATGCTCGGGCTGGGCAAACAGCCGCGCGGCGGGCGCGCGCTCCACCACGCGGCCGGCATACATGACGGCGACGTCGTCGGCGTGGTCGGCGACCACGCCGAGGTCGTGGGTGATCAGCACCACGGCGGTGCCGGTCTCGCGCTTCAACGTGTCGAGCAGCGCCAGGATCTGCGCCTGCACCGTGACGTCGAGCGCGGTGGTCGGCTCGTCGGCCAGCAGCAGGCGCGGGGCGCAGGCGAGCGCGATGGCGATCATCACGCGCTGCCGCATGCCGCCGGAGAACTGGTGCGGATACTGTCGCGCACGGCGCTCCGCATCCGGAATGCGCACGCGGTCGAGCATGGCGACGCCGGCCTCGAACGCCGCCCGCGGGGGTAAGCCGCGATGGATGCGCAGCGCCTCGGCGACCTGCTCGCCGGCGGTGAAGGCGGGGTTGAGGCTGGTCATCGGCTCCTGGAAGATCATCGCCATGGCGCCGCCGCGAAGCGCGCGCTGGCGGTCCGGGGTCAGGGGTTCTCCGTCGAGCGCGATGCGGCCGCCGATGCGCGCACTGCCTGGCAGCAGCCCCACGGCGGCGAGTGCCGTGACGGACTTGCCCGACCCGCTCTCGCCGACCACGGCGAGCGTCCGGCCAGAGGCTACGGCGAGGCTCACGCCGTCGACGGCGCGGAGGGTGCCTCGGTCCGTGGTGAAATCCACGGTGAGATCGTCGATGGCCAGGACCATGGAGACAGAAACCAATTTTGGGCGCGCGCCGCAAGGGCACTCACGCTCCGAAAATCCGCACAGTGGACGCCGGAGGCCTAAATCATTGGCAGGGATGACCGGGCCGAGAGCATTCCGGGCTGGTCTTGCGGCGGCAAAACGGTGGAGGGTGGCTCCATCAGCGGCACGATCGCCGCGCCTGGAGGATCACCGATGAGCGCCACACCCACCATACGCCCGGTGCGCCCGGAGGATCACGCGCAGTGGCTGACGCTGTGGGATGGCTACAACGCCTTCTACGGCCGCGCAGGTGTTACGGCGCTCGCCCCGGAGATCACCGCCATGACCTGGGCCCGCTTCTTCGACGGGTATGAGCCGATGCATGCTCTTGTCGCGGAGCAGGATGGCCAGCTGCTCGGCCTGGTGCACTACCTGTACCACCGCACCACCCTGTCGCTCGCGCCCTACTGCTACCTGCACGACCTGTTCACCAGCGAGGGCGCGCGCGGCAAGGGCATCGGCCGGGCGCTGATCGAGGCGGTGTACGCGAAGGCGCGGGAGGCGCGTGCCGCCCGGGTCTACTGGCTGACCCACAACACGAACGCGACCGCACGCTTGCTGTACGACAAGGTGGCCGAGGAGTCCGGCTTCCTCGTCTATCGCCACCCGCTCTGAGGCCGCGCGGCTGGGAACCTTTGACCTCTGACCTCTGACCTCAGCTGCCGAGCCGAGTGCCCGACTTGCGGCAAGCTCAAACTACCTGCCCCTCAATCGCTCGCCGGCCAGAACCGCGGGCAGCAAGCCTGAACAGGCGCCGCCGGTCGTCTGGCGAGCCAAGCGGCCGAAGGCTGCGCCCGGCGCTTAAGGGCACATAAAATTCGTAGCGGCGCCGGTCATCCTTCGTGACCGCCGCAGCTACAACTTCACCCGCAGCAGCGCGCCGATCTCGCCCACGATGCCGCGCCGGAACGCCAGCACGCAGGCCACGAAGATGCCGCCTTGGATCACTGTCACCCAGGCGCCCCATTCGGCCAGGTAGTTCTGCATGGTGACGATCACCGCCGCGCCGACCAGCGGCCCGAACACCGTCCCGAGCCCGCCCACCAGCGTCATCAGCACGACCTCACCTGACATCGACCAATGCACGTCGGTGAGCGTCGCGATGCCGAAGACCAGTGACTTCGTCGCACCCGCGACGCCCGCGAGCCCCGCGGAGAGGATAAAAGCCAGCAGCTTGTAGTCATCGGTCCGATAGCCGAGCGATGTCGCGCGCGGCTCATTCTCCTTGATCGCCTTCATCACCATCCCGAACGGCGAATGGACGATACGGTGCACGAGCAGGAAGCCGATGACGAAGACGGTGGCCACCACCCAGTACATCGAGAGATCGGGGCTGAGATCGATGATGCCGAATAGCTTGCCGCGCGGGATCGCCTGGATGCCGTCCTCGCCGCCCGTGAAGGGTGCCTGGACGCAGACGAAATAGACCAGCTGCGACAGGGCCAGCGTGATCATGGCGAAGTAGATGCCCTGGCGCCGGATCGCGACCCAGCCGAACACCGCGCCCAGCGCCGCACCCACCACGCCGCCCAGAATGATCGCGAGTTCCGGCGGCACGCCCATCACCTTGGCGGTGTGGCCGGCGATGTAGCCGCCCATGCCGAAATAGGCGGCGTGGCCGAAGCTCAGCAGCCCGACATAGCCGATCAGCAGGTTGAAGGCGCAGGCAAACAACCCAAAGCACAGCAGCTTCATCAAGAAGACGGGGTACAGCCCCGCGAAGGGCGCCACGCCCAGGAAAACCAGCAGGACGATGAAGGCGATGCGCTGCGGGCGGGAGAAGCCCCAGAGGCTTCCGTCGCTTGTCGGTTCCGGGATCGCGACGATACCGGTAGCGGTGGTTTCCGAGGCCATCAGGCGGTCCTCCCGAACAGGCCGGCGGGACGTGCCAGCAGTACGATGATCATGATGACGAAAATCACGGTAGCGGATGCCTCAGGATAAAACACCTTGGTCAGGCCTTCCACGATGCCGAGCCCGAAGCCAGTGATGACCGAGCCCAGGATTGACCCCATCCCGCCGATCACCACCACCGCGAAGACCACGATGATGAGGTTCGACCCCATCTGCGGATTGACCGAGTAGATCGGCGCCGCCAGCACTCCGCCAAGTGCGGCCAAGGCCACGCCGGCGCCATAGGTCAGCGTCACCATACGCGGCACGTTGATGCCGAAGGCCTGCACCAGGGCCGGGTTCTCGGTGGCGGCGCGCAGGTTGGCGCCGAGGCTCGTCTTCTCGATCACCAGCCAAGTCGCGAGGCACACGGCGGCGGCGAACACCACCACCCAGCCGCGGTAGACCGGCATGAACATGAAGCCGAGGTCCCAGGCCCCGGAAAGCTCGGGTGGGATCCGGTACGGCAAGCCGGAGGAGCCGAATTCATTGCGGAACACGCCCTCGATCACCAGGCCGATGCCGAAGGTCAGCAGCAGGCCATAGAGGTGGTCCAGCTTGTACAGCCGGCTGATCATCAGCTTCTCCAGCACGATGCCGGTCGCGCCGATGATGATCGGCACCAGGATCAGCGCGAACCAGTAGTTCACGCCGAACCAGTTCAGCAGCATCCAGGCCGCGAAGGCGCCCATCATGAACTGCGCGCCATGGGTGAAGTTGATCACGTTCAGCAGGCCGAAGATCACCGCAAGCCCGAGCGAGAGCATGGCGTAGAAGGCGCCATTGATCAGGCCGAGCAGGAGCTGCCCGAACAGCAGGGGGAGCGGGATGCCGAAGAGTTCGTCCATCGCGGGTGGTTCCTCGGAGGAGAAGCCAGGCTGGTGAAAGGAATTTCCCCAGGCCCCATTCTTTTATTTTTAACTGTTGGTGCTGGCTGGGGGGCCAGCACCACGCGGCGTTAGCTGCGCACCAGGGGGCAGTTGCCCTCGTTCAAGGGGCGAAAAGCTTCCTCGGCGGGGGTGGTCTGGAGCAGCTTGTAGTAGTCCCACGGCGCGCGGCTTTCGGCCGGCGACTTCACCTCGAACAGGTACGACGGACAGAGCTTGCGGCCATCCGGGCGGATCGAACCGGCGCCGAACGCGTCATCGTCGCAGGGCATTGCCTTCATGCGGTTGATGACCTCGATCCCCGAGGCCTTCGACGCCGCGACGCCCATGTCCTTGATCGCCTTCAGGTAGTGCAGCGCGGCCGAGTAGTTCGCGATCGACGCCATATTCGGCTTGATGTCGCGCAGGCGCGGCTGCAGGCGCGTGGTGATCGCACGGGTGCGGTCGTTGAGGTCCCAATAGAAGCTCTCGGTGAGGACCAAGCCCTGCGCGGTCTCAAGGCCGATGGCGTGGACGTCGGGCAGGAACATTAGCAGCGCCGCCAGCTTCACGCCTCGGCGGGTGATGCCGAACTCGGCGGCCTGCTTCACGGAGTTGATGGTGTCCGCCCCCGCATTCGCGAGGCCGATCACCTTGGCGCGGCTGGCCTGGGCCTGCACGAGGAAGGAGGAGAAATCGGAGGTCGCCGGAAACGGATAACGGACATTGCCCAGCACGCGGCCGCCGGCGGCGCGAACGAAATTGCCGGTGTCACGCTCCAGCGCATGGCCGAAGGCGTAGTCGGCGGTGATGAAGAACCAGCTGTCGCCGCCCGCGCGCACCATCGCACCGCCGGTCGACTTGGCCAGCATGTAGGTGTCGTACATCCAGTGGATGGTGTTGGGCGAGCACGCCGTACCGGTGAGATCGGAGGTGGCCGAACCAGTGTTGATGTAGGCCTTGTTCTTCTCGCGCGCGACCGTGTTGACCGCGAGGCCCACCGACGAGGTCGGCACGTCCAGGATCATGTCCACGCCCTGGTCGTACCATTGGCGGGAAATGTTCACGCCGACATCCGGGCGGTTCTGGTGGTCCGCCACGATGACTTCGACATTGAAGCCCTGGGCGCCGAACTCGGCCACCGCCTGCCGGGTGCATTCCACACCATAGGGGCCGGAGATGTCGCGGTATGTGCCGGACTGGTCGTTCAGCACGCCGATCTTGATCGTGTTCGCCGCCTGGGCACGGGCGGAGCTGAAGGGCAGTCCCCCAAGGGCGGCAGTGCCGGCGGCGCCGGAGAGGAGAGTGCGTCGTGTCGTCGTCATTTTTGTTCTCCCTTACGAATTTCTTGGCCGCGCAGTCGCGGCTAGCTGCGGATCAGCGGGCAGCCGCCGGCGGCGAGGGGGCGGAAGGCCTCCTCAGCCGGGGTGGTCTGGAGCAGCTTGTAGTAGTCCCACGGCGCACGGCTTTCGGCCGGAGCCTTGACCTCGAACAGGTAGGAGGGATGGATCTTGCGACCGTCGGCCCGGATCGAACCGGCGCCGAAGCAGTCATCCTCGGTTGGCATCGCCTTCATGCGGTTGACCGCCTCGATGCCGGAGGCCTTGGCAGCGGGGACGCCCATGTCCTGCACCGCCTTGAGGTAGTGCAACACGCCGGCGTAGCAGCCGGCCTGGGTGCTGGCCGGGCGCATGCCGCCCAAGGTAGGCGCGACGCGGTTGGAGAAGGCGCGGGTACGGTCGTTCAGATCCCAGTAGAAGGTCTCGGAGCAGACGAGCCCTTGGGCGGTTTCCAGGCCGAGAGCATGGACATCAGGGATCAGCATCAGCAGGGCGGCGAGCTTCACGCCGCGCCTGGTGATGCCGAATTCGGCGGCCTGCTTGATGCAGTTGGTGGTGTCCGACCCAGCATTGGCGAGGCCGATGACCTTGCAGCGGCTCGCCTGGGCCTGCACCAGGAAGGCGGAGAAATCGGTCGTGCCGGGAAACGGCGTGCGCACCGCATTGAGCACGCGGCCGCCGGCTTGGCGGACGAATTCGCCGGTGTCGCGCTCGAGCGCGTGGCCAAAGGCATAGTCGGCGGTGATGAAGAACCAGCTGTCGCCGCCGGCGCGCACCATCGCACCACCGGTGGACTTCGCCAGCATGTAGGTGTCGTAGGTCCAGTGCACCGTGGTGGGCGCGCAGCGTGCGCCGGTGAGGTCCGAGGTGGCAGCGGTGCTGTTGATGTGGACCTTGTTCTTCTCGCGGCAGATGTCGTTGACGGCGAGCGCCACCGAGGAGGTGGTGACGTCGAGCAGGACATCGACGCCGTCGCGGTCGATCCATTGCCGGGCGATGTTGGCGCCGACATCGGGGCGGTTCTGGTGGTCGGCGAAGACGATCTCGACGTTGAAGCCGCGCGGGCCGAAATCGGCCACCGCCTGACGGGCGCAGGCGACGGCGTTGGGGCCGGAAATGTCGCGATAGGTGCCGGACTGGTCGTTCAGCACGCCGATCTTGACGGTGTTGGCGGCCTGCGCCCTGGCGCGTGCGAGCGGTGCCGCGCCGAGGATGGCGGCACCGGCGATCAGGCTCCTGCGATCCATTGTTCCGTTCCTTCTCACACGCCGAGGTATTGGTGCAGGCGGTCGAGCGAGGTCAGCAGTTCCTCGTTCTTCACCATGTCGACAATGCGGCCGTGCTCCATGACGTAGTGCCGGTCCGCGACGGTCTGCGCAAAACGGAAATTCTGCTCGACCAGGAGCACGGTGAAGCCACGCGACTTGATCTCCCGGATCATGCGGCCGATCTGCTGCACGATGACCGGCGCGAGACCCTCGGAGGGCTCGTCGAGCAGTAGCAGCTTGGCCCCGGTCCGCAGGATGCGCGCGATCGCCAGCATCTGCTGCTCGCCACCCGAGAGCTTGGTGCCCTGGCTGCGCGCGCGCTCCTTCAGGTTCGGAAACAGCGTGTAGATCTCGTCGAGGCTGAGGCCGCCCGGCATGACGACCGGAGGCAGCATCAGGTTCTCGGTCACGTCGAGCGAGGCGAAGATGCCGCGCTCCTCAGGGCAATAGCCAATGCCCTTGCGCGCGATGACGTCGGATCTCGCGGAGATCAGCTCCACGCCATTGTGGCGGATGGAACCGGCGCGACGTCCGACCAGGCCCATGATCGCGCGCAGCGTCGTGGTCTTGCCCGCGCCGTTGCGGCCGAGCAGCGTCACGACCTCGCCCGGCTTGATGTCGATATCGACACCGTGCAGGACGTGGCTCTCGCCGTACCAGGCCTCGAGCCCGCGCAGCGCGAGCAGGGCGTCCGCATCGGCGCGGATCATGCCGTCAGCCATGCGCCGTGACTCCCACAGTGTCGGTCTCGGTGCCGAGGTAGGCGGCGATGACCTCCGGGTTGCGCGAGACCGCGGCGTAGTCGCCCTCAGCCAGGATGCGGCCCCGCGTGAGCACCGTAATCTGGTCGCACAGACCCGCGACGACCTTCAGATTGTGCTCCACCAGCAGGACCGTGCGCCCGATGGCCACGCGCTTCACCAGCGCCACGATGCGGTCGACATCCTCATGCGCCATGCCAGCCGTCGGCTCATCAAGCAGCATCATCACCGGGTCTAGCGCGAGGGTTGTCGCAATTTCCAGCGCGCGCTTGCGGCCATAGGGCAGCTCGCCGGCGGTGATGGTCGCCCAGGGGGTGAGGCCGACATCCTCCAGCAGCTCGCGGGCGCGCTCGTCGTAGCGGCGAAGCAGGCCCTGGGCCCGCCAGAAATCGAAGCTGCCACCGCGCTGGCGCTGCAGCGCGACCCGCACATTCTCCAGCAGCGTCAAATGCGGGAACACCGCGGAGATCTGGAAGCTTCGGACCAGGCCGAGTCGCGCCACATCGGCCGACTTCATGGCGGTGATGTCGCGACCGTTATAGGTGATGGTCCCGCGCGTCGGCGGCAGGAACTTGGTGAGCAAATTGAAGAAGGTGGTCTTGCCGGCGCCATTTGGACCGATCAGCCCGTGGATGGTGCCGCGCTTCACGCGCAGGCTCACATCGCTGACCGCAACGAAACCCCGGAATTCCTTCGACAGGCCCACGGTCTCGAGAATGATGTCAGACACGCGCCCTCCTTCCCCTTACGTCCAGCGTCGGTGCGCCGGATCTCGTTGTGATCTATGGCGGTGCCGCGCGTACAGCGCAAGGCGGCTATGCGTTCGCGCTGAGATATTTACGCATGGCGTTTCGGCGATGCCGTGCGGGAGGATTTCGCATCGCTCTGCCGCAATGCACGCCAGTATTGCGGCTCCGGCGCCGCGTGGCGCCGGAGCCCTTCGGCAACTAGGTCGCCGCGATTTCCTCGGGCGGCACGACGCGGTCGGTCACCTGGGCCAGCTCCAGCATGAAGTCGACCACCTTCTCCTCGAAGATCGGGGCGCGAAGACCCTCGGCCGCCTGCGGATTCTTGCGGAAGAAGTCGATCACCATCTGCTCCTGGCCCGGGTACTTGCCGGCTTCCTGGCGCATCGCCCGCTGCATTTCCTCGGCGGAAACCTGGACGTTGTTGGTGCGCCCAATCTCGGAGAGCATCAGGCCCAGGCGGATGCGGCGCTCGGCGATGGTGCGGTATTCGGCCTTGAGCGCGTCGTCATCCTTGCCGGCATCGTCGGAGTCGACATTGCCCGCCTTGCGGTCTTCCTCGATGCGATCCCAGATCGCCTTGAACTCGGCCTCGACCATGCCTTCGGGCACCGCGAAGTTCGCCTGCTCGGCCAGCTTGTCGAGCAGCAGGCGCTTCACCCGCATGCGGCTCATCTGGTCGTATTCGCGCTGCAGCTGCTCGCGGATCACGTTCTTCAGCGGGTCCAGCCCCTCGAAGCCGATGCCCTTGGCGAGCTCGTCGTCGATCGGCTTGGTCACCGCGCGCTTGAGGCCCTTCGCGGTGATCGCGAAGACGGCTTCCTTGCCGGCCAAATCCTTGGAACCGTAGGCCACCGGGAAGGCCACCAGCACGTCGCGCTGCTCACCGGGGCTGATGCCCTCGAGCTGCTCGGCGAAACCGGGGATGAAGTTGCCGCCACCGATCTCGATGGGCGCATCCTCGGCGGTGCCGCCGGGGAAGGGCTCGGCCAGCACGGCGTCACCGGCCATGTAGCGCGGCAGCGCGACGCGCAGCGTCACCGGGCCACCCGTCACGATCAGCAAGGGACGAGTCGCTGTCGCGTCGCCGGTCAGCGTGAAGCGTGCCTCGGCGCGGTCGGCGCCGAACGGTGCCAGCGCGGTGGTCAGGGTGCGGAGGATGCCCTCGGCGCCAATTTCCTGCACGCCGAAGGCGATCTCGGCGCTGCCATCCTGGACCGATAGTCGGGCCGACAGCACGCCCTCTCCGGAAGTGAGCTCAACGGCGCCACCCAGCGCCACGGCGCCATCGGCCAGCTGCAGGTCGACATAGGCGAAGCCACCGTCACGGCCGGTGCCGATAACAGTCACGCTCGCGCCGTCGACTGCCTCGAAACCGGTCGGCAGCGTCGCCGGCGCGCCGGCGCCCTCGACGCCGGGATTGGCAATCAGGTTCGGCACCACGCGGCCCACGAAATCGGCGGAGACGACGTCGCCCACGACGGCCGGGCGAACTTCCTCGACATCCTCGAAGCCACGATTGCGGCTGGCGATGTTCTCCAGGGCCTTGTGAATCGCCTCCTCGCTCGGCTCCGCCTTCAGGCGCTCGATCGCGATGGACGAGAAGTCAGGCATCGGAATTTCCGGCAGGATCTCGAAATCCATTCGGAATTCCAGGTCGGCGCCATCGGCGAAGTTCACCACCTCGATCTTGGGCTGCTGCGCGGGGCGCAGGCCCCGGTCGGTCACGACTTGGCGCGAGGCTTCCTCGACCGACTGCTCGAGCACCTCACCCATGACGGCCTGGCCGTAGCGCTGCTTGACGATATGGGCGGGCACCTTGCCGGGGCGGAAGCCCGGCAGCTTCATGTCACGGCCGAGCACCGCCAGGCGCTTGTCGCGATCGGCGGCGATGGAGGTCGCCGAAACCGTGATGGAAAAAGCCCGCTTGAGGCCTTCGTTCGCAACTTCGGTCACCTGCATCGGACGTCACACCTATTCGCTGAAAACACCGGAAAGCCGCAGGTGGGCGCTGGTGCGGGCGGAGGGATTTGAACCCCCACGGCTTGCGCCACTGGAACCTAAATCCAGCGTGTCTGCCAATTCCACCACGCCCGCGTAGCGCCTGCGGCCGAGAAGAGGGGGCGTGTAGCGCGGTTGCACCGACACGGCAAATGCGAGGGCGGGGGAAGGTGATTAAGGCAAGGGCTTCGCCCCTCGACCTCACCAGGGGCAGCGCCCCTGAACCGCTTCATTGGGTGTTGGGTCCGGGAAGTGGTCTTGGTCTTTAATCAGAGCCTTTCATCGGGAGTGGGTGGCCTGGAGGTCGCGCTTTCATGGCGGGGGCATCCCTCCGGCCACCCACTCCCGATGAAAGGCACAAGGCCAATGGCCGAAAAACTCACCTCTCAAATCCAGCACCAATAAAGGCGGTCCGGGCGCCCTGCCCCTCGTAGGGGTCGAGGGGCAAAGCCCCTCGCCTGACTCGCTCTACCCCCCTGCCCCTCGCATTCGCCGTGCCAGCGCCTCGCCGATCATCACGCAGGTGAAATGCAGGTTGGCGCGGCAGTCGGTGGGCATGATGGAGGCGTCTGCGACGCGCAGGCCGGTGACGCCGCGGACCTTAAGGTCGGGATCGACGACGCCGCGGGGTTCTTCGTGGGCGGTCATTTTACAGGTTCCGGCGGCGTGTTGGATGTCGCCGGCCTCGCGCAGCATGATGGTGTCGAGTTCGTCATCCGACAGGGCGGCGGCGTCGACCATGGAGAGGCCGGATTCGCCGAATTCGATGCTGGTGGCGATGCCGTTCAGGGGATCCAGCGCGGTGAGGCGCGCAAGCCGGCGAACGCCGTCGCGCAGGCGCAGGCGGTCGCGCGGGTCGTCGAGCATGTTCTCGTCGACGATCGGCTGGGCTTCGGGGTCGGCGCTGACGAGGCGGAGGCTGCCGCGGGAGAAGGCGTCGTAGAGGGCGACACCGACTGCGCCCTGCGGCAAGGGCTCGGCGCGGGGCGAGAGGCCGCGGTGGTTGTAGGCGATCATGATCATGTCGCGCTCGCCGCCACCGCCGAGCTTGCTGCTGTAGGTGAGGCAGCAATTGGTGTGGCGGGCATCGGCGCCGTGGGCGCGGTTGGCCTCGTTCAGGTTGATGCTGGCGCGCAGGATGGGGTGGTCCATCAGGTGGCGGCCGACCGCGGGCAGATCGTGCTGGATGGCGATGCCGAGGGCGGCCAACTCGGCGGCGGGACCGATGCCGGAGCGCAGCAGGATGGTGGGGGAATGGATGGCGCCGGCGCACAGTACGATCTCGCGCCCGGCAACTTCCTGCCAGTCCGCCTCGCCCTCGAAGCGGACCCGAACGGCGCGGGCGCGGCTCCCCTCGAACAACACGCGGTCCACCATGGCGCCGCCGCGGATGGTGAGGTTTTCACGGCCGCGCGCGGGCTCCAGGTAGCCATCATTGGTAGTGACGCGCTGGCCGTCGCGCAGGTTGATCGGGTTGCAGGAGATGCCCTCGCCTTCCGGCGCGTTCAGGTTGTCCTTCCACGGGTAGCCGGCGGCCAGGGCAGCATCGCGCAGGGCCCGGTCCACCGCGCCCCACTGATCCTGCGGCATGCGGAAGACCGGCAGCGGGCCGCCTTGCCGGATGCCCGGCGCGGTGCCGGTGTCGGCATCATCCTCGATGGCGTCGTAGAGCGGCAGCACATCGCGCGCGGACCAGCCTTCGCAACCGGCCTCCGCCCATGAATCGAAGGCCGCGGGGACACCACGAATCGCGATCTGCGCATTGACCGCGGAGGACCCACCCATGGCCTTGCCGCGCCAGTAGAAGCGCGGCTCCTGCGCGGCGGTTCGCCGGGTCATCAGGCCCGGCCATTGCCACTGCGCTTGGTGCGCGGGATCGTGCATGAAGGGGATGATGTTGGCACTGCGCAGCGCGGCCGGCGCTTCGGCCGAGCGCCAGTCGCGCCCGGCCTCCAGCAGCAGCACGCGGCGACGCCCATCCTCGGAAAGGCGGGCGGCGAGTGGGGCGCCGGCGGAACCGGCCCCCACCACGATCACGTCGTACATGGGGTTATCGCGCCTTTCGCGTCACTGCGTTCGCTCCAGCTGCGACAGCCGCGTGTTTGACGCGCCGATTCACGCTCCTGATGATGCGAGTCATCCGCGATCTGCTCCTACCGCTTCGTCACGTTCCAGAAGATCGGGATGGCCGAAGGCAGCAGCCCGTCGAGCTGCGCGCGATAGGCGGCCGGCTGCGCAAACTGCCCGAACGGCACAGCCATCGCCTCGCCGTAGATGATGGTTTGCATCTGCGCGACGATCGCTTGGCGCGCTTCGAGCGTCGGCGCCGCGGCGAAGGCGCCGAACAGCGGCGTCAGCGCCTCCTGGCAGTGGAAGCCGCCGGTCATCGCGTTGGTGCAGTTGAAGCCCACCACGGAGTTCGTCAGCGGCGAGTGCAGGTCGACACCCAGCGCGTGCACGCCGAACACGCTCCAGCCATCGCGGCGCGTGCGGCGGGCGAGGACGGACGCCCAATCCATCACCTGCATGTCCACGTTGAAGCCCGCGCGACGGAGCCGGTCGGCGAAAATTTCCGACGAGATGCGCGGCGCCTCGAGGTCGTTGGCGACCAGCACGATCACCGGCTCGCCGGCGTAGCGGGTCTGCTGGAGTGCGGCGCGCGCGGCCTCGATCGAGGGGGTGCGCATCGGCTCGGTCGCGACGTCGATTTCGTAGGGCGAGCCGCAGATGAAGAAGGCGTTGCAGGTGCGCGAGAAGGTGCCCGTCAGGCCCATGCCGGCCATCACCTCGCCTTGGTCCACCAGGTGCAGCAGCACGCGTCGGATGGCGGAGTCGGCGAAGGGGCCGGTGGCGGCGTTCATGCGGTAGTGGCCGGTGAACATGTTGAGCCCGGTGAAGCCCATGACACGCACGCGGCGGTCGCGCTCCAGCGCCGGCAGCAAGTCGAAGGGGGCGTATTGCATGTAGTCGATCTCGCCGGCGCGCATTGCGGCGACGGCCGTCGCGCCGTCCGCCACGATGCGGATTTCCAACGCCTCGATGCCCACGCGCTTGCCGCCGGCGAGCCCACTGGCCGGCTCGGTGCGCGGCACGTAGCGCGCGTTGCGGCGGAGCGTCATGCGATCGCCGGTGCGATGCTGTGCGCGGTCATAGATGAACGGGCCGGAGCCCATGATGTCGGTGATGCGGTCCGTCCCCGGCGTGGTAGCCAGGCGCGACGGCAGCATGAACGGCACCGGAGACGACGTGGTGCCGAGGGTGTCCAGCACCAGGCCGAAGGGCTCCTTCAGCGTCAGGGTGAAGCGGCGGGCGTCATTGGCCTCGATGCTGGCAGTGGCGGCAATCAGGCGCGCGCCTATCGAGCTGCGCGGACCCCAGCGGCGGATCGAGGCCACGCAATCGGCCGCGGTGACGGGCGTGCCGTCATGCCATAGCAGGCCCTCGCGCAGGGTGAAGGACCAGGTGAGGCCATCCGGCGATGCCGTCCACGACTCGACCATCTGCGGCTGGACGCGGCCCTCGGCATCCATCGCGAACAAGGTGTCGAACACCATGTAGCCAAAGGTGCGGGAGATGTAGGCCGGCGTGAAATGCGGATCGAGCGTGACGATCTCCGCTTCCAACACGGCAGTCACGGTTTGCGCGGGGGCGGGGGCCACCCAAAGCCCGGCGAGAAGGACAAGAGCGAGGGCAAGGCGGTTGCGATAATGCGGCACGCTCAAATTCCCCCCGATGGATACGGGGAGAGGCTAGGTCGATGTGGGTAGCCCGGTAAACCGGGTGCGACGGCGAAACTTCGCGCATCGGAACGGCGGCTGCTTAAGGCGCGGGCGGCACCTGTGCATCCTTGAGGCTGGCGAGGCAGTGCCGACGACGGATTGGAGGAAAAGAATTCCCCCGACCCCAATCTTTCATATTTTATGAATTGTTAGGTGCTGCCTGCTCAGCGCACGCTCATCGAACGCAACCTGTGAGCCCCGGACCAGTCATCTAAAAATGAAAGAATGGGGGTTTGGGGGAAATTCTTTTCTCCCAACCTTCCTCAGCCCAACAACGCCTCCGCGCAGGCATCCAGGATCGCGCTCTCATCCAACCCGTACTCGGCATAAAGAGCCGGGATATCCCCCGCCTGCCCGAACCGGTCCACGCCGAGCGGCACCACACGCTGCCCGCGGACCGCGCCGAGCCAAGCATGGGCCGCGGGATGGCCATCGAGGATCGTCACCAACGACGACCCCGGAGCCATCGGCGCCAGCAGTCCCTCAATATGGGAGACGAACCGCTCCCCTCCCCGTCCCGCGCGGCGGGCCTTCAGCCACTCCGCATGCAGCCGGTCGGGCGAGGTTATGGCGAGCAACCCCGCGCCCGGTTCCTCCGCGCGTAGTTCGGCGAAGGCGGCCGTGGCCTCCGGCGCGACCGGTCCCTGGTAGGCGATGGCGATGCGGGCGCCTTCTGCCGGCGGCACCACCCAGTGCGCGCCCGCGATAACCGCGGCCGGGTCGATCGCGCGGTCCGGCTGGGTCAGCGTACGCGTCGAAAGCCGCAGCCAGACGGAGGACCCCTGCGGCGCCTGCATATGGGCGAAGCCGTGCCGCATCAGGATCGCGAGCTCATCCGCGTGCGCCGGCTCGAACGCCGCGATACGGTCCTGCGCCATGCCGAGCAACGGGGTGTTGATGGACTGGTGTTGCCCGCCCTCGGGTGCGAGCGTGATGCCGGATGGCGTGCTCACCAGCATGAAGCGCGCATCCTGGTAGCAGCCGTAGATCATCGCATCGAGGCCGCGATTGACGAACGGATCATAGACCGTGCCGATCGGCAGCAGCCGCGCCCCATACAGGCTGTGCGAAAGGCCGAGCGCGGCCAGCACCAGGAACAGGTTCTGCTCGGCGATGCCGAGCTCGACATGCTGCCCTTCCGGCGACATGCCCCAGCGTTGCGCAGAGGCGAGCTTGGCGTCGCGGAACACGTCGTTCTTCTTGTGCCGGTCGAAGATGCCGCGCCGATTCACCCACGGCCCAAGATTGGTTGAGACCGTCACATCCGGGCTGGTCGTCACGATGCGCGAGGCGAGGTCGGCGCACTCGCCATTGCCGCGCCCGATCTCGGCGAGCATCTCGCCGAACACCGCCTGGGTAGACACCACGCGCCCGGGCGCGGCACCGGGTGTGGGCAGCATCGCCGGCACATGGATGGTCGGCGAGGCCAGCGCGCGGCCCTCGGGCGCGAGCGGCTCGGCAAAAGGCACGCCGGCAATGAAGGCGCGCAGCTCCGCCTCCGGCACGTCCAGCCCTTCGAAAAAGTCCCATTCATGGCCGGGGCGGATGTTCATCGACGTGCGGAAGATGTCCATCTGCTCGCGCGTCATCAGGCCGGAGTGGTTGTCCTTGTGGCCCGCGAAGGGCAGCCCCATGCCCTTGATGGTGTAGGCGATGAAGCAGGTCGGCTGGTCACCCTCGGCGTCTTGGGTGCGGAAGGCCTCGCACATCGTCTCGATGTCGTGGCCGCCGAGATTGGTCATCAGGTCCGAGAGCTCGTCATCGGAAAGCGGGTCGATGATGGCGCGCACGCCGGGCACCCGCCCAAGCTCTGAAAGCAGCGCGTTGCGCCAGGCGGCACCGCCTTGGAAGGTGAGCGCGGCGTAGAGGCTGTTGGGGCAATCGTCGATCCAGCGGCGCAGCGTATCGCCCTCCTCCCGCGCGAAAGCGGCGAGCAGTTTGCGCCCGTATTTGAGGGTGACGACGTTCCAGCCCATGTCGCGGAACAGGCCCTCGATGCGGCCGAACAGGCGATCCGGCACGACGGAATCCAGGCTCTGGCGGTTGTAGTCGATCACCCACCAGACATCGCGGACATCATGCTTCCAGCCTTCGAGCAGCGCCTCGTAGATATTGCCCTCGTCGAGCTCGGCATCGCCCACCAGCGCGACGTGGCGGCCACGCGGCACATCCGCCCGCCCCAGACCGTGCAAGTGGACGTAGTCCTGCACCAGCGAGCCGAAGGTGGTGAGTGCGACGCCCAGGCCCACGGAGCCGGTGGAGAAATCGACCTCAGCGCCATCCTTCACGCGGCTCGGATAGGGCTGGATGCCGCCGAATTCCCGCAGCGTGGACATCTTCTCGAGCGTCTGGCGTCCCAGCAGGTAGTTGATCGCGTGGAATACCGGCCCGGCATGCGGCTTCACCGCGACGCGGTCGGATGGCTTGAGCATGTCGAAATACAGCGCCGTCATCACCGAGATGATGGAGGCGCAGGAGGCCTGGTGGCCGCCGACCTTCAGGCCATCCTTGTTGGGCCGGACGTGGTTCGCCGTATGGATCATCCAGGCCGAGAGCCAGAGCAGCTTCCTCTCGATGGCCTTGAGCATCCGGATGCGTGAGGCCGCATCGGTTGGCGCCGCCAGCCCTGGCTTGCCCTGCATGGTCATACGTTTCATCCTGGTCTTGCAGGCCGCAGGATAGGGTGGGCAGCGATCCACCGGAAGTCCCAGGCGATTCCGCGGTCATGAATCCGGTTTTTATTGCACCGCAGCGTCACCCCACCATCGAAACGATGAGGAGCGCCAACCGGCAAACCGAACAGCGCGGCGGCCTATGTGCCCCGCGGACGGAGGCGCGACCATGCTCGACCGACCGATCGTCAACCATTTCTCGCATGTGAAGCCGGCGGATACGCCGTGGCGGCACGACGGGCTGCGGAGCTCCTTTGCGGAGGTCGTGCTGCTGCAAAGCTGACTGGCCATGGCCGGTTGGAACCCGCTGCACGGCAAGCGTGCGCCTGGCGCCTGAGGAAACAAGGAGGCTCCCTTCAGAACTCGATATCGAGCTCCGCGATTTCCTCGGGCTCCTCGAGCGCGTCGCGCATCCAGTCCTGCATCGCATCCCAGCCGAGCACCGCATCGGCGAAGACGCGGCAGGCACCTTCCATCGTCACGTCGTAGGTGACGTAGCGGCTGACCACGGGCGCGAACATTGCATCCGCAATGCACGGCGTCTTCCCGAACAGGAACGGGCCACCGGAGCGCGCGATGCAATCCTCCCAGATGGCGTTCACCGCAGCGATGTCGGCGCGCGGCCCGGTCCAGATGCGGAAGCCTGGACGGCTGGCGCGGATGTTCATCGGCAGCGACGAACGCAGCGCCGAAAAGCCCGAATGCATCTCGCCGGAGATCGAGCGGCACAGCGCGCGCGCCTGCTTTTCTTCGGGCAGCATGTGGGCACCGGGGAATGCCTCGTTGAGGTATTCAGCGATGCCGAACGTATCCCAGACCTTCACGTCGCCATGCACGAGCGCGGGATAGCGGATAGAGGATGCGCGCATCAGCAGCTCCTCCTTCACGCGGGGATCGTCCGGCGAGATCGGCTCCGCGCGGAACGGCAGCCCGGCGATGCGGCAGAGCAGCCAGCCACGCAGCGACCAGGAGGAGTAGTTCCGGCTCGTGATGAACAAGACAGCTTCCGCCATGGGCCCGATCCTTTCGTCGCCAAGCGAGGAGCATATCAATTCATTGCGACGCGAGATACGCTGCACTGCACTATTCCGCGGAGAAGCGTCGCCGATGCTCTACAGCTTGACCGCCATGCAGGAAGAGTTCACGGCGCCGTTCCGGCGCATGGCGCTGGCATCCGCGCGGATGCTGCTGGCGGCCGCAGGCGACGCGCCGCAGAACTTCCCCGCGCGCTACCTGGCCGGCGCGCTCGATGTCGCCGGGCGCGCCGCGGTGCTGCACCATCGCCCGACCTTCGGCTTCACCACTGCACTGGTGGACAACAGCAATGTCGCGGTGCGCGAGGAGGTGGTCGCGTCGACGCCCTTCGCCACGCTGCTGCGCTTCGTCAAGGAAGGCGTGAAGCCGCAGCCCAAGGTGCTGGTGACCGCCCCGATGTCCGGCCATTTCGCGACGCTGCTGCGCGGCACCGTCGAGACGATGCTCCCCGACTTCGATGTGCATGTGACCGACTGGCACAATCCGCGCGACGTGCCCGTCGGCGACGGCGCCTTCGGCTTCGACGACTACATCACGCACATCATTGATTTCCTCCGCAAAATGGGACCAGGTTCGCATGTGCTGGCGGTGTGCCAGCCCTCCGTGCCAGTGCTCGCGGCCGCCGCGATCATGGCCGAGGACTGCGACCGCGCGCAGCCGCGCAGCATGACGCTGATGGCGGGCCCCATCGACACGCGCATCGCACCCACCAAGGTCAATGAATTCGCCGCGCAGAAGGAAATGGCCTGGTTCGAGAAGAACCTGATCCAGAAGGTACCGTACCAGTTCGCGGGCGCGGGACGCCGCGTCTATCCCGGCGCCACCCAGCTTTCCGCCTTCATGGCGATGAATATCGGGCGCCACATCGGCGGCCATGTCGGGCAGATCAAGAACGTCGCAACCGCCGACGCTGCCGCCACCGAGGCACACCGCCATTTCTATGAGGAGTATTTCTCCGTCATGGATTTGTCGGCAGAATTCTTCCTCGAGACCGTGGACCGCATCTTCAAGCGCCACGAGCTCGCAACCGGTCTGCTCGAATACCAGGGCCGGCGCGTGCGGCCCGAACTCATCCGTCGCTGCGCGCTGATGGTGGTCGAGGGTGAGCGGGACGATATCTGCTCGGTCGGCCAGACGATGGCGGCGCTGGACCTGTGCTCGGGAATTCCAGTCAACATGCGGCACTATCACCTGCAGACCGGCGTCGGCCATTACGGGGTGTTCAGCGGCCGACGCTGGCAGAACGAGATCTACCCGAAGGTGCGCGAGATGATCGAGAGCATGAGCTGAGCGGCGGCGCCGCTCAACCTTCTCGAACGTCGGGTCAGGCTGATGCGCCGAAACCCTTCGGGCGGTGAAGCTGCACCGGCGCGCGCGTCACGGTGCGGACGCCGCGCTTGAAGGCGTGCAGGACGGGGGCAGTGGTGCGCAGCGCCATCACTGCGTCGGGCGCGTCCAGCACGATCAGGTCGGCCGGCTTGCCCACCGCCACGCCGTAGTCATCCTGGCGCAGCAGGCGCGCGGCATCCGCCGTGATCATGCGGAAGATGGCGGCGACATCGCGCTCATTTCCGCGCTGGCAGACGATGGCGTGCATGTTCGCCTGGCGCAGCAACTGCCCGTCACCGAAGGGCGTGAAGGGGTTCAGGATGTTGTTCGACGCGATGGAACACAGCACACCAAGATCAGCGAAGCGGTTCGCGTCCACCACGGCGCGCGGCACGTCGAATTCCTTGTGCCGGCCGCCGAGGTAGAGGTCGGTCGCGACCAGCGGCGTCAGCGCCACGCCGGCCGCCGCCATGCGACGCGCGACATCCTCCATCGCCGCGATCGGCATGGTCGCGAGCTTGGTCACGTGGCCGATGGCAACGCGCCCCTGCCAGCCGTATTTCTCCGCGAGATCGCAGACCAGCAGCGTGTCGAGCTCCGATGCCGTGGCACCGCTATCCAGGTGCATGTCGATATCGGCGTCGAACTCGCGCGCCATCTCGAAGACGCGGCGGATCTGCCCGGCGCGGTCGCTGTCGTAGTTGGGCGCCGCACCCACCACGCGGGCGCCGCCACGAAGCGCCGCCAGCATCAGCTCGTCTGTGCCGGGATTGTTGAGCAGGCCCTCCTGCGGCATCACGCAGATTTCGAGGTCGATGGCCCAGGCGTAGCGCTCCCGCAGCGCCAGCACGCCCTCGAACCCGCGCAGGCCGACCAACGGGTCGACCTCGCAGTGGGTGCGCATGCGCATGGTTCCGTGGCTGATGCACTTCTCGATGGTGGCGGCGGCGCGGGCGGTGACGTCCTCGACGGTGAAGGTGCCCTTCACGGCCGAGACACGCTCCATCGCGCGGTGCGGGTTGCGCGTCTTCTCGCACTCACACCGCCCGAGGATGCAGGCTTTGTCGAGGTGGATATGCGTCTCGACGAAGCCGCCGGCGACGACGCGGCCACCGGCACGAACCTCCTCGCGTGCGGTCGCGTCGATGCGCGGCGCGATGTCCACGATGCGCCCCGCGAACACCGCGAGGTCCATGGTGGGGGCGCCGGGCACCGCATCGGGCAGGCGGATATCGCGAAGGATCAGATCAGGCTGCACGCAGGCTCTCCCGGAATAGGCCGGGAGAGCCTAGCGGATTCTGTGCCTCGGTGAAGGGCCGGCTTAGCGGACGCCGTCTTCAGCGTACCAGCGTGCAGCCGCCTTCGGCCACCGGGCGGAAGGCGTCGTCGGTCGCGACCGTCTGCAGCAGCTTGTAGTAGTCCCAGGGCGCGCGGCTTTCCTCGGGGGGCTTCACCTCGAACAGGTAGGCCGGGTGGATCTTGCGGCCGTCGGGCCGGATGGAGCCGGCGCCGAACGCGTCATCCTCGGCCGGCATCGCCTTCATCCGCGCCACGGTGGCGGCGCCATCGGCCTTGGCCGCGACCACGCCCATGTCCTTGACCGTCTTCAGGTAGTGCATCGCCGCCGAGTAGCAGCCGGCCTGCACCATCGTGGGCGGCTGGTTGTTCGGCATGTTGCCACGCACACGCTGAGTCAGCGCGCGGGTCCGCTCGTTCAGGTCCCAGTAGAAGGTCTCGGTCAGGACCAGGCCCTGCGCCGTCGGCAGGCCCAGCGAATGGACGTCGGTGATGAAGACGAGCAGGCCGGCGAGCTTCACGCCACGACGCGTGATGCCGAATTCCGCTGCCTGCTTGATGCTGTTGATCGTGTCCGCGCCAGCATTGGCGAGGCCGATCACCTTGGCGCGGCTCGCCTGCGCCTGCACCAGGTAGCTCGAGAAATCCGTCGTGCCGGGGAACGGCGTGCGGACCTGGCCAAGCACGCGCCCGCCGGCCTGGCGGATGAAGTTCGACGTGTCGCGTTCGAGCGCATGGCCGAAGGCATAGTCCGCGGTGATGAAGAACCAGCTGTCGCCCCCGGCGCGCACCATCGCGCCACCGGTGCCCTTCGCGAGCATCCAGGTGTCATAGGTCCAGTGGATCGGGTTCGGGCTGCACTGCGCGCCGGTGAGATCGGAGGCCGCGGCGCCGGAGTTCAGCATGATCTTGTTCTTCTCGCGCGCGACACCGGCGACGGCGAGTGCGACCGAGCTCGTCGGCACGTCGAGGATGGCGTCGACGCCATCGCGGTCGAACCAGGTGCGCGCGATGGTGGAGCCCACATCCGGGCGATTCTGGTGGTCCGCCTGCACGACCTCGACATTGAAGCCGAGCTGACCGAGCTCGCTGATCGCCTGGCGCACGCAGATGGTGGAGCCGGGGCCGGAGAGGTCGCGATAGGTGCCGCTCTGGTCGTTCAGCACGCCGATCTTGATGGTATTGGCCGCCTGCGCACTGGCGCGGGTGAAGGGCAGGCCGGCCAGCGTGCCGGCACCGGCCGCCAGGGCACCGCGTCGGGAGATGGTCATTTAATTATCCTCCATTGCGCTGCCAGCATAAGCACGGCAGGCGCTACGCGCAAAAGCCTCAGCTGCCGACCTTCAGCGTGCTCACCAGGCCTCGGAGACAGGCGAGGATGGACAGCGGCGTGATCCGGCCGGTACGCGGGTTCTCAACCGAGGGGACGTTCTCGATGGTCATGATCAGCCGCACTTCATCGGCTTCGACGCGGATAGTGTGGGTGTTGCGGGTGACCACGGGGTCGGCCCAGATTTCGACCATGGTGCGCTCGGGCCCAATGCCGGCGAGTGCAAGCGCCGCGGCCACATTCACGTTGGCCGGGAAGCCCTGCGCCGCGTCGAACGCGTTGCCCTTGAAGATCAGCGTGGCCTCCGTCACGGCCAGGACATCGATCCCGTGCGTCGCGAGGTAGGGCGCGCCGACCAGCCCTCCCGGAGGCTTCCGCGTCTCGATGGTGACGGAGGAGACGGTGCCCTCGGCCGCAGCACGCACCGCGTCGAGGCCGAGCAATGCGCCGGTCGGGATGATGATGCGCGCCCCGCTCGCACGGGCCTGCTCCACAAGATGCATGCGCGGCAGCAGCGCGCCGCAGGAGGAAGGCACGAAGATTCGGCCACGCGCGATGGCGGCGGCGGCGACCTCCTCGAACACCGAAGCGGGCGCCGCCTCGACCACGATATCCGCGACATCCGCGAGGCCGGCGAGCGAGGTGATCGCCGGTGGCTTCGCGAACCCCGCGAGGTTGTCCGCCGCCTTGGCGTGGTCGCGCGCCGCGACCGCTACGAGCTCCAGCCCCTCGACGCCGCGATCGAGTGCGCGCGCGAGGTGCAGCCCAATGGCGCCGAGACCCGCAATACCGACTTTCAACGCCACGTCAGTCCTCCTTGAACCCGTATTCCGGGATACCCTGTTCGGCGCCATAATACTTGTAGGGCAGGAACTTGCCACTCATGGAGATCTTCGCGCAGTCGCTCTTCGGGTTCGGCTCACGCTCGAAGTCGAACGAGAAGTCGATGGCGGACACGATGCCGTCGCCGAACTCCTCCTCGATCAGGGCCTTCCAGGCGGGTCGTTGACCATCACCATCTCGTAGAAGCGGTAGATCAGGGGGGCGGTCGGCGGCATGGTGGTGCCGCGATAGGGCGCCTCGTTGAGCATGCGCTCCTCCGCCTCGCTGAGGCCGAACAGCTTGGCGGCCTTGCGGCGAGGTGCTTCACCGGTTTCAACCGCCCAAGCTGCGCACCCCCGATAAGGGTCGACGATACGCCGCCGATCTCCTCGCCGATGTCCTTCCAAGACAGGTTCTGCTCACACGACATCGCTTGGTCTCTGAACGGCCAGGCGATATGCAAGCCCGATGCCCGAAAGGCCGCTCAGACGACCGGGCTTTTTCCGCCATCCACATTCAGCGCCGTGCCGGTGATGTAGCCGCCGCCTTCCGAGCACAGGAACAGCGCGGTCGCCGCGAACTCCTCGGCGCGGCCGAGTCGCCCCAGCGGCACGGCCTTTCCCTGCTCGGCTTTCCATTCGTCCCAGGTGATGTTGCGCTTCTCATTCGCATGGCGGCGCACCCACTGGTCGCTCTCGATGATGCCGACGAGCAGGGCGTTGACCAGCACGTTGTCGGGCGCGAATTCATTGGCCAGAGCCTTCGTCAGCGCCATGCCGGCGGCGCGGCTGACCGAGGTCGGCGCGCTGGTCGCGGCCGGGGCCTTCGCGCCGATGTTCAGCACGTTGATGATGCGGCCCCAACGGCGCTCCCGCATGCCCGGCAACACGGCGCGGCAGAGCCGGATCGCGGCAAACAGCTTCAGGTCCAGGTCGGACTGCCAGAAGGCATCAGTCTGCTCCAGGAAGGGCCCACGCTGCGATGTCCCGGCATTGTTGATGAGGATGTCGACCGCGCCCGCCATCTCGGCCGCGTGCGCGCAGCCCTCGACGCTGCCGACATCGGCGGCGATCGTGATGACCCGCGCACCCGGCGTGGCCGCCTTGATGGTCGCTTCGGCGGTCGACAAGGCCTCGGTGCCACGTGCCACGATGGCGACCGCGGCGCCAGCCTTCGCGAACGCCGTCGCCATCGCGAGGCCGAGCCCCTTGGAGCCGCCGGTAATGAGCGCCGTGCGCCCGGTGAGTTGGTCGTTCATGTTCGTGCCTCCGCTTTGGCGGCACTGCGCAACGGGACGTGCCCGGCGTCAAGGCTGGTCGTTCAAGCTTGGAGCGGCTCCGCAAACTGGATGAAGCGCCGCATCTGCTCCGCGTAGCTGCGGTTCCGAAGCACATTCATCCGGAATGCGAGTTCGTAAAGCGCCGGCAGCCTTGGTCCACGCTGGCCCAGCCTTCGGCTGATTTCGCCGATCAGAGCCAGGTCGCGACGATCGTTGCGACGCAGGGTCACCGGCAGGAACTTCGCCCCGCCGCAGTAGTGGCGAACCTTGGCTGTTTGCCAGCCTTCCGTGAATTTTCCACTTGCCTGAAAATTGTAGGTGAAAGGCAGCGGCGTCCAATCATCGGCAAAGAGGGTGTTGCACGCACACTGGTCGTTCGGCGGGCAATTTGGCTTGTACCGGCAGCCACTTTCCTGATCCACCAGAGCCTCGGCGAAGCGATGGAGAAATGCCTCCCGTTGCCAGCGTTTCGGGTCGATCACCATCATTCCCGAGTTGAAGTAGCGCGACCGAATGGATGGATCGAGTGCACCTTGGCGGACGAAATCGGGAAATGGCCCCGCATCGCTCAGGTCCATGTCGAGCACTGCCGCGATCGATCGCCCCTGCAGGTCGAGCTGCTCAATGGCCAGATCTTCAAAGACCAGCGTGTCGGTATCCATGTAGATGACACGATCGGCCGATGCGACCACTTCGCTTACCGCGGCGATGCGCAGGAAACAGGCACTGCTGATGTGCCCGAAGGTGCGGATATGCGAAAAGGTGTCATCCTCGATCGTGTGGAGGTGCAAGCGCCCGCCCGCCGCGCTGACGGCGGCAGCGAAGGGCTCAACTTCGCTTCCGGGCGTGAAATGATGGCAAAAGAGGTGATAATCTCGTCCTGCTGGCTGGGACAATGCGGCTGACATGACCGCGTACTGGGCCATGAGGAGTATCCTGTGATCGGCGACGTAGACGAAGGATACCCGCATCGTTTCAATCCTCCGAACGCTGGCCGCATTGGGCTTCAGATCTATGGGTGAGACCTCGTCTCATCAGCGATGCGGGCCCGAGTAACCCCAACACTCCACCTTCGGTATCGCGGGACGAGCCTGGCATCAAGTGCTGCGTTCCATGGAGCAGGCGGGGCGGATAGGCATGCATCCCGGCGGCGCCGACCTGTGCCGGCGCGACAGTAGGGACAGCCAAGATGGGAAGCGGCTCGCGCGGCAAGGTACGAGCAGTCCGCGGTGACCCATCATTACCGGAGAACCTCCGACCACGAACCATGACGTCACAATCCTCGCCGGCGCGCCGGATCAGGATGATGACTTCATGGGCTCATTGCGTGGCGGGCAGCTGGTAAAACCCGAGCAGCATACGCCGCAGACGTTCGAGCCTCGGATCGAAATTCTGTAATTTCAATATCGTGTAGTCGCCTCAAGGCTCGTCGGTATAAACTTCCTGTCCATATCTCGATTTCTGCGGGGCGCCTTCAGCCCGAAGGACACGAAAGGTTTGGTCGATGTGAGCAGACCACAGTCTCAGAGCATCAAAATTTCTGCTGTTATCTGCTCCCACAAGCGGGTTGCGGATCTTGGTCCGTGCCTTTTATCCATTGCGCGCAGTGCGGGGAGAAGCAGCCTTTCCGTGGTCGTTTGCGTGAATGAGAAGGACGAAGCAGAGTTTCAGCGCGTGGCCGCAGCGGGTGCGATCTGCGACCCGGCCGCTCAATTCGTACACGTTCCGGTACTGGGACTCTCGAACGCGCGCAACGCCGGAATACAGGCGGCCAGGGACTCGGATTGGGTCGTCTTCCTTGATGACGACACGACCGTTCCGCCAAACTGGGCCGAGGCGCTGCGCGTATCCCTCACGGGTACCGCCGCCGATGTCGGCGTCGTGACCGGACGCGTCGTGCCGGTTTGGGAAAAGACGGTCATCCACTCACGGAAGTGGCGCAACCTGCTCTCGCTCGTTGAACAAACTGAACCGTTGACCGGCACGAAGGTGCCGGGTGTTGGAGCATTCTTTTGCATTCGTTCGAGCTTGGCGCTGGCTGTGAACGGGTTCGATCCGAACTTGGGACGAACCGGAAAGAACCTCGTCGGTGGTGAGGAGATGTTGCTGTTTGCGCGCGCCGTACAATACGGATTTCTCCTTCGTTTTGATCCTTCCGTGGAGGTGAACCACCATATCCCGGAGGCACGGTGCACGCACGAATGGCTAAGGCACCGGGCATTCTGGGAAGGCGTGACACAACGCCAATTGGGTCTCGTCATCGGCCATGGTTCGTCGAGGGCAGGTGCCGGGATTTCCTGGCTGAAGAGCGCCGCGGCGGGCCTGATGTTCCTCGCCACGCAGCAATCGGACTTGCTGGTTTCCACGATGTGGCACTTTGGATTCGCCCGCGCGAACTGGATTATGAAGACCGAGCCTTGAGAGCGTAGATTTGCAGCATCGGGCCGAACCCACCATGCGGCTTACGAGGGTGAATGCGTTCAGAGCGCAACGTGGCCGCGCAAGATGTCGCGGGCCTAACCAACTTGCCTTGCCCTCGACCGCCTGGGTCGACGGAGGAGGAGGTGCGTAGGCTGCCAATGTGACTGGCAGCCACGTTCTGGCCGCACGGTTGAACCCGGCTGGCTGCCTGCGAGCAGCCGAACCGACGATCGGAATGGCGGTTAATTGTGCGGGAGGCAGCGGCGGTGCAATCGCCGCTTGTCGCCGGTCCAGCAACAGAGCAGCGACGCCGCACTCACCAATCAAATATCTGGGGCGACCAACGGGGCTCGAACCCGTGACATCCGGCACCACAAGCCGACGCTCTGCCAACTGAGCTATGGCCGCCACGCAGCGGGGGAAATAGGGCGGGCCTGCCCCCTACGTCAAGCGACAGCGCGACCGATGATGATCCCGCTCGCCGTCAGGCGACCGCGCGACTGGCCGCGATCCAGTTTCCGATGCGGCCGAGCGCCTCGGTGAGCAGAGCCTCGTTCTTGCAGAATGCGAAGCGCGCGTAATGGTCCGGCGGGTTGGCGCTGGCGTAGAAAGCGGTGACGGGGATCGGGGTCACCTTCGCCTCGACCGTCAGCGCGCGGCAGAACGCCACGTCATCGCCGGTGAAGCCCAGCGGCCGGAAATCGGCGGTAATGAAATAGCTGCCCTTCGTCTCCAGCACCCCAAAACCCAGCGCAGCCAGCCCGGAAGCCAACAGGTCCCGCTTCGCCTGCAGGTGCGTCGAGAGCCCTTGGAAGTAGGCGTCATCCTTGGCGAGCCCCACCGCCACCCCGCGCTGCAGGTTGGGCGGCGTCGTGAAGGTGAGGTTCTGGTGCGCCTTGGCCACATTGGCGGCAAGCCCGCGGTCGCAAGTGATGTAGCCGATCTTCCACCCCGTTAGCGAAAACGTCTTCCCCGCCGAGCCCACGCGCATGCACCGCTCCCGCATGCCCGGCAGCGTCATCAGCGGGATGTGGCGCGTGCCGTCGAAGATGAGGTGCTCATAGACCTCGTCGCAGATCGCGTAGGCATCGTGCACCCGTACAAGGCCGGCGATGAAATCCAGCTCGTCGGCGTCAAACACCTTCCCCGTGGGGTTCATCGGCGAGTTGAGCAGGACGGCCTTCGTGCGCGGCCCGAAGGCGGCGGCCAGTTCGGCGCGCGGGAGCGCCCACTCGGGTGGCGTGAGGCGCACCAGGCGCGGGATGGCGCCGAGCAGCTTCACCACCGGCAGGTAGGTGTCATAGAGCGGCTCGATCAGCACGCACTCGTCGCCGGGGTTCAGCACCGCCATCAGGCAGGCGGTGATGGCCTCCGTAGCGCCCGAGGTGACGATGACTTCCGCCATCGGGTCCACCTCCAGCCTGTAGAAGCGGCGGTTATGCGCGGCCACCGCCTGACGCAGTTCCGGCACGCCGGCCATCGGTGGGTACTGGTTGCGGCCATCCTTGAGGGCGGCCGCGGCCGCGTCGATTACATCGGGCGCCCCGTCATAGTCGGGAAAACCCTGGCCGAGGTTGATGGCGCCGTGCTCGGTGGCGAGCGCGCTCATCACCGTGAAGATGGTCGTGCCGGTGGCGGAGAGGAGCGCGTTCTGGGGCTGCATGGGAAGGCGAGTATCCTTGCGACAGGCGGTGGCGCCGGTGATCGAATGTCTTGAAGGGAAGATCATGAATTTGTGCGCGGCTTCCCGCAAGGCGCGCCTCA
>JAQGHV010000152.1 GCA_028288785.1 Rhodospirillales bacterium | reverse complement strand
GGCGCTGGCGGATGCCTGTACGCTCGACGATCCAGCTGTCGGACGTGTCCAGCCCATGCCGTGCGGCGAGAGCGTCGTTGCTAACGGGCTCGCCGGGAAGATGGCCGCCGCAACCGGTGATGACGGAACGGATCATGGGCTCAGAGCCTGTAAATCAAACGAGTTTGTGCGTAGCTACCCACCGACGACACGGCGTTTTCATGGCCGCCATGCGCTCCGTCGGGCATTCGATTCAGCCGCTCTCAGGGTGTCGAGACAGGAGGCGCCCTGGAAGGAGCCGCGGCCGCGATGCGCGCCATGCCATCGCGAATCTTAGCGTTGAAGCCATGGGTGACCATGTCCATCGCGACATCGACGGCGTGGGCGAAGCCTACCGCATCGGTCCCGCCATGGCTCTTCACGACTACGCCGCGCAGCCCGATGAGGATGGCGCCATTGTAGCGGCGCGGATCCATCCATTCGCGCAGACGGTCCAGCGCGGGACGTGCCAGCAGGTAGCCGAAGCGCGCGGGAACGCTGCTGGTGAACACCTGACGCAGCAGGTCGCGCATCAGCTTCAACGCGCCCTCGCCCGTCTTGAGCGCGACATTGCCGGTGAAGCCATCCGTCACCACCACATCGACGGTGCCGGCGGTGATATCATGGCCTTCGATGAAGCCGCGGAAATTGGGGCCGAGGTGCGAGTCGCGCAGCGTCTCTGCGGCCGCGCGAACGCGATCATCGCCCTTGAGCTCCTCGGAGCCGACATTGAGCAGGCCGATCGACGGCGAGGTCAGCCCCAGCACGGCGCGGGCGAAAGCGTCGCCCATGACAGCGAATTCCACCAGGTTGCGCGCATCGCACTGCACATTGGCGCCGAGGTCGAGCATGACGACATCGCCGCGCGCCGAGGGTCCGATGGCGGCGAGCGCCGGGCGGTCGACCTCGGGCAGCGTCTTGAGCACGATCTTGGAGAGCGCCATCAGCGCGCCCGTATTGCCCGCCGAAACGATGCCGGAAGCCTCGCCACTGGCGACCGCGTCGATCGCGATGCGCAGCGACGATCCGCGGATTCGCAGTGCGACGGTCGGCTTCATGTCGCCGGGAATGGCGTCCGGGGCGTGGCGGACGGAGCAGATCCGCGCGGCACGGCGCCGGCGCGCGAGTCCGGCACCGACCCGCGCCTCATCGCCTACGACGAGAAAGCGCGCGTTCGGGTGCCGCTCAGCAGCGAGCTCAAGACCATCCAGCACCACTTCTGGCGCGGAATCGCCGCCCATGGCGTCGATCGCGAGGGAGAAAGCGGGTTGCGACGTGGGAGCGTCGGCCATGATCAATGCCGCGCCTCGCCCAAAGGCATCAGATGCGAATCGCGGGCTTCACGCGCTCGGCGGCAACCACTTCACGTCCATCGTAATGGCCGCAATGGCCGCAGATGTGGTGGGGGCGCTTCAACTCACCGCAGTTCCCGCACTCGAAGTAGCTGGGGGCACTGAGGGCCTCATGGCTGCGGCGCATGCCGCGGCGGGAAGGCGAAACTTTCCTCTTGGGAACGGCCATGGTGCCGGGACTCTCTTCTTGTACGTACAGGCGTGATGCGAGCGGCGGGGATTAGCACCGGGGGCTGAGGCACGCAAGCGCGGGCGTGGGAATCCTCGTCCGGGATGAACGGTTCAAGGCTTCTCCCGCGGCGCCTTCAGCGCCGCGAAGGGATGGATCTTGGCGGGCTCCGGCTCTGGCTCCGGTGAAGGCTCCAGCTCGGGGGGCAACTGCGCGCCGGGGGCGCGGGGATAGGGGTTCAGGGCGAGGGAGAGCTGCTCGGCCACCGCCTCGCCGAGGTCGATCATGCCGGCCTCGATCTCGATCTCATCGGGCGTGTCCGGATCGTCGGAGGGCTCGTCCCCTTCCGGGATGAACCGAAGGCGGAGCGGGATGTCCAGGCTCTCGGGCACCGGGTCCAGCGTGACCACGCAGGACTGCACGACCTCGGCGCGCAGCCAGCCTTCGGCCGCGACGGCGCCGCCCTTGGCCGGAGCGAGGGACAGCTCGGCTTCCAGCTTGTCGATGGCGGGGATGCCGAAGCGCTCGGCCAAGGCGGCGCATTCGGCGGCACTGGCCGCGAAACGCTCGCGCCGGCCAGGCGGCCCGATCCGCGCGACGGCGAGCGGGCGGCTGAATTCCGGGTTCATGCCGGCACCGGCAGGAAGTCCACCTCGCCGCGCAGCAACGCGGCGATCTGCTGCCCGGCGAGGTGTTGCGCCTGCGCGACGGCGAGGTCGGCCAGGCGTCGGGCGGGTGGTCCGGCGACCAGAGTATCCCCCTCCCCGACCGCGCCGGGCGCCACACCGCGCCAGACGTTGCGCGCGAAGGAGAGGGCCAGCGCCTCTGCGTCGCCGGCGTCGAGCGCGGCTTCGTAGGCGACAGCGCGGCCGTGGAAGGCCTCCCACATGTCCTTGACCCGGCGCCCGACCCTGAGGTCGGAGACCCCCATCTCCCGCAGGTTCATGTCCATGTCCGCGAACATCGCGTCAAACAGCGCCTGGGCGAGTGCCGCGCCGCGTGCGTCCGGGTCGGCACGCAGCCGGCGCACCAGCAGCCCGACATAGAGGTTGATGACGTCGAAGCGGCCATCCAGCGTGTCCGGCACGCCCAACTCACCGAACAAGGCTGGGTCGCGGGCGGCACCGACGGCGGCAGTATAGAGAGTGAAGCCGGCCCGCTCATGCGGCTTCCGGCGGAACAGGGCGAGCAGGCCCATGGCGGCAGATCCCCGAGCGTCGCGGGCCGTCCCGGCGCGAGGCGGGTTGACCCCGCGCGCCTCGGCTCGCTATGCCCTGCACATGGTCCAGCCCCGTTCGTCGGTCAATGTATCCTTGGCGCTCCTGCTGGCAGTGATGCTGGGGGGATGCAGCTTCTTCCAGGCCGCGCCGATCCCGCGAGGCAACCGCGTGACGGAGGACCAGCTGGCGCAGATTTCGCCCGGCGTTCAGACGCGCCGCGACGTGCAGGCGCTGCTGGGCTCGCCCTCCTTCGCGGGCACCTTCGACGACGCCAACTGGTACTATCTAAGTGCCACGTCACGCACCGCGCCGGGCCGGCGCATGCAGATCGAGGATCGCCGCATGGTGGCGGTTACCTTCGATCGCGCCGGCGTCGTGCAGGGCGTGCGCACCATGACCGAGGCCGATGGCCAGTCGATCGCGCTCGTGGAGCGCGAGACGCCGGTGCCCGGCACCGACCGATCCATCCTGCAGCAGCTGTTCGGCAATATCGGGCGCTTCGGCACGCCTGGTGGTACTGGCACGAGTGGGCCTGCGCCGGGGGCCGGCGGGCAGCTCTAAGTCCGGGTGGGGCTAATCGAGGCTGGGCTTGGCCGAGAGTTGCAGGTCCGCGAGCAAGCCGCGGCGCGAACTTGCCGTGAAGACCGTATGGCTGCGAGGCGTCCGCTAGTCCTTCACGGGTGGAGGCTCCGGTAGCGGGCGTTCTGCGGCGCAGGAGCACACCAGCAAGCCGTCGGACAGGCGGTTCGGCATCGTTGGCTCGGCGCAGTGCGGGCAGAGGATGGGTTCGCGGCGTTCGCTCATGCTGGTTCCTCAGGCCGAGGGGGCATTGGGAAAGCGTGGGGTGCCGACCTTAAGGTGGAGGTGATCTGCGGCGATGGTGGCTTGCTTCGATGTGGCGCTTGGCGCGTCATCGGCGCGTTGTACGATTCCTCCGACCAAACGGCGCACCGTCTCGACCTTCCTAGCCTTGCGGCGCTTTGGTCGCGGTGCGAATGTCCGGCGTCGCGTGCTGGCCGATTTCGTGTTCGGCGCGCTTTACCGCCCGAGGACAGCCATGGCCAAGATCAAAGTCAAAACTCCCGTCGTCGAAATGGATGGCGACGAGATGACCCGCATCATCTGGGGGTTCATCAAGGACAAGCTGATCCTTCCCTACCTGGACATCGACCTGAAGTACTACGACCTCGGCGTCGAATACCGTGACCAGACCGACGACCAGGTCACGATCGATGCGGCGAATGCCACGAAGCAGTATGGCGTTGGCATCAAGTGCGCGACCATCACGCCGGACGAGGCGCGCGTTACCGAATTTAAGCTCAAGAAGATGTGGCGCAGCCCGAACGGGACGATCCGCAACATCCTCGACGGCACCATCTTCCGCGAGCCCATCATCTGCCAGAACGTGCCCCGCCTGGTGCCGCATTGGTCCAAGCCAATCGTCGTCGGCCGCCACGCCTATGGCGACATCTATCGAGCGGTCGAGATGAAGGTGCCGGGTGCCGGCACGGTCAAGATGACGTACACGCCCGAGGGCGGCGCGCCGCAGGAAATCGGCGAGTTCGTTTACAAGAACGCCGGCGTGTTCATGGGCCAGCACAACCTCAACGCCTCGATCGAGGGCTTTGCGCGCGCGTCGTTCAACTACGGCCTGCAGCGCGGCTACAGCGTGTACTTCAGCCATAAGAACACGATCCTCAAGGCCTATGACGGCAACTTCAAGGACATCTTCAAGACCATCTTCGATGCGGAGTTCGCGACGCAGTTCAAGGCGGCCGGCATCGTCTACGAGGACCGCCTGATCGACGACATGGTGGCCTCCGCGCTCAAGTGGGAAGGCGGCTACATCTGGGCCTGCAAGAACTACGATGGCGACGTGCAGTCGGACATCGTGGCGCAGGGCTTTGGCAGCCTAGGCCTGATGACCTCGGTTCTGCTGTCGCCTGACGGCAACACGGTCGAGTCCGAGGCCGCGCACGGCACGGTCACGCGCCACTTCCGCGAGCACCAGAAGGGCCGCGAGACCAGCACGAACCCGATCGCGTCGATCTTTGCCTGGACGCGCGGCCTGGCCTATCGCGGCCGCTTCGATGCGACGCCGGACGTGGTGGCCTTCGCCGAGACGCTGGAGAAGGTCTGCATCGACACGGTCGAGAGCGGCTTCATGACGAAGGATCTGGCCGTGCTGATCGGCAAGGACCAGGCCTGGATGACGACGCAGGCCTTCCTCGCCAAGCTCGACGAGAACCTGATCAAGGCGATGGCGTAGTCTTCGGCACCGGTCGATTTTGCCGGGTGCCAATTGCCAAAAATAAAAGAAAGGGGTCCGGGGAAATTCTTTTCCCCGGCCTCGCTCCCTGATGCTTCCTTTCGGCCTGCTGGACTGGTTCGGCCTGTCCGTCTTCATCCTGTGCTGGGTTGGCTACACCGCCATTGTGGACCGCGTCCCGCGCATTCGCGCGCGCAGCGTGATCGCGGCGATGGACGAGCACCGGCACCGTTGGTTCCAACGATCACTGGCGCGCGAGAACCGCATCGCTGATACGGCGATCATCGGCAATCTCATGTCGAGCACGTCGTTCCTCGCGAACACGTCCATCTTCATTCTCGGGGGATTGCTGGCGCTGTTCGCGGCACCGGATCTGGGCCGGCGGGTGGTGTCGGCGATGCCCTTCGCGTCGATCGAGATCAGCGACGGCGCCTGGGAGGCGCGGATCGGGCTGCTGGTGCTGATCTTCGTGCGCGCATTTTTTGAGCTGACCTGGGCGTTGCGGCAGTTCAACTACGGGTCGATCCTGCTCGGGGCGATGGGCTTTGGACCACCGCATTCGGCCGAGGCGGCGCAGGCGGCGCGAGTCGTGAACCGGGCGGCGCAGCACTTCAATACGGGGTTGCGGGCATACTACTTTGGCTTGGCGGCGCTGGGCTGGATCGTGCATCCGGTGGCACTGATCGCGGCGAGTTTGCTGGTGCTGCGGGAACTGCACCGGCGCGAGTTTCGAAGCGCGGTGCGAGAGGCAGTGCAGGAGGGGTCGCGGGCACCGCGGTAGAGCTGGGAGCGCGGATCGGGCATCCAATGCCAACCGCACCAGTAACTTGGGCCTACTGGTGAGGTGCCTGCCATTTCCGATAAGGCTTGATCACCTCGCTTCCACACGCTTCGCCGAGTGACATCATCACCACGCGGATCGCGTGGTGCATCATTCAGTGGCGCCCAGCGCCGCCCTGATCGCCGCCAGCGCATCCTCAACCTTCCCCGCATCCGGCCCACCCGCCTGGGCCATCTCCGGCTTCCCGCCGCCGCCCTTGCCGCCGAGTGCCGCACTCGCCACGCGCACCAGTGCCACCGCATCCGCGCGACCCTTCGCGGCGGGACCAATGCCAACCATCACGCTCGCCTTGCCGTCGGCGGTGGAGACCAGCGCCACGATGTCGGCGGTATCGCCGCCAAGGATCGCCTCGACCAGCGGCTTGAGCTCCTTCGGCGGCACCTCGCCCACATTGCGAAGCGCCACGCGGAAGCCATTCACCTCTTCGACGGCGGCCGCGCCGGCGCCGGTCGCGAGTTGCTTGCGCAGTTCGCCGATGTCGCGCTCCAGCTTCTTGCGGTCGTCCAGCAGGGCCGTGATCCGGTCCACCAAATCCTGCGGCCGCGTCTTCAGCAGCGCCGCCGCGTCCCTCAGATACACCTCCTGCTCCGCGATTGCGCGCAGCGCGGCCTCACCGGTCACGGCCTCCAGGCGCCGCACGCCGGCCGCCACGGCACCCTCGGAGACGATGCGGAACAGCGCGATATCTCCGGTCCGCGCGACATGGGTGCCACCGCAAAGCTCGGTGCTCGGTCCCATGGTGACGACGCGGACTTCCTCGCCGTACTTCTCGCCGAACAGCGCCATCGCACCCTCGGCGACGGCGGCTTCCGGCGTCATCAGTCGCGTGTTCACCTCGGCATTGGCGCGGATGAGCGCGTTCACCTCGGCCTCGACCCAGGCGAGTTCCTCGGCCTCGATCGGCTTGGGGTGGGACACATCGAAGCGCAGCCGGTCCGCCGCGTTCAACGACCCCTTCTGCTGCACATGAGTGCCAAGCTTCTCGCGCAGCGCATGGTGCAGCAGGTGCGTCGCCGAGTGATGCGCGCGGATCGTGGTGCGGCGCGCATGGTCCACCGCCGCCGTCACCGCCTGCCCTGCCCGCACCGTGCCGGCGCTTACCGTGCCGAGGTGGATGACCAGGTCGCCCAACTTCTTCTGCGTGTCGCGGATGGTGATGCGCGTTCCGTCACCCGCGGTGATGATGCCGGTATCGCCGACCTGGCCGCCGCTCTCCGCATAGAAGGGCGTCTGGTTCAGGATGATGGCGACGTCGGTTCCAACGGTCGCTTCGCCCACGACGACACCGCCGGCGACGATGGCCTTGATCTCGGCCTCCGCCGTCTCGGTCGCGTAGCCGAGGAAATCGGTCGCACCCTGGCTCTCCTTCAGGTCGAACCAGACGGTCTCCGTGGCCGCCTCGCCGGTGCCGGCCCAGGCGGCCCGGGCCCGCTTCTTCTGCTCCGCCATCGCCGCGTTGAAGCCGACGAGATCGACCGCCCTGCCCTGCTCGCGCAACGCGTCCTGAGTAAGATCGAGCGGAAAGCCGTATGTGTCGTACAGGCGGAAAGCAACGTCGCCGGGCAGCGTGCCGCGCTCCGGCAGGCGCGCCGTCTCCTCCGCCAGCAGGTGCAGGCCGCGGTCGAGCAGCGAGCGGAAGCGCGTCTCCTCGAGGCGCAGCGTCTCAATGACGAGGGCCTCGGCGCGCGCGATCTCGGGGTAGGCCGTGCCCATCTGGCGCACCAGCGTCGGCACCAAGCGATGCAGCAGCGGATCGCGCGCGCCCATCATGTGGGCATGGCGCATGGCGCGGCGCAGGATGCGGCGCAGCACGTAGCCGCGGCCTTCGTTGGAGGGCAGCACGCCGTCGGCGATCAGGAAGGTGCCCGCGCGCAGATGGTCGGCGACGACGCGATGGCTGGACCGGAACGGCCCATCCGGGTCCTGCCCGGTCGCTTCGGCACTCGCGAGGATCAGGGCGCGCAGCGTGTCCGTGTCGTAGTTGTCGTGCTTGCCCTGGAGGATGGCGGCGAAGCGTTCCAGGCCCATGCCGGTGTCGATGGAGGGGCGCGGCAGCGGGTTCCGCGTGCCGGGCGGCTCCTCCAGGAACTGCATGAAGACTAGGTTCCAGATCTCGATGAACCGGTCGCCGTCTTCGTCCGGTGCCCCCGGCGGCCCGCCGGGAATGGCGTCTCCGTGGTCGAAGAAGATCTCGGAGCACGGGCCGCAAGGCCCAGTGTCGCCCATGCGCCAGAAATTGTCGGAGGTGGGGATGCGGATGATGCGGCTGTCGGAGATGCCCGCGATGTCGCGCCAGAGCTTCGCGGCGTCCTCATCCTCGGAATAGACGGTGACGAGCAGCTTGTCCTTGGGCAGCGCGAAGTCGCGCGTCAGCAGCGTCCAGGCATGCTCGATCGCCTGCGGCTTGAAGTAGTCACCGAACGAGAAATTGCCGAGCATCTCGAAAAAAGTGTGATGCCGCGCGGTGTAGCCGACATTGTCGAGGTCGTTGTGCTTGCCCCCCGCACGGACGCATTTTTGCGCTGTCGTGGCGGTGGTGTAGGCGCGCTTTTCCTGGCCGGTGAAGACGTTCTTGAACTGCACCATGCCGGAATTGGCGAACATCAGCGTGGGATCGTTGCGCGGCACCAGCGGGCTGGAGGGAACGATCTGGTGCCCGTTCCGCTCGAAATAGCTCAGGAAAGTGGCGCGGATGTCGTTGCTGCTGCTCATCGGGTCTCAGGCCAAGGTTGGGGGCGCCAAGACCTGTAACCGTTTGAAGATGCGACGGGAAGGGGATCAGGGGGTTTCCAGCTCTGCCGCGTCATCGGAGGATTTGCGCTTGTTCTCGCGCTGCTTGTCCGCCTTGCCGAGGTCCGGGCCGCCTTCCTTGCGCTCGTCCAGCCGGTCGAGCGGGTGCGGTGAGGGCGGGGTCGGCGTGGTCTCGGGGTCGGGAAGGGTGGGCTTCTTGGGTTCGTTCATGCGGTGAAAACGGGACAGGCGCGCTAGGGTTGCTGCGGACCCTGTGCTGCATGTCGAAACGCCCAGCAGGCTCAGGTTCTTGGCGCGATCTCCGCTGGCGCTTCAAGGACGGCCTAGAAATTCCACCACCGCCGCCCGGTCGGCCGCCCGTCGGAGCCCGTTCCCGCCCATCCAGAGCCCCGGATACATCTCCTCCGGATCTTCGAGGAACCGCTCAAGCATTGCACGGTCCCAGGCTTGTCCAGTCGCGCGCGCAGCTTCCAGAACGGGCGAGTAGTCGAAGCCGGCATCGCCACCCACCACGCGCCCAACCACGCCGGCGAGGTTCGGCCCAGGCCCTCGTGGCGCCCCTCGCTCAGCCGCGTGGCAACTCGCACAGCGCGCCTCAAAGAGAGCGCGCCCATCCTGTGCAGCTGCAACGGACGGCAGCACGAGCAGCAACCCAAATAACCCCCTCAAAGCCCGTACTGAATCCGCACGATGCGATCCGTGCCGCTCTCGCCGCCCCACGCCTCGCCGGCGATACCGTCCATCTGGCGGACGTTCGCGTTGGCGCGGTCTGACGGGAAAGCAAGAAAGCTCTCATTCAAGGGGTCGAAGCGGACGATGCTGTTGGCTGGGAAATCGGTCAGCCACACCTTGTCCGAGGGGTCCACCCAAACGGAATAGCAGCGCGGCCTCTCGCCAGGCAGCTTCCAGGCACGCCAGGACTGGTCGCGCGGATCATGCACGGAGACGTTTCCGCTGTTCCACTCGCTGATCCACAGCCTGCCCTGCGTGTCGGACCAGACGCGGCGGGCGCCCTGGCCCGGCGTCGGCGGTTCCACGATCCGTACGCGGGCGGTGTCGAGGTCTTCGATCTGCGCCAGGTGGTTGCCGGCGAGCGAGACATACCAGATGCCGCCCTGCGGCGTGCGGGTGATGCCGTAGGCGCCTCGGCCGCGTGGGGCCTCCCAGACATGCATCCGCTCGGTCGCCGGGACGAAGCGGCCATAAATGCCGTTCTGCCCCGTGAACCAGTACGTGCCGCGCGCGTCGAAAACGCCGGTGTTCAGGTTGGTGTCCGGAAAATTCGCCGGCAGCTTCCAGACCTGCACGCGTGCATCGCGCGGGTCCACGCGTACGATCCCATTCTGCCCCCCATCGGTGACCCAGAGCCCGCCATCCGGACCAAGGATCACGCCATGTGGGGCGGAGCCTTCGCCGAGGCGAGTCGGCGTGACCGTGCCGGTACGCGGGTCCAGCTTGTTGAGCGTCCCGTTGCTCTGCCCGCAGAACCAAAAAGTGCCGTCACCCGCCGACGTAATGTCGCGGGAGCCGACGCGTCCGCTGCCAGGCGTCTGCGCATCGAAATAGGTGACTCGGTAACCGGCAGGCCCTTCCGCTTGCGCCGTGGCGCGCCGGGCGGCGATAAGGGCGGGCGCAGCGAACGCCGTCGTGAGCAGGGTTCGGCGATACATCGAAGCCTCCTTGTTCCGTGGACTAATGATGCAACGTCGCACCGGCGCGCGGGAATACAACAGGCTGTGCGGGCCCATGCGTTGCACCAGAGGCCGCGGGACCTTCAGTTCCGAACCACGCGCCCCAGCGAGAAGCTGCGCAGGTCGCGCTGCGCCGTGCGGAAGACCGCGTCCTGCCGATGGTTCTTCTCGGCCGCGAGTTGCGGCACCCGGCGCATTACCCATTCGCCGATCGCCAGCGCGCTGATCCTCCCCTCGCCATCGGACGCGGCGCGCCCGGTCAGCCCCTCGCGGAAGGCATAGGCGAAGACGCCGTTGCGATCGTCATAGCTGTCCAGCGCCTCCTGCACCGAGGATGACGCCGCGAGCAAAAAGCGCCCCGTCTCGTTCCCGAGTGCAGCGAGCTGGTCCATCGTGAGCTGCCCGGCATGGCAGGTGTCGAGCAGCAGGAAGGCGTCTCGTGCCCTGATCCGCGCGAGTGCGGCGACAAGCGTGCCGTCATCGATGCCCTGCCGCCGGACCGCTTCCATCGAGGAGGCGTCGCGCACGTCATGCGGCAGGAACAGGAAGCGCTGGTCCGGCTCGGTGCGGATGCCGTGGCCGGCGATGTAGAGGACGAAGGTGTCGGTCGGCTGCAAGGTCTGCGCCGCGCGATCCAACGCGTTGAGGATGTTGGCCCGCGTCGCCTCGCGATCCACCAGCACGGTCGTCTGCACGTCTCGGAAGATGCCGGAACCCTGGGCACGCAGCGTCTCAGCAATGACCCGCGCATCCGGCACCGCGTAGCGCAGGTTCATCGAAGGGATCGCATAGGTGTTCACTCCGATAGCGAGGACGACCAACCGCCCAGCGCCGGCCAGCGGCGGCGGCTCCCCGGCGCGGCGGAGCGAGAGGGTCGGCCCTTCCGCGAACAGCGTGCGGTCCTCGGCATACAAGCGGCTCGCGACGCGGTTCGGGCCGGGGTCGAGCGGGATCTCAACCGACAGATCACCGACGCGCGGCTCGGCCCGCGCGGCGATGCGGTCATTGACCAGAATGTCGAGCGGCCCGAAGCCCAACCCGCGATCGGTCGCGGTGAAGGTGAGGCGCAGTGCGCGCGTGTCGGCCGGCATCGTGCTCGCATCCCAGGGCACCGGCGTGCAGCCACCCTCGACAACCGCGCAGGCGGTCGCACCGTTGAGAATTGGCAGTCGACCGATGCGCGCGCGCAACTCGCCCAGCTGGGCCAGGCGTTGCTGCGCCGGCGCGCTGTCCCCGGCGATGCGCGCGCGCAATGCCGCCGGCGCATAAAGCGCGCGATACGCCTGCTGGAAACTAGCCCATTCCGGGGTCTGGGTGCGGGTGCCGTTGAGGTGCACGCCGACCAACTCCTGCCCGCCATTCGGGCTGTGGTCGAACAGTCCCTCCGGCGTCCAGGCTACCCAGCGCAGCGTCGGCGCGTGCACGAAGACGGCGGCGAGCTCCGTCAGGCGCGGGGTCAGCCGGTACCAGCGGATGGTGCCGTCACCGAGTGCCACGATCGCGGTTCCCCCCACCGTCGCCACGCCCCAGGCGGCGGCCGGCAGCAGCACACTGCCCACCTCCCGCCCCGCCGCGTCGAACAGGCGCAGGAACGCGTCGGTGCCGATCAGCGCCCCACGATCGCCATCGAGCAGTGCCCCCGACCGGGCAAACTCACCCTCGGACAGGCGCAGCGGCGTATTGCCTAGCCTCGGCTGGTTGGTGTTGCGCGCGCCGGTAATGGCGAGCCGGCCGGTGACGCGGGCAGGAAGGAACCCTGGCGCGTCGTTGGCGTCGAGCTGCCCAGCCACCGCGTCGAACACCATCGTCGGGCCGCCGGAGCGCAGCGCGAAGCGCGCCTGCGTGCCGTCCTGGGAAATCGCCAACATCGCGCCGGTGCCGCGGAAATCCGCACCCGCCGGCCGTGCGGGGAAGGCCAGCGTGCCATCGGGCGCGATACGTCCCCAGCCGGGATCGGCAGTCGCGAAGGCGAGGCCACCACCCGGCAGCGCCAGCAGATGGCTTATCGCATCGCGCGCAGCCGGCAGGTCGGTGGCCGGGCCAAGGCCAAAATCAGACCAGCGGCGGATGATGTATTCCATCGCACCGCTATCGGCCTGTGGAGTGCGCGGCCGCTGGTCGCGCGCGGCAATCCCGCGCGCGCCGGCCCCTGGTGCGATGCCGCCCGCCGGGGCGGAAGCACTGGCGACCCGGGCATAGCCCGCAGCATGCAGCTGCACCCCGCCGCGACCATCGGCGGCCCAGGTCACCGCAGGCAGGCCCTCGCCGGTCATCCCGCTCGTATCCGGGATGAACAGCGTGCGGAGGTCGGAGGCGGCCAGCACCTCGATCCTCAGGCGATCCTCGAAGCCGATCGCGAGCAAGGTGCCGTCCGGCGACCAGGCGAGCCCGTAGGGGCGGCCATTCTGCACCGGCGCGCGGTCCGATATCTTGCGGCCCTGCGGCGTATAGACGCGCACCCGGCCATCGGCGGCGGTCGCGGCGAGCCGGCCATCGGTCGCGAAGCTCACCATGCGCGCGGGCCCGGTGTAGTTGGTGTCCTCGAAGATCAGGCGCCCGGTCGTGGTGTCCCAGGCGCGGATGCCGGAACGGCCGCCGAGTGCCGCCGCCAGCATCGAGCCATCCGGCGACACCGCCAAGTGATAGACCGGCGCCGGCAGCCGGCGCAGCACATTGGTCAGCCGCGTGGTCTGCGTGTCGAAGAAGTAGATGGCGAACTGGCCATCCCAGCTTTGCGCCGTCTGCCCCGCCGCATAGGCGCGGCTGCCATCGGGCGAGAGTGCGACGGCGTAGAGCTCACCCTCCAGCCCCGGCCCGATCGGCACCCGCAGCACGCCGCGCGGCAGGCCATCGGGCAGCGACCACAGCCGCAGGGTCTTGTCATCGGAGACGGAGCCGAGGAGCCGCCCCGCCGCATCGATCGCGAGGCGGCTGACGGGGGCGGTGTGCGCGGCCGCCTCCACGCGCAGGAAGGGCGTTTGCGGCGGCTCCTGCGCTGCCACCGGCATGACCGCCAGCAGCAGCATGACCAGGGCCAGCCATGCCCGCATCAGCTTGCGAGCTCGAAGCCCTGGCCGGAGGCAGCTGCGTTTGCCGTCGCGACCGACTCCGCGAAGTTGTCACGCCGCGCGATGTTGGTCGCGGCGAGCTGCCGCACGTCGCCGGTCGCGGGCTGAGCGTTCGGCGAAGCCTGCCGCGACTGCGCGTCGGCGGCACCACCGAACATCTCCGCGGGGGCATAGCCGCGCACCCCACCTTCGGTCTCGATGAGGGCGTAGCCACTATGGGCCGGGCGTACCGTCACGCGCTCCCGCGCCTCGACTTGGGTGAATTCCGGCGCGGCGGTGTCCGGGCGCAGCCGCAGCGGGATAACGCCCGCGGTGGTGACCGGCATCGTGCGGCCGATGCGGGCGCCGGCTTGGTCGCGTGCGACCGGCGCCACCTCGGTGAAGGCGGTGTCGAACTGGGCGCCGCGCGCGCCAATCCGCTCATTGATGCGCTGCGCGACGGCGACGTCGTTGGCGAGCTTCGCGCGCACGTACTGCATGCCGGCCTGCGCCTGCTCGCGGCTGATCTTGCCGGCCGCAAAGTCGCCGCGGATGCGGGCCGCCGTCGCCATCCGGCAATCGAGCAACAGGTCGAAGGCGCGCTGGCTACGGTCGATCTGCTGGTTCTCGGTCGAGACGTCCTGGGCGATGGCCTGGTTGAGCTGCGCCTGGTCGCTGTACTGCTGGCGGCGGGCCGTGATGTAACCGGCGGCCGCACCCGTCACGCCACCTGCCACGGCGCCGATGCCGACCCCCGTCAGCACATTGCGCGTATTGCCGCCGCGCGCTGCCGCGATGAGGCCGCCGAGGAACGCGCCGCCCGTAGCGCCGACTGCGGCGCCGCGGATGATGTCCTCCCCGAAGTAGTTGCCGGTGCTGTCCAGCTGCACGAGCTGCGGACGGCAGGCATCGCTGCCGTCATCGCCACCGATGCGGCCGCTCTGGGTTGTGCAGGCAGCCAGAAAGATGGAGGCGCTGGCGATGAGCGCCATAGGACGATGCATGAAGCGCATTTCGAGGTCCCGACAGTGAAGGCTGAAAGACGATTCTCGACCTTTCGGCACGGTAACAGAGACTTATGCTCGCTGCCAATCGCGCCATTGGAAGCGCTGGAACCGGTGGCGCGGCGCGGTTAGGCTCCCCGCTGGCGCGCCGCACAATGCGGGCGAGGCGAGAGGAATGAGCGATGGTCGAATTCACGCGACGTATGGCAATGGCCGCGGGAAGCGTGGCGCTTCTCGGCGCGCGCGGGGCGCTCGCGCAGGGGATCGGTCCGATCCGCATCGCAACGGCTGGGCCGATGACCGGCCAGTACGCGGCCTTCGGGGCGCAGATGCGCGCCGGCGCCGAGCAGGCGGTGACCGATATCAACGGCGCCGGCGGCGTGCTCGGGCGGCAACTTGTGCTAGAAATCGGCGATGATGCCTGCGACCCGCGCCAAGCGGTGAGCGTGGCAAACCAGCTCGCCGGACGCCGCGTCACCTTCGTGGCCGGGCACTATTGCTCCGGCAGCTCCATCCCGGCGCGCGACGTCTATGCCGAGGAAGGGGTTCTGCAGATGAGCCCGGCCTCGACCAACCCGCGCTTCACCGACGAGGGGAAGTGGAACACCTTCCGTGTCTGCGGCCGCGACGACCAGCAGGGCCTGGTGGCGGGCAACTACATCGCGCGCAACTTCACGGGCCGGAAGGTCGCGATCCTGCACGACAACTCCGCCTACGGAAAAGGCCTCGCCGACGAGACCAAGAAGGCGATGAACGCCGCCGGCCTGCAGGAAACCCTCTACGCCGCCTATACCCCCGGCGAGCGCGACTACTCCGCGCTGGTCAGCCGCATGAAGGCGGCCGACATCCAGGTGATCTATGTCGGCGGCTACCACACCGAAGCCGGACTGATCCTGCGGCAGGCCAAGGAGCAGGGGATGAACGTCACGCTCATCGGCGGCGATGCGCTCGTGACGAACGAGTTCTGGCAGATCGCGGGGACCGCCGGCGAAGGCACGCTGATGACCTTCGCCTCGGATCCGCGCCGGCGCCCGACGGCCACCCAAGTCGTCGCGCGCTTCCGCGCCCGCAACGTCGATCCGGAGGGCTACGTTCTCTATACCTACGCCGCGGTGCAGATCTTCGCGGCCGCGGCGACGCGCGCCAATGGAGTCGACCCGCGCGCGCTGGCTTCGCTCTTCAAGTCCGGTGGTCCGTGGCAGACGGTGCTGGGGCCGATCAGCTTCGACGCCAAGGGCGATGTCACGGCGCCCGACTACGTCTTCTACATCTGGCGCAACGGGGCCTACGCCGAGATGTCGTGACGCTTCGCGCAGGTCCGACCCCTGCCCTACTTTTTACTTACAGGCGGCCCGGCGCGGCGTGCAGGCTTGCATCGTCAACAACCGAAAGGAGGTGATCCGGTGTCTCATCGCAATCATGGGCGTGTACTGGCCGCGGCTCGGATCATCGTGCGGGACTAACCGCGCGGGTCACCTGAGTATTCGTGGGCAGGCAGTCTGCCACGCGATGTGAGGGCTCCGGCGGAGAACCGCCGAGGCCTTCTGCGTTCTTATGTGCCCTCAAGCGCCGCGCACGCACTCCGCGCTTGGCTCGCTGGACTGCCGGCGTTCGCCCATTCGGGCGCTCTTTTCTGCCATCAAGCGCCAAGCGCACGCATTGGGCGCTGGGCTCGCCAGACTACCGTCGTTCACCCATTCCGGCTCGCGGCCACCAAGGCCAGCCCAAGTGCCTGCTAAGCCAAGGCTGTATCAGGCCCGCCGGGTGCGACTCGACTACCGCGCGGCGAACCCATCCGGCCCGTCTTCCTGCGCACCCTCCGGCAGATCGGCCGCGATGTCCTCGACGACTGCGGCAAGCCAGGCATCCGCGGAGCATCCCAACGCCTCGGCGTGGCGCGCGATCGCTTCGGCGGTTTCGGAGGAGATGGTTACGGTCAGTTCGGTCATGGCTACTCACCTTCTTTACCGGCCCTATTCAAGCCGATTTCGATGGAGACAAGGTTTGCAGCATGCGCAGGGCTGCGTTGCGCTCATTGCTCGGTAGAAACGATACTCGCGAGCGCGTGATAGCTCCGGCTGAAATAGAGGAGCGCGGAGTCGGCGGGATTGCCCTGACGGATCGCCTGCACCTCCCCGAACAGCACGCTGTGGGTGCCCTTCTCGAAGACATCCGCGATGCGGCAGTCGAAAGAGACGATGGCCCCATCGAGCACGGGTGCCCCGGTCACGAGCCGGCTCCAGGGGTGGTGCGCGAAGCGTTCATGCATGGCCGGTCCCGAGGAGCTGGCGAACAGCTCGGCCACCGCCTGCTGCGGATGCGCGAGCACGTTGAGGCAGAGCACGCCATTGCCGGTGACGATCGGCCAAACCGAACTGCCGCGTCGGAGGCAAACCAGCAGCGTCGGCGGATCGTCGGTAACGGAACACACGGCGCTCGCGGTGAAGGCGGCCTCGCCTTCGGACCCGGCCGTGGTGACGACATTCACCGCGGAGCCAAGCCTGGCCATGGCATCGCGAAATTCCTGACGGGAAACGGTCATGACAATGCAGCTTTCTCGCGCGAAGTGTTGAAACCCACCATGCAAAGGGTGGGCCTGATCGTATAGGGGAACAATGGAGGCTGGCGCAGCTTTGCGCATCGATCCCCAATGGTCAGGTGGCAACAGGGGATGAAAACATGATCCTGCTCGGGATGACGCTGGCCGCAATGCTGCTCGCGCTGCCCACCCTAGCGCAGGATGCGGGCCGCATCCCCGTCACTTCGCGCGTCGCGCGCGTCGTTGCTTATCCCGACCAGGCCACCATCACCCGCACCGCCGAGATCGCGCAGCCCGCCGGCGAATGCCTGCTCGTGGTGTCCGGCCTGCCGACGACGATCCTGCGGGAGAGCGTCACGGCACGCGGCAGCGCGACGGGCGGGGTCACCATCGGCGCCGATGACCGGTGGTGGTGAGCCACCTGCTGCAGGTGCAGGGCACCGCCAGCGCCGGCCGGGTGCTGTGGGGTCGGCGCTCGGTGATCACGCGCTCGGCGTTGATCACGGCCAGAAGTGTGCACACGCGCCCGGTCGAGAACACCGTGCAGGACCGCGTGCCAGTCTCTGGCGACGCCGAGCTGACCGTCGAGATGGTGGCCGACCCGGTGCCCACCGCGCGCGACGTGGATGACCGGCCTGGTGTGGTCGCCTGACCCTGGACCTACCACCCCAACGAGTAGCGGCGCATCCGCTTCGGGCACTCCGTGAGCCCACCGCGGGCCCGTCCCGTGCACGGCTTGCCGCGTTAACCGGGGGTCGGATTGGCGGCAGCAATGGGTCGTCGGCGGTTTCATCCATGTTAGAGCATGGCGTCACAAGACGTGCGTGAGGACGCTCCATGCGACTTTTCTTGGCGAGGCGAGGCATGCTGCTCGCCGCCCCGGCGTTGATCGCGGCCACCGACCCGTGGCCGGCGCTCGCGGTGCGCGCGCTGGCGCCGATGCGCGCGGGCGTAGCGGCGCTCGGCGGCCCAGGCCTGCTGCGTAGCTGGGAGATCGGTCGCGGCGCGGCGTTCGATCGCGTGCAGGCGGAGGCCGCCTTCACCTATGACAATGCTCTGGCGGGTCTGGCCCTTCTGGCCGCCGGGGACCGCGAAGGTGCCTGGCGTCTCGCCGAGGGGCTGCGCCTCGCGCAGTCGCAGGACCGCTTCTATCGCGATGGCCGGCTGCGCAACGCCTACGCCGCCGGCCGCCAGTTTCCTTATGCGCCGGCCAGTGCGCGACCGCCGGGGTGGTGGGACGGCGCTTGGCGCGAGGACGCCTATCAGGTCGGCAGCGCGCTCGGCCCGGTGGCCTTCGCCATGCTGCTTTGGACCGCGATGAACGCCCCCCCCTTCCTCGCCGCGGCGCGCGCGGCGGGGGAATGGTGCGCCGGCTTCCGCACCGAGCGCGGATTCGCGGGTGGCGTGTTCGGGCACGAGCCCACCCCTTCGGCGCTGCGATGGCGCTCGACCGAGCAGAACCTTGACCTCGCGGTCGCCTTCGCCCGGGTGGGCAGCCAAGCGCTGTCCGCACATGCCGCCGATTTCGTCCGCGCGATGTGGCAGCCGGGCGAGGCGCGCTTTATCGCCGGCCTCACGCCCGAGGGTGCGCGAAACGATCACTCCGCGCTGGACGCCAACCTGTTCCCCCTGCTCGCCTGGCCGCGCGAGGCGCGCTTCACGCCGGCGTTCGACTGGGTGCTGGCACGGCATGGCGTGGCGGGCGGCCTCGATTTCGATCAGGACCGCGACGGTGCGTGGCTGGAGGGGACGGCGCAGGCGGCGTTGTTTCTACGTCGTGTGGGACGCGAGACCGAGGCGCGGGGATTTGCCGCCACCATCGCGCGCCACATGACGAGTGAGGGCTGGGTGCGCGCCGCGACCGTGCCGGCCCTGACCACCGGGCTGGAAACTGGGATCACGCCTGGCGTCGCGGATTTCACCTATCCCGACCGCGCCCATCTTGGCGCCACGGCCTGGGCCGCGCTGGCCGCGCTGGGTGCGAGCCCGTTCGACTGAGGGCGCTGTGCCGGCGTGCTGCATGATGCCGCCTGCCTTCGTGGAGCGCCGAAGGGCCGCCGCCGAAGGGTCCTCCGCCATGTTCGTTCCAACTCGGCGCGCGCGACCGCTCGGCATCGCCGGCCGTACCACCGCGAAACCGGTGAAGGGTGAGATTTAGCCGGGAGACTTGATCCGATACAGCAGGTGCTCGCGTTTCGGATCGCCCACCGGCAGGCGCGGATGCTCAAAACGCCCATCCGCGCGCATGCCGAGTTTCTCCATGAGCCGCCAGGATGGTTCGTTGGCTGGGGCCGTGAAGGCGACGATCTCGTTCAGGCCAAGCGGGCCAAATCCGAATGCCAGCGCCAGTCGCGCGGCCTCCTCGGCGTAGCCGCGCCGCAACTGGACCGGCGTGATGCGCCAGCCAATCTCGACCGCCGGCGTGAACCGCGCCTCCCAAGGGATGGTCATGAGGCCCACGACGCCCACGAACTCGCCGGTCGCGCGATGCTCGGCGACCCAAAATCCCCAGCCATGCGCGTCGATATGCGCCTGTAGCCTGATCGTCCAAGCATCGCTTTCCGCGCGTGTCGGCACGGAGGGAAAATGCCGCATCGCATCGGCGTCGCCGTTGAGGATGTAAAGCGGCTCGGTATCGCCTTTGCGCCAGGGGCGGAGGATCAGGCGCGGGCCTTGCAGGGTCACGGGTTCCATGGCGGCGCAACCTAGCACGCTAGCGTAAATTGGATGAGACTGTTGACCACGCAGGATGCGACACACAGGCAGTGTTTCAGCGGCCCGCTAGCCTCTCCGCCCACCAAGGCGCTATGGAGGATGCGGAGGAGAACACCATGAACCCGATCAGCCTGGAAGCGATGGCCGCGAGCGTGCCCGACGGCGCACTTATCGCTATGCCGCCGGATAATTCCCTCCCCTCCGTGGCACTGGCCAAGGCCCTGGTGCGCCGCGGCGCGCGCGGGCTGCGCCTGCTGGGCGTGCCGGTTTCCGGCTTCGCGACCGATGTGCTTATCGGCGCCGGCTGCGTGGTGGAGGTCCAGACCTCGGCCGTGTCGCTTGGCGAGGCCGGCTTCGCGCCGCGCTTCTCGGCCGCGCTCAAGGCCGGCACCATCACCGTGCGCGACGCGACCTGCCCGGCGATCCACACCATGCTCCAGGCCGCCGAGAAGGGCGTCCCATTCATGCCGCTGCGGGGCGTGATCGGCAGCGATATCCTGGCCCACCGCCCGGATTGGCGGGTGATGCAGAACCCGTTCACCGACGAGGCGGACCAGGTGCTGCTGCTCCCCGCGCTCAGCCCTGATATCGCGGTGTTCCACGCGGTCATGGCCGATGCGGAGGGCAATGTTTGGGTCGGCCGCCGGCGCGAATGCGCGACCATCGCCCACGCCGCGCAGCGCGCCCTGGTGACGGTGGAGCGCGTGGTCGAGGGCAATCTGCTCGAGGATGAACGCTTGGCCCCCGGCACCATCAGCGGCACCTATATCGAGGCGGTCGCGATCGCCGAGCGCGGCGCGCAGCCGGTGGCGCTGCTCGACGAATACGGTGTCGATGCCGCCTATGTCGCGAATTACGCGCGCATGGCCAAGACCGAAGCGGGCTTCGCGGAATGGTGCGCCGAGCACGTGTTCGGCGCGCTGCGGGCCGCCGCGGAATGAGCGTGCAGCCTGAGGAACGCCTGGCTGTCGCGCTGGCACGCCTGATCCTGGACCCCGCCGCGCCCCCGGCGCGCCACATCGCGGTCGGTGCGGCCTCGCCGATCCCGGCCGCGGCCTGCTGGCTGGTGAAGAAGCAGGGGCACGCCGTGCGCCTCTCGCTGCTACACAAGCGCAGCGGCAATCCCTTCACCGAAGGCTCGCGCGAGTTGTTCGACCTCACCGGCCAGGGTCGGATCGACCTGTTCTTTTTGGGTGGCGGGCAGATCGACGGGCAGGCCAATCTCAACTTGGTCGGTACCGGCGAATGGCCAGGCACCGGCGTGCGCTTCCCCGGCAGTTTCGGTTCCGCCTTCATGTACTTCATGACGCCGCGCACGATCCTGTTCCGCGAGGAGCATTCGCCCCGCGTGCTCGTGAAGCAGGTGGACATGATCTCCGCACCAGGTGTCTCGCCGCCGGGCGTGTTCCGGCGTGGCACGGCGCAGGCGCTGGTGACCGGTAAATGCGTCTTCACCTTCGATCCCTCCAGCGCCCGATTCACCCTCGCCTCCCTGATGCCGGGCGAGAGCGAGGCCAGCGTGCGCGCCGCGACGGGCTTCGATTTCGACGTGGCCGCGGGCATCGCCGAGGCGCCCGAACCCGATAAATCGACGCTCGCGCTGCTGCGCGGCGCCGTGTGCGACGAGATGATGGAAACCTACCCGGAATTCTGCGCCCGGGTGTTCGGACGGAAGGCTGCGGCATGAGCGACGGCGCGTTGGCGGGGCTGCGGGTGATCGATCTCACCCGGGTATTGGGCGGCCCCTACTGCACCATGCTGCTGTCCGACCACGGCGCGGAGGTCATCAAGCTCGAGCCGCCGCAGGGCGACGAAGTGCGCGACTGGGGCCCTCCGTTCAACGCGGATGGCGATGCCAGCTACTTCGTCGGCGTGAACCGCAACAAGAAGAGCATGGGCCTGGATCTCGGCAAGCCGGCGGGGCGTGAGGTGCTGCTGCGCCTGCTCGAGGGCGCCGATATCCTGGTCGAGAACTTCAAGCCGGGCAGCATGGAGAAGTGGGGCCTCGGCTACGAGCAGGTGCTGCGCGAGCGCTTTCCGCGCCTGGTGCATTGCCGCGTTTCCGGCTTCGGCGCCGATGGGCCGCTCGGCGGCTTCCCCGGCTATGACGCGGTGCTGCAGGCGATGGTCGGCCTGATGTCCATCAACGGCACCGAGGATAGCGGGGCCACGCGCATGGGCACGCCGATCGTCGATATCGCGACGGGGCTGTTCTCCGCCATTGCCATCCTCATGGCGGTGCATGAGCGGGAGCGGTCCGGGAAGGGGCAGTATTGCGACATGACGCTGCATGATTGCGGCATGGCGTTGTTGCATCCGCACGCGGCCAATTTCTTCCTCAACGGGAAGCGGCCGCAGGCGACCGGGAACCCGCATCCGAACCTCGCCCCCTACTCGAAGTTCCAGACGCGCACCTGCGAAATCTTTGTCGCTGCCGGCAACGACCCAGCCTTCCAGAAATTCTGCGCCTTCCTCGGGCTGGACGAGATGGCGCGCGACCCGCGCTTCGCGACGAACGGCGTCCGGGTGGTCAACAAGGCCGCGCTGACCGAGGCGCTCAACGCGCGCTTTGCCGCTGAGGATGGCCATGAACTGACCCGCCGCATGCTCGCCGCGGGGCTGCCGGCAGGCCCAGTGCTGAACGTCGATGAGGCGATGGCGGCGGCGCATACGCTGCACCGGAACATGGTGACTGATATCGGCGACTTCCGCGCCCTCGGCACCCCTATCAAGCTGAGCCGCACGCCGGGTGGGGCGCGCACCAAGCCGCCGCGATTCAACGAGCATGGCGCGGCTGTGCTGCGCGCGCGTGGGTTTTCGGAGGCGGAGATCGAGTCGTTGGCACGCGACGGCGTGCTGGTGGAGAAGCGCCGGTAGTAGCGACGCTGCGCTAGGGGGTGCGGCGCTGCTCTTGGTGACCTTCGCCTGCTGGGATGGGTGTCGGCGCTCATGCGCCATGGGGCGGCGGGCGCTGAGCGAATGGTGCCTGTTCAGCCGGTGAAGCGGCGCACGAAGTCTTCCTGTTCGGCAGTCTCAATCGCGTGTGGGTGGTAGTTGGAGCGCACCCAGGACATGGCGTCGCCCTCCACCCTAGCCATCCGCGCGAGGCAGCCGAGCGCGAGCCCGGTCCGGCCCAAACCTGCCTTGCAGCCGCTATGGTAGGCTGCATCCGGCGCCGCACGCATCGCCACCAGCATCGGGTGCAGCACGTCGCGCAAGGCAGCCGCACCGGGGACACCGTAATCGGGAATGTCGAGGCACCAGACTGCCTCGCTCCGCCGCGTCGCGCCGGCTTCCAGGCAGAGGCCGCGAGCACCCGGCGGCAGGGCGTCGAAGGGCCCGCCAGTGACGCGCACACCGCGCCCATCCAGCACGAGCCTGACGGCGCGGATCAGCCAGGCGGTCGCGGCGTCTCGGAAACCAGCACGGGCTCGAGCATGCTCTCGGCCTCGCGCTTCAGGCGCTGATAGCTGCGCACCGAGAACGGCAGCATCCCGAGGTAGAGCAGGCCGAGGGCCGCCAGCGCCGCCCACGGCTCGCTCAGCAGCAGCGCCACGAACAGCCCTGCACCGAGCAACACCGGCAGCACCGCGGCGCGGGGGATCTTGAAGTTCTTGAAGCTCCAGGTCGGTAGCGTGCTCACCAGCAGCCCTGCGGTGACCGTCAGGAGGATGCCCACGACGAAGGGATTGCGCAGCAGGTGCACCCACGCCCCCTGCCCCCAATCGGCGATCGCCAAGCCGGCGAACAGCGGAAACAGCGCGACGGCCGCGCCCGCCGGCGCCGGCACGCCGGTGAAGAAATTATACGCGTAGGCCGGCTTCGGCGTGACCCCGACGTCGATCGTCGCGTTGAAGCGCGCGAGCCGCAGCGCCATGCACACCGCGAAGAGCAGGCACGGCACGAAGCCGATCCCACGTGCATCCTGCATGGTCCACAAGTACAGGATCAGCGCCGGCGCGACGCCGAAGCAGAGGAAGTCGGACAGGCTGTCGAACTCCGCCCCGAAGCGCGACGTCACCTTCAGCAACCGCGCGAGCCGCCCATCGAGGCCATCGATCACGGCCGCCGCGACGATCAGCGCGGCCGCCATGGCGAAGCGTCCCTCGACCGCAGCGCGGATCGCGACCAGCCCGCAACAGAGACCGAGCATGGTCATCAGGTTGGGGATCAGCCGGTTGAAGGACAGGCCGTCGAAGCGCGGCCGGGTGCGCGGGCGGAACCGCCGGCGCAGGCGCCGCATGGGCCCAGGGCGCGGCAACTCTACGCGCGGCAGGTCAGGGCGGGGCAGCTCGGTCATGGCGCACGCAGCTCCGCGATCACGGTCTCACCGCCGATCATGGTCTGGCCGACTTCAACCAGGGGGCGGATGCCGGGCGGCAAATACAGGTCGGTACGGCTGCCGAAGCGGATGATGCCGAAGCGCTCGCCGGCCAGCAGGCTGCCGCCGACCTTGGCGGAGCACAGGATGCGGCGCGCGATCAGGCCGGCGATCTGCACCACCGCCATCGTGCGGCCATCGGGCAGAAGAAGTGCCAAGGCATTGCGCTCGTTCTCGTCGGACGCCTTGTCGAGGCTCGCATTGAGGAAGCTGCCGTGATGGTAGGCGATGCGGGTGACGGTGGCGTCGGTCGGCGAGCGGTTCACGTGCACGTCGAGCACCGAGAGGAAGATCGCGACACGCCAGCGCGGCTCCGTGCCGAGGTCGAGCTCGGCGGGCGGCGCGAACTGCCCGATGCCAACGACGTGGCCGTCGGCGGGTGCGACGACCAGCCCGGCCCGGGAGGGCGTTACACGTTCCGGGTCACGGAAAAAGTACAGGCAGAACGCCACGAACAGCGCGCCCGGCCAGAATAGCCATGGCCCGGCAAACAGGCCGCCGACGAGGGCGACGGCGGCGCCGCCGATGAGGAAGGGAGTCGCGGCCGGGTGCGGCGGCGCGACGACGAGCTTGATGCTGTTCAGGATGGACATGGCGCAACTTATGGTGGCTCCGAAAGCCCAGGACAAGCGCCCTGGGCCATCCGCCGGAACGCAGCCTAGCGAGCGGCGGCCGGGGTGCCCCCTTCGGGGGGCACAGCGAAGACCTGACCTGGGAAGATCAGTGCGGCGTCGCGGATCTGGGCGCGGTTGGCTTCGTAGATGGTCGTGTAGCGGACGCCGCGGCCATAGTTGAGCCGCGCGATGCGCCACAGGCTCTGCCCCGGCTGCACCACGACCTGACCGCCGGCAAAGCTCTCCTCCGCCATCTGATCGCGCTGGAACGGCATCTCGATCCGCGCGGCGACTGTGCCGGAGGCGGCTATCTGATCCAGGCGCAGCGTGTGTCGCCCAACGGCGGGCGTCAGCGCCGGCACCAGGGTCCAGCGGCCCTCGGCATCGGCCACGGCGTCGCCGGCGTGGCGATCCCCGACATAGGCGCGTACCGCGGCGCCCGGCTGGGCGGTGCCGGAGAAACGCATCGCACCCGCATCGGCATAGTCCACGGCCTCGAGCGAGAGGCGGTTCGGGGTGGTCGCTGCGGCGGCCGGCGTCGGGATGGCGTTGCGTGCCACCGCAACACCAGCTGGTGACTGCAGCAGGCGCGGCGTCGCGCCGTCGCCACCCGGCGGTATCAGGACTGCAAGCGCGCCGCCGCCCGAGGCAGGCGCCCGCGATGGGTCGCTGGACGCAGGCCGCGCCGGGTCCGCGCCCGCGATGCGAGGCTGGGGATCGGCCGTCGGGACGGCGCTGTCGGGAACCACGATGACCACGGAATCCGGTCCGGCGATCTCAGTGCCGGCGAGGCGCGCGCGTAGCGTGAACACATAGGTGCCGGGCGCCAGGGGATCCGCCGGCAGCAGCACCCATTCGCCACGCCGATCCGCGCGGGTGCGGGCGAGCTCCCGGTCACCATTGGCAAACAACAGTATCTCAGCACCCGGCGCGGCGCGGCCGGCGAGCACCGCCGTGCCGCGGGCACCGACACGCATCACGTCGAAGCGCGGCGGCGGAAACGCCGGAGCGGCCGCGTCTGTGGGCGGGGCGGCACTGGCGCCCGGAGGCGGGTTTGCCGGCAGCGGAGCGCGATCGGCAGGCAGCGGGCGCGCGGCCAGGGCCGGCCCCTGGGCTTCAGGCACGGCCGGCCGAGTGGCGGACTGCGCGGGAGGGACCGTATCCGGCGTCCGTGCCGCCGTTGTCCCGACAGCAGGCGCGGGTTGGCGCGGCTCGGCAGTGCGGGAAGCGGCTGCGGCGGTTGGCTCGCTCGGCGTGGGCGTCGCGGTGGCAGGCAAGGTCATGACGGACTGATCACGTCCCGCACCATCCGGCATGAAAGGCGCGCAGCCACGCAGCGCGAGCATCGTCGCGCCGAACGCAATCAACCCGCTGAGGCCGAGCAGCAGGGACCTCGGCACAGAACCAATCAAGATGAAGCCTCCGCCCCGCGCCAATGCGCACGAGTCCGCTCAAAATCTAGCCGTTGACAGGGTGTCCGAGCAAGGGTGCTCATCGGCGGCCGTGTGTGAGGAACCACGCCAGGATGACCGCCGGCGCCGCCGCGAGGACCCAGCCGGCCATCAATCCTAGCCGTGCCGGCAGCCGCCGGGCGATCACCGGCCCGAGCCACAAGGCCAGCAACGGTGCCACCGCAGCCGCCCAGTCCGCCGCGTGTCCGCGCGCGATCACCGGCACCGCGCCGAGTGCCGCCAATGCAGGAGCCAGCGCGAGTCGCTGTGCCGTACCGCCGGTTCCCGCCAACGCGGCACCAATGGCTGCCCCGGTGACGCAGCCCGCGAGCATTGGCTGCGGTCCGAACCCGCCCGCCGCCAGCAACCCGGCGAGTAGCGTGAGCGCCGCCTTGGCGCCATCCGCCCTGTCGCGCATTCGCAGGAGCATCGCACCGCCATATGCGGCGACGCCTGCCAGCACCGGCAACGCGGTGATGAGGCTCGGGCCATGGGCCGGGGCGCCGGCCATCCACCAGGCCGCGCCGATCACGGCAACCACCGCCATCAAGCCGCCGAGCACGCCCGCGCGACCTCGCAGCACTCCTGCCGCCACCAGGGCCAATGCAGCTAGTCCCAGCCCCAACATCGGCAGCCGTTCGGCCAGTTGGCGCGGTGATGCGGTGACCAGCCCGATCGTGACGATCCATCCGACCGCTAGGCCCAGCGCCACCGCGGCGGGGGCCAATGCGGGCTGCCGCGCGACCCGCAGCCCAGCCGCCCAGCCGAGCGCCACGAGCAGCGCCAGCACGCCGCCGCGCCACGGCCACAGTTGGTTCCCGAGGAGATCGAAACTCATGCCACATCATTGCCCGATGCTGGCTGGCGCGACGATCCCCGCTGTGCTGCGCTGACGCATTCGGCGAATGGGAGCCCTTGATGGATCGCGCCTGGCGCTACGTGGTGGTCTGGGATGGCTGGGTGCGAATGTTCCACTGGTCGGTCGTGCTGCTGATCATGCTGTCCTATTTCACGGCTCGAGCCGGGAACTGGAAGCTGCACTTCTTCTCCGGCTACTCCATTCTGGCGCTGGTGCTGTTCCGCCTCGCCTGGGGCCTGTTCGGCTCGGAGTCGGCGCGGTTCGGGTCGTTCATCCGCTCACCGGTGCGCGTCTACTCCTACCTGCGTGACATGCGGACGCCGGGCTCGGACACGCACGTGACCCACAACCCGGCCGGCGCATGGATGGTGGTGGCCATGCTGGTGATCCTGCTGTCCCAGGTCGGCACCGGCCTGATCGCGGATCCCGATGATTTCGTCGTGCGCGGCCCTTTCGCGCGCATGGTGGACAGCACCATCAGCTATTCGGCCTACGGCCTGCACGCGCGCAACTTCATCCTGCTGCTGACTGCGATCGGCCTACATGTGGCCGCCATCATCGCCTACCGAGTCTTCAAGGGACACAATTTGCTGGTCGCGATGCTGACCGGCCGCAAGAAGCTGCCCTATGACATAGCCGAGCCCCGCGCCACATCAATGCTGCGCGGTGCGGTGATCTTCGCTGTTATCGCGGGCGCGGTCTTCGCGCTCAGCCGGTTCGGTGCGGCGGCCTGAGGCGGGCGCCGGCGGACCGATCGCCGCCCCGCCGCCCCGGTCAGCGCGCCCGGTAGGTGCGGTGGCAGGCGCCACAGGCGGCACCGGTCTGCTGGAAGGCCGGCGCGAAGGCCGCCGGGTCGCCGCTGGTGGCCGCCACGCGGAGTGCGGCCAACTGCGTCAGCAGGTTGCTGTTCGCCTGCACAAAGCCGGCATTCTCCGTCCAGATCACCCGAAGTGCGCGGGTCTGCCCCGGATTGGTCCCCTGGGGCACGTCCGAACCCGCCGGGAAGCGCGTCGGGAAGGTGCTGTAGAATGCCGTCATCGCGTCGATGCGCTCGATGGTGGGCGCCGGGTTGCCGCGCGCATCGGCGATGGCTTTCATCGCTTCCATATGTGCGCCCATGGCGCGAAGCCCCTCCCGCCGCGCAGTGATGACTTCAGTCTGTGCCCAGGCGACACCGGTGAGGGTCATGGTGGCCAGCACGGCGCTGGCGATCAGGCTAAGCCGCATCGGGTTTACTCTCCTTGGGCCGGAGGTTGCCGGCGCGGTGCAGCCTCGCAGCAACTCCCATCCTTGTTCAAGCGCGCGAATGTGACGCGAGGTGTTGCGGCCACGCGGGGAGCGGGGTATAGCGCGGCTCCCGCAGGGTACGGAGTGTAGCTCAGCCTGGTAGAGCACTGTGTTCGGGACGCAGGGGCCGGAGGTTCGAATCCTCTCACTCCGACCAACCTCCCTTGAGCCTGGCTGGCGCTCCACGCACTGCATTTTGGGCATGGCTGGCCCGCCACGCAGGGCCTTCCATCGGGCCCACAGCACCTCATATCGCGCTGCAACATGGCCCTGCCCGATTTCGGGCGGCACCTCGGAGCAGTTTCCCTCATGACCTCCCTTTTTGAACCGGCGCAGTTTGGCGCGCTGGCACTCGCCCATCGCGTGGTGATGGCGCCGCTGACGCGCCTCCGATCTGCCCAACCCGGCGACATCCCGACCGCGCTCAACGCCGAATACTACGGCCAGCGCGCAAGCCAGGGCGGGTTGCTCATCACCGAGGCGACCGATATTGCCGATGACGCGCGCGGCTACCCCGGCGCTCCCGGCATTCATTCGCCGGAGCAGATCGCCGGCTGGCGCCTCGCGACCGACGCGGTCCACGCCAAGGGTGGTCTCATCGTGAACCAGCTCTGGCATTGCGGACGCATCTCGCACTCCTCGATGCGGCCAGATGGCTCGGTGCCGGTGGCACCCTCCGCGATCGCCGCACCTGGAGGCCATGTGAATGTGCGCGGCGAAGGCGTGGCCTTTGAGACGCCGCATGCGCTCGAGGTCCGCGAGCTCGCTGCCGTCGTCGCTTCATTCAGGCAGGCGGCGGTGAACGCCAAGGATGCCGGCTTTGACGGGATCGAGGTACATGGCGCCAATGGCTACCTGCTCGACCAGTTCCTGCGCGACGGCTCCAACCAGCGCACCGATGTCTATGGCGGCAATTTCGAGAACCGCACGCGCTTCCTGCTCGAGGTGGTCGATGCCGTCGCTGGCGTCTGGGGTGCTGCGCGCGTCGGCGTGCGGCTGTCGCCCTGGGGCAGCTTCAACGGCATGAGCGACAGCGATACCGGCGCGCTGTTCGACTACGTCGTGGCGGCACTCGCGACTCGTGGCCTCGCCTACCTGCATCTGGTGGAGCCCCGCGCCGACCAGAACAGCGACGTGAACGCGCTCAACGCGGATGCACCGGACGTGGCGTCCCGCTTCAAGCGCATCTTCGGCGGCCCGGTGATCGCGGCCGGCGGCTTTACGCGCGAGACCGGAGAGGCGGCCGTCGCGGCCGGCAACGCCGACGCCATCGCCTTTGGCCGCCTGTTCATCGCCAACCCCGACCTGCCCGAGCGCTTCCGTCAGGGTGCGGCGCTGAACCGCCACGACCGCAGCACCTTCTACGGTGGCGGCGCCAAGGGCTACACCGACTACCCCGCGCTGGGGTGAGCCTGGTCGCTTGACCGCCTGGCGCGGAGTATCGACTGTGCCGGGCGATCATGCCGAGGAGCCGCGCCATGGATTTGTCCCGCATTCTGGGCGCGGTGCTGCGGGGTGCGATGCAGCCGCCGCGCCGCACCACCCGTGGCAGCCGCGCCCGGAGCATTCCGGGTTTCGGCACCTCGCGTTCCAGCACGGCGCAGCTGGCGCGCGCGCTGACCGGTCTCGCGACAGTGGCGATCGAGGCGCTGTCCAACCGCCAGAGTGCGCCGGCTCCGGAACCCGAGCCTCGCCGGCCGGTGCCGGATTTGCGGGAGCCTGCGCGTCCATCGCCGGCGCCGCATGTGCCTGAGCGCAGCGACGCACCGCACGGCAGTGTCCCGCGAACGGGGACGCCGGCGTCGTCCCCTTGGTCACCGTGCCCTGTGCCGCCGCCCTCCGCACCCGATGCCGAGCACGCCGAGGCGCTGCTGATGATCCGCGCCATGATCGCAGCCGCGCGCGCCGATGGCGCGATCGACGCGGCGGAGCGCTCGGCCATATCGCGGCAGCTCGACGGCGCCGGGCTCACCGCCGCCGAACGCGATTTCGTCCTGGCGGATTTCGACGCGCCGCTCACGCCGGCGGCACTCGCCAAGGAGGTGCGTGACCCCATGCAGGCGGCGCAGCTCTACGCCGGCGCCTATGCCGCGATGGGGGAGATCACTGATCCCGAACGCACTTGGCTGGACGTGCTTCGGGGAGCGCTCAAGCTGGACCGCGCGGCCGCCGCGGCCATCGAGACACGGCTCGGTGGCTGAGGGCGGTTGACAGCGCCGGTGGGCGAACGTAGTTACCGCGCCTCGCAAGGACCTGAGTGATGAAGATCCGCAACAGCCTGAAGACCGCCAAGATTCGCGACAAGAACTGCGTCGTCGTACGCCGGCACGGGCGTGTGTACGTCATCAACAAGAAGAACCCCCGCCTGAAGGCGCGCCAGGGCTGATCCCTGATCCGCTTTCGGATCAGCACAGCGGGGACTATGGGGGGCGCAGGCCCCCCGCTTCATGTCAGGGCTGCAGGCCCGATGCCATTATCAGACCCCGCTCGGACGACCGCGCGGCCATCTCTTCGCGACCAGGACGACCTGGTTCTGCGGAAGGGTACCCCCATGGCGTGGTTCTATCTGTTTCTTGCCGGTCTGCTCGAGATCGGCTGGGCCATCGGCCTCAAATACACCCACGGCTTCACCCGACCCTTGGCGACCGTGCTCACCGTCACGAGCATGGCGGCCAGCGTCGGCCTCCTCGGGCTGGCACTGCGCACCCTCCCTATCGGCACCGCCTACGCGATCTGGACGGGCATCGGCACCGTCGGGACCGTGGTGCTCGGGATCGTGCTGTTCGGTGAGGCCGCGACCGCAGCGCGGCTCGCCTGCATCGCGCTGATCCTTGCCGGCATCATCGGCCTCAAGGTTGTGGGCTAAGGGGCCTGGCGCTAACGCCGCAGCAGGATCTCGCTGCCAACGCCGCCTTGGGCGCCGTGCGTCCAGCGACCGATCAACCGGCCGTACGCCCCCGGCTCGTAGAAGCCGGCGCCGACCTGGCCGTCCTCCTGATACCCGCAGACGAGCCGGCCCCCGACGCTCAGGCCAACGCCGATGGTAACGTCGCCCGCGATGCTCCAGACGATCCGCCAAGTCTGCGGTCCGGTCTTCTCGAGATCGAGCGCGCCCTCGTAGCTCGCGCCATCGGTCGCAGTGCCCTGGATGGCGTAGCTGCCGGGCCGGATCAGCGGCGAGGCCTCGAAGGCGGGAGCCTCGTCCACCTTCGTCTGCGCGACGGCGGGTTCACTGATGAGGGCGGCACACGCCGCAACCAGCAGGATCGCGCGCATGGCCAGCTTCGGGATCAGCGCGGCGTCAGGGTCTCGGTGCCGACGCCGCCCTGGAGCCCCTGCGTCCAGCGCCCAACCAAGCGGCCATCAGTCTGGACCTCGTAGGAGCCCGCGCCCGGCAGGCCCTCGACCGTGTAGCCCACCACCAACGTATTTCCGGCCGAGATCGCCACGCCCGTCGTGGTGCTGCCGGAAATCGTCCACACGAGGCGCCAGGTCTGCGGCCCCGTCGCCTGCAGCTGCAACGCGCCCTCATAGCGCTCGCCAGCCGGGCTCACGCCTTCCACGACATAGGTGCCGGAGCGTTGCGCATGGGCCGGAGCAGCGACCAGGGCGGCGAAGGCGGTGGCAAGCAGGATGCGCTTCATGGGTCGGACCTTGTCCTATCGCCGCAGATCGGGCGGCGGAAGCTTGGTCCAACACTGGCTCGCTCGGCAAGCGGAGGCCGGCTGCTTGTGGAAAGCCCGCGCGATGGACATCTTGGCGGTGTCGACGGAGCCGCCGCATGATCGCCCTGCCCCCACCCAAAGCAACCATCCTCGCCCAGCGGGACGAGATCCTCGTCGCCCTGCGCACCATGCTGCCCGAGGACGCCGTGATCGGCGAGGCGGTGCGCCTCAAGCCCTACGAGACCGATGGCCTGTCCGCATATCGCCAGGTGCCCCTCGCCGTCGTGCTGCCGCGCACCACGGAGGA
>JAQGHV010000139.1 GCA_028288785.1 Rhodospirillales bacterium | reverse complement strand
AGCAGCGGCGTGCGGCCCCCGGTGGTCCAGTTGCCCTCCATCGCCGCAACCTTGGCCGGCTGGTGTTGCAGCGTGTTGAGCCCGTGCATGTCGCCCACGAACGCTTGGACGGGGGCCAGGATGGCCGCAATCACGATGCCGGTCAGCAAGCCCTTGCGCACGCCGCCGGCGGTGTCGCCACGCAGCGTGCGATAGGCGGAAATCCCCGCGACCAGGAAGGCGCAGGTCAACGCCGAGGCGAGCAGCATGTGGGCGAGGCGGTAGGGCATCGACGGGTTGAACACAATCGCCCACCAGTCGGCCGCGTGCACCACGCCGTCACGGATTTCGTGGCCCTGCGGCGTGTGCATCCAGGAGTTCAGCGCGATGATCCAGAAGGCGCTCATCGTCGTGCCGAAGGCGACCAGGAATGTCGCGCCGGTATGCGCCCAGCCCGGCACGCGGCGGAAGCCGAACAGCATGATGCCGAGGAAGGTGGCCTCCAGGAAGAAGGCGGTCAGCACCTCATAGGCGAGGAGTGGGCCCGCAACATTACCGACCCGCTGCATGTAGCCCGGCCAGTTGGTGCCGAACTGGAAGCTCATCGTGATGCCGGAGACGACGCCGAGCGCGAAGGACAAGGCAAAAATTTTCACCCAAAAGCGGTAGGCGTCCATCCAGCCTTCGTCGCGCGTGGCGTTGAAGCGCAGCTTGAAGAACAGCAGCACCCAGCCCAGCGCGATGGTGATCGTCGGGAACAGGATGTGGAAGGAGATGTTAGCCGCGAACTGGATGCGGGCGAGGATGGTGGCGTCCATGCGCTCAGGTCTTCCTGCCGCTGCGGCCACGACCAAGGGTCACGACCTTGTCCTTGATGTCGAGGAACTTCGTGACCCGTGCCCCGAGCGCCAGCAGGGTGACGAGGCGCTCCGATTCCAGCTTGCGGATGTCGTCGTACCAGGTGGTCAGCTGCTCGATCAGGCCGTGCATTTCCGCCATGCGGGACTGGGCGAACCGATCCTCGTCATTGCCCGGCTTCTGCATGAGCAGTTCGCGCAGCACCGACAGCGTCGGGTCCACCTCGCGCTTCTTCCGCTCCTCGGCCAGGGTGCGCAGGATCTGCCAGACATCGGCGGGGGTGGTGAAATGGTCGCGCCGGTCATCGGCGATGTGGCGCGGGAGGACGAGGTTCCAGCCCTGCAGTTCGCGCAGCCCCATCGAGACATTGGAGCGCGACAGGTCCAGCGCCTCGACGATATCGTCGGCGCAGAGCGGGCGCGGCGAGATGAAGAGCAGCGCGTAAATCTGACCGACGGTGCGGTTGATGCCCCAGCGGCTGCCCATCTCGCCGAAATGGAGGACGAATTGCTGGGCGAGGGGTGCGAGGTTCATCGGCACATATTCCGGCAATTACAGTAATTCCTGAAATTAGAGGAACGACGTCGAATTGCAAGGCGCGTCCGTCGCCGGCTTGACCATCTCGTCTCCCCGTGCGCTGGCGTAGGCATGCCACCGAGCCGCCTCGCGATCCTGCTGATCCTGCTTTGCAACGCGTTCTATGCGGCGGGGTATGGGCTGGCGCGCGTGCTCTCCGACAGTCTCGACCCGCTGCAGATCACCTTTCTCCGCTACGCACTGGTGCTTGGCGCGGCCGTCACGCTGTCCCTGCCCAGCCGCGACCCGGTGGGCGCCTGGCGCCGCGCGGTCGCACCCGCGCGACCGTGGGCGCAACGGGCCACGGCGGCGATGCTGGTCGTCTCCACCGTAGTGGCCGTCTGGGGCTATGCCTTGGTGCCGGTAACGGAGGCTGCCGCACTCGGCTTCACCGCACCCATCCTGACCGTCGCAATGGGCATGTTGCTGCTGCATGAGCGGGTGACGGCGCTTCGCTGGCTGGCGGTGATCTGCGGCTTCGCGGGCATGCTGCTGGTACTGCGTCCGGATGGCGCGCTGTTCCGCTGGGCCGCCGTGGTGCCCGTCGCGGCCGCCATGTTGTACGCGCTGTACCAGGTCATGGCGCGCGACATCCGCGGCGTCGCCGACAGCGTCGGCATGACGGTGCAGGGCGGCTTGGTCGGCACGCTTCTGCTGGCGCCGCTCGCGGCCCTGATCTGGCGCACGCCCGATGTCGCGACGGCGGGGCTGGTCGCGGTGTTCGTCGCCGCACAGACCTGCGGGTTGCTGACGCTTGCCGCCGCCGTGCGCCGCGCCGAGGTCTCAGCGCTGGCGCCCTGGCATTATTCCCGGCTGTTTTTTGCGCTCGCTATGGATGCGGCCTTGTTCGGGCGGATGCCGGACAGCTTGGCCCTGGCCGGCTGCGGCCTGATCGCGCTGGGCGGCCTCCTGTTGTTGGTGCGGGCTGAGCGGGCCGCGCCCGCAGCGCGCGCCGGGGAGTAGTCGGCGTGCGGGTTGATGTTCGGGTGCATCGATGGCTGGGGCTGCTGATCGGCGGCTGGTTCGCGCTGGCCGGCTTGAGCGGTGCGGTGCTGGTGTTCTGGAAGCCGATCGAGGATCTGGAGTTCGGCGCCCTGCCGCCGGTCGCCGGTACCGCTCTGCCGTATGAGGCCCTCATCGCCGCGGCACAAGCACGCTACCCCGGCGGCGACGCCTTCCGCATTATCCTGCCGGAGCGCGCAAGCGAGACCCTCCGCGTCGAGATCCTGCGCGCCGAGGGCGGTCGCGCCTCGGTGCATGTGGACCCCGTGAGCGGCGCGGTGCTCAGCGAGCGCGTCTGGGGCGGCGCCGTCATCCACTGGATCTATGACCTGCACAGCGGCGGCCTGTTCGGGCGCAACGGGGTGGCCGCGGTGGGGATCATCGGCATCGCGCTGGCCGTGCTGGTGCTGCTCGGGCTGCTGCTTTTGGCGCGCTACGCGTGGCGGCCCCTATGGGAGGCGATCTGGCCGCGCGCCGGGCTGCGCGGGCTGCGCCGCCTGCGCAACCTGCATCGGCCCGCGGGGCTCTGGCTCGGGCTTCCCCTGGTGCTGGCGTGCGTCACCGGCTTTGGACTGGCGTTCCCAGGGATCGTGCGGGAATTCCTGCCGCCGCTGCTGGAAGCCGAGCTGCCCACCCGCCGCGTGCCGGGCAATGGAAAGACCATGACGCTCGTGGACGCACTGGGCGCCGCCGAGGCCGCGATGCCAAGCTGGCGCGGCGCCTGGATTGATCTGCCGGAGCCAGGCGGCCGGCGGGATGCGGTGGTGCGGCTGCGCCCGGCCCAGCCTGACCGCATCGACGGCATCGCGGAGGTAGTCGTGTCGCTCGATCGAGGGACGATGTGGGTGACGCCGGTGGCGCCGGTCGAGCGGGTGCGCGCCTGGATCATGGCGCTGCACAACGGGCACGCCTTCGGGCTGGCGCACCAGCTGGCGATCATCGTGCTCGGGCTGACGCCGGGGCTGTTGTTCGTGACCGGGTTCCTCGCGTGGCGGCGGCGCCGCTCAATACCCGGCCGCGAGCAGAAGGCCCAGCGTGCCGAAGCCCAGCGCGGGGACCGCTGCGACGATGCAAAGCCCACCCGCTAGCCATCGGCGCCAGCCTGAGCTGGCAAGGGCCCATCGCAGCAGCAGCGCCGCGATGATGGCGGCGATCCCGCCGGCCACCAGGAACGGCCAAGCGGGGATGTTGATGCTGATGTCGCTCATGCCGGCACCGGGCGCGGACCGGCGCGAAGGAAAGCCAGGACGACGCCGGCAACCAACCGGCGGCGCCGGATGAACCAGCCGAGCAGCGCGGTAGGAACCAGCAGGAAGGGCTCGGCAACGCTCAGCAGCATGGTGTGGAGAATGGCCTGCGGGTAGCCCATGGCGCTCACATCCCCGTGCCATGGGCAGCCTATGCCGACACTTGCCCAGGCTACCAGCCGCAAAGGCGGCGCCCGGTCTCGTTGTGGGCGAGGAGGTCGGCGGCGGTTGCGGGCGTGAGGCGGTCCTCGCCGCTCATCAGGATCGGGCGCCAGGGTCCGCAGGGGTCAATGCCGCCGCCAGTCGCGCAGCAGGTCAGCGGCAGGGTCAGGGCGAGCAGCAACGGCACGGTCCACCACATCGCGGGTCCTCCGGTTGTCGAGGTCATGATCGAGTGCTGCGCGGCGCGCCGCCTCGCGCGCCTGGGAAGCACCGCGCAGGTACGCCCAGCCGAGCGCCGCCAGCGCCGCGCCCACGACGGCGGCGTAGCCCGAGACGCGGGACCAGGCGCCGGCGAGCAGTCCCATCACGCCACCGCCCGCCGCTTGCTCAGCACGATGGCGACAGCGATCGCAGCCGCCGCGAGCACCAGGGCCACGCCCAACCATTGCGGCAGTCCCCCCAGTGCGATGAGCCCAGGCGCCGCGGTCGCGGCAGCCGCGGCGGCGCTGCCCACGGTGATGGCGGCTTGGCCGGAACCGGTGGCGGCGGCCTCGCCGAGTGTGCCGACCGCGCGAAGGACGCCGGCGCGGCGCAGGCCTTCGTCAAGCACCGCGGCGGGGTAGGGCTGGCCGCCGAGTTCATGCCCGATGATCGCCGCAACCAGGGGGCGAAGGCAGGCGTAGCTGTGCAGGTCCAGCCGCTCATCGGGCGCGAAGCCGGTGGCACGCGAGACGGCGGCGACATAGGCGCCGGTGTCGTTCTCGCTGCCCGGCGCCCAACGATGGAGTATGCCGGCGATGGTGTTGAGGCCGTGGCGGTCCTGGTAGCGGATCAGCAGGCTGGCGAGGGCGCGGATGCCGTACTCATGGCTCTCGAAGACGGCAAAACGGCCGCTAAGACCATCTTCCTTGCTTACCTGCCCCTGCCAGGGATTGTTGGCGGACCAATCGATGTTACCAGGGTTGCGGTTGCGATAGCCACGGGAGGATCTGGGGGCGGCCATGGGTCCGGTATTCCTCGTGAGGAGTCCGGACTATAATCCTACGAAACGTTCCGTGTCAATAATTTCCTAGGACGTCTTTGCGGTCGGAGCCTCCCCGATCAGTCCGTTCCGACGCAGCGCCTCCGCGATCTGCACCGCGTTCAGCGCCCCACCCTTCCGCAGATTGTCGGCCGTGCACCAGAAGGCCAGGCCAAACGGCACTGAGGGGTCGCGGCGCAGGCGGGACACGTAGACGCTGTCCTCGCCGACGGTTTCCGCGGGCGTCGTGTAGCCGCCATCCTCGCGGGTATCGAGCAGCGTCACCCCCGGCGCGGCGCGCCAGGCGGCGCGGGCCTCGGCCTCGGTGACGGCGCCTTCGAACTCCACATGGACAGCGGCGGCGGTCCCGATGAACACCGGCACCCGCACGCAGGTCGCCATGACGGCGATGTCGGGGTCTAGGATCTTGCGGGTCTCCTGCGCCATGGCGGTCTCGGTGCGCGTCGCGCCATCGCCGGCGATGGTGTCGGTCTGCGGGATGCAGTTGAACGCGATCTGCTTGGGGAAGTGCTCGGGCGGCGGCATCTCGTTCACGAACATGGCGCGCGTCTGGGACCACAGCTCGTCCATCGATTCCTTGCCGGCCTCGGAGACGCTCTGGTAGGTCGCGACGGAGATGCGCTTGATCCGCGCCAGGCCGTGCATCGGCTTCAGCGCCATCAGCATCGGCACCACGGCGCTGGTCGGGTTGGCGATGATGCGCCGCTTCGGGATCGCCTTGATCGCCTGCGGGTTTACCTCGGGGATCACCAGAGGGATGCCCGCCTCCATGCGGAACTCCTCGGTGCAGTCGATTACGACGCAGCCGGCCGCCGCCGCGCGAGGCGCATGCGTGGCGGACATTGCCCGTGCGCCGGCGAAGATGGCGAGGTCCACGGTGGTGAAGTCGAAGGCGTCGATCGCGCGCACGGTCAGCACGATGTCGTCGCCGAACGAGAGCTGCTGGCCGAGCGCCCGGCCGCTCGCGAGGGCATGGGCGAGGCTGACAGGGAATTCGCGCTCAGCCAGGGTTTTCACGATCTCCCGGCCCAGGGCGGTGGTCGCGCCGATGATGGCGATGCGGTGGGGCATGGTCAGGCTCCTGTGAGATGTCCGCGTAAACCCTTGATCCCCCGCCTCCAAGCCCCGATTGTACAGGGCAGGGATCGCGCCGTGCGGCCCGTGATTTGGGAGATGACGAGCATGAGCTGGAAAAAGCCCCGCGTGATCGAAGTTTCGGTTGCCATGGAAATCAACTGCTACGCCTGCGCCGCCACCAAGTGACCACGAGCTGGCCGTGCGGCCAGCCCCGGTAGATAAGATTTGGAAGAGCGGGGGATTGTCGTGCCCCGTTCGTCCTTTCTGATGCGCGTCATCATCCTGGGCTCAGGCGCCGGGGGCGGCGTCCCGCAGTGGAACTCCGCAAGCCCCGCCTGCATTCTCGCTCGCGCCGGCACGATCCCCTCCCGCACCCAATGCGCCCTCGCCGTGTCGTCCGATGGCGAGCGCTGGGTGCTGATCAACGCGTCGCCCGATCTTCGCCAGCAACTCGCCGCCACGCCCGCTTTGCACCCAAAGCCGGGCACCGTGCGTGGCAGCGGCATCGCCGCCGTGATGCTCACCGGCGGCGAGATCGATGCCATCGCCGGTCTCCTCACCCTGCGCGAACGGCACGCCTTCGTCATCTATGCCGCACCGACCGTCCTTACCGTGCTTGCGGAGAACCAAATCTTCGCCGCGCTTGATGCCACCCTCGTCCCTCGCCGCGCGATGCCGTCTGGCGAAGCCTTCGACGTCGCGGACTTGCGCGTCGAGGCCTTCGCCGTCCCCGGCAAGGTGCCGCTCTTTGCGGAACGCGACGGCGCCGATCCCGGTCGCTCCGAGGATGGCGACACGGTCGGCCTTTCGATCTCCACGCCTGGCGCGGGTACCCTGGTCTTCATTCCCGGTTGCGCCGCGCTCAACGCCGACATCCGCGCGCGCATCCGCGCCGCCGACCTGCTCATGTTCGACGGAACCCTATATCGCGATGATGAGATGATCACCGCCGGCGCTGGCCTCAAGACCGGCGCCCGCATGGGCCACATGAGCCTCGATGGCCCCGGCGGCACCCTCGCCGCGCTTCATGACATCGCCCCGCGCCGGCGCGTTCTGATCCATCTCAACAACACTAACCCGGTGCTGCTTCCCGACAGCGCCGAGCGCCACCATGTGGAGCGCCAAGGTTGGATCGTGGCCGAGGACGGCATGGAGTTTTCCCTGTGAGCGAACCCCTCTCGCCGGACGGCCTGGAAGCCGCGCTGCGCGCAATCGGCGAGGCGCGCTACCACATCCACCATCCCTTCCACCGCGCGCTGCACGGCGGCCTGCTGGACAAGGGCCAGGTCCAGGCCTGGGCGCTCAACCGCTACTACTACCAGGCGAGCATCCCCAGGAAGGACGCGACGCTTCTGGCGCGCCTCCCCACCACCCAACTCCGCCGCGAATGGCGCCGCCGCCTCATCGACCATGACGGATCCGGCGACGCGCCTGGCGGTGTCGAGCGCTGGCTGGCCCTCACCGATGGCCTCGGCCTCGACCGCGACTACGTGGTTTCGCTGGAAGGCCTGCTCCCCGGCACCCGCTACGCCGTGGACGCCTATGTCGCCTTCGTCCGCGACCGGACCGTGCTCGAAGCCATCGCCTCCTCGCTGACGGAGATGTTCTCGCCCAACATCATCTCCGAGCGTGTGGCGGGGATGCTGCGCAACTACACCTTCGTGAACGAGGCGACGCTGGCCTATTTCACGCCGCGCCTCACCCAGGCGCCGCTGGATGTGCAGTTCGCGCTCGGCTACGTCCGCGAACACGCGCGCACCCCCGAAACCCAGGAAGCGGTACTATCAGCGCTGCGCTTCAAGTGCGATCTGCTCTGGGCGCAGCTCGACGCCCTGCACTTCGCCTATGTCGAGCCCCGCCTGCCGCCGCCAGGCGCCTTCGTCCCGAAATGAGCCTCGACGAAGCGAGCCAGCCACGCCTCGCGCGCGGCTTCCGCCTGCGCCAGGACGCGGCACGCGGCCGCACGGTCGTGCTCGGCCCCGAACGCGTCTTCGAGGCGGACGAGACGGCCCTCGCCACCCTCGCGCTGATCGACGGCGAGCGCAGCGTTGCCACCATCATCGACACCCTCGTCGCGCAGTACGTCGCGCCCCGCGCGGAAATCGCCGGGGATGTGCTGGAGATGCTCGCCGACCTCGTCGAGCGTGGCGTCGTCACGTCATGACGCCACCGTCGACGCAGGACCCCCTTGCCTTGTCGCTACCTGAGTCCGCGACGCCCGCCCCCGCGTTGCGCGCAGCCGCATCGGTGCCCCCGCCGCTCGGCCTGCTCGCGGAGCTCACCCATCGCTGCCCGCTGCGCTGCCCCTACTGCTCCAATCCCATCGAACTCGCACGCCAGGCGGCCGAGCTCGACACCGCAACCTGGCTGCGCGTCTTCCGAGAGGCCGCCGATCTCGGCGTGCTCCAGCTCCACCTCTCCGGCGGCGAGCCCACCCTGCGCCGCGACCTGCCAGACCTCGTCCGCGGCGCCGCGGAGGCCGGGCTCTACACCAACCTCATCACCTCGGCCGTCACCCTCGACGCCGCCCGAGTCAACGCCCTCGCCGAAGCCGGCCTCGACCACGTTCAGATCTCGTTCCAGGACGCCGACCCAGCCTCCGCCGACCGCATCGGCGGCTACGCCGGCGGACACGCAAAAAAGCTCACCGCCGCCGCCGCCATCCGCGCCGCTGGCCTGCCGCTCACGCTGAACGCCGTCGTCCACCGCCAGAACCTCGAACGCCTGCCCGAGATGATCGACCTCGCCGTCGCCCTCGGCGCCCGACGCATGGAAGTGGCCCATGTCCAATACTACGGCTGGGCGCTGGCCAACCGCGATGCACTCCTTCCCACCCGAGCCCAGCTCGACGCCGCCACCGCCACCATCGACTCCGCGCGAACCTGCCTAAAAGGCCGGCTCACCATCGACTACGTCGTGCCCGACTACCACGCCGCACGCCCCAAAGCCTGCATGGGAGGCTGGGCCAGCAGCGTCATGGTCGTCGCCCCCACCGGCCGAGCCCTCCCCTGCCACGCCGCCGAAAGCCTCCCCAACTTCGACTTCCCCGACGTCCGAACCCACTCCCTCGCCGCCATCTGGAACCACAGCGAAGCCTTCAACCGATACCGCGGCACCGCCTGGATGACCGGCCCATGCGCCGGATGCCCAAACGCCGAAATCGACTGGGGCGGCTGCCGCTGCCAAGCCCACGCCCTCACCGCCAACGCCTCCAACACCGACCCCGCCTGCGCCCTCTCCCCCCACCACGCCCTCCTCGCCACCGCCCTGGAACACGCCACCACCACTCACTTCACCTACCGCGAGCCGGGCAGGCCGCCGGCGAGGTAGAACAGCAAGGCGAGGGCTCCGCCCCTCGACCCCGCCAGGATCGTGTCGATCCTGGACCTCCATCTGCTGGTTTCTCGGATTGGGAGGGTGTTGAGTCTCGCCGGAGGCGAGCCGGGTTGGGGAGCGGGGCGCATGGGAGCACTCTTGATCAAGGGAGTTCGCGCGATGCGCCCCGCTCCCCAACCCGGCCTCTTCAGCAAAGCCCAGCCCTCCCCAATTCAAGGACCAACACATGCAGGGGCCCGGGGATCGGCGCGATCCCCGGCGGGGGTCCGGGGGCGGAGCCTCCGGCCTTGCTTTTTACCCACCCAGGAGCTTGCGCGACTCGGGTTGGTGGGGGGATGAGGTGGTGATGTTGCACATGATCAAGTTGTCGGTCGGGCCTCGGGATGTGGCGCAGTTGGCAGCGATCCAGGCGGCTCGGGTGGTGTCGGAGCCGCCGTTGCGGGCTTGGACTCGGATGGCGCCGAAGCGTGCGGCGGAGGTGTGTGATGGCGGTTCGATTTACTGGGTGATTGCCGGGTTTGTGCGGGTTCGGCAGCGGGTGTTGGCGATTGAGGATGCCCAGCGGGATGACGGACGCAAGTGTGTTGCGTTGGTGTTAGATCCGGCGTTGGTGCCGGTTGCGGCGCGGCCGACCAAGGCGTTTCAGGGGTGGCGGTATCTGAAGCCGGAGGAGGCGCCGCGGGACGTTGCGGAGGATGTGCCTGGGATTGATGGGCTGGACGCTTTGCCGGCTGGGTTGCGGGCGGCGTTGGCGGAGGCTTGCCTGATTTAGGCGAGGGGCTCCTCATGCGTTTTCTAACGCGGGCAGCCATCGACGATGGTTCGACCCGCTTGTGCCCCAAGCGTTTCCTGAACGTTCGCGAAGGCAAATTGCTGGCGCCACCCGGGGGCTGGAATTGCCGCGGTGAAACTCTGCGCACGACTTCTCACCAGCTCCTGCGCCACGCTGACGATGGGTGTGGCCGTCGATTGATCGCGGCCCAGTGCGGAGCCATCGCTGAGCGCGATCGGAAAGGTCCGGCCGTCTACCTCGATCTGCAGGGCGGCCTGACTGCTGGGCGGGCGCCCGTCGATCTGCACTGAGATGGAGGGTGCCGCATCCGGCCGAACGCTCGGACAGGCGGACGCCAGGTAGGTGTTTTCGGAGGCGTGGATCATCGCCTCCGAGGTTCCCTGGCCGAAACCACTGGCCCATCGTGCTTGTGCCGGAGCTTGCTGAGCAACAGCCGGCATTGCGACCGACGCAGCGAAGATGAGGCCGGCAAGTGCTGCGCGTCCGTGGAGTTTTGCGGATGCCGTCTTCGCGTGAATTCTGTGCGAAATTGTCGTTCGTTTACCTCAGATCCTCACTGTACCCAGGCTTCAACCGTACAAGCCACGCGGCTTTTCGCAAAACCGTCCTGTCTGGGGCCGCTTTGATTCTGCACATTTTGTGCATTGCAGCGGTTTAAGCCACGATCAATGTCGTTGTTAGGTCGTGGGGACCAAGGTCGCTGCATTGCGGTGGCAGACTCCCGGCAACGCCACCGTTCGACTGGCACCCGTTGGGATGGCCGATGGGCCGGTTGGAGCGATCCGACCGGCCCAATCTTTATGGCCGCGCCTCGGCTTCGAGGATCGCGAGCAGCCCTTCGAGAAACTGTTCCGGCGTCGGCGGACATCCGGGGATCACCAGATCGACCGGGACTGCCGCGCCCGCACCGCCTTCGACCGCGTAGCTGCCCTTGAAGACGCCGCCATCGATCGCGCAATCGCCCGCGGCCACGACCCATTTCGGCGACGGCATGGCGGCGTAGGTGTGCAGCAACGCCTCGCGCATGTTGGCTGTCAGCGGTCCAGTCACGAGCAGCACATCGGCATGACGCGGCGAGGCCACGAAGCGCAGCCCGAAGCGTTCCAGATCATGCACCGGGTTCTGCAGCGCGTTCGCCTCCAGCTCGCACGCGTTGCAGCTGCCGGTATCGACCGATCGGATGGCCAGGCTGCGACCGAGCCGCGTCCGCGCCGCGGCATCGAGCCTGGCGCCGAGCGCGGCGATGGTATCGGGCGGCAGATGCGGCGCCGGCGCCGTCACGGGGTGCGAAAGCAGCGCGCGGATGAGGCGGGGCCACAGCATGTCAGGCGGCCTTGATTTCGCTGAAGGTGATGCGGTTACCGAAAGGATCGTTCACCGACACGTCGCGCCATCCCCAGGGCCGATCCTCGATCCCCGGGCGGGCATGGCGATAGTTCCGGGCGGTGAGCTCGGCATGCAGCGCATCCAGTCCGGTCATGCGGACGAGCACATGGGTGCCTGGCGTGCCGTCGCCAAAATGCTCGCTGAGAAACAGCAGCACCGGCCCGCGCGAGATCTGCGCGAAGAGCGGCGCGTCGGGCGTGAAGCGATGCTCCCAATCCCAGGTGAAACCCAGGAAATCGAGGTAGAACTCGCGCGCCTTGGGAACATCGAAGATGCGCAGCGTCGGGATGGCGATGTGCAGGGCGACGCTCACAGGTCCACTCCGGAATAGCTGGCATTGATGCTTTTGTTGATGAGCGGGAAGTCGGCCACGATGTTGTCGCGCACCGCCGCTTCCAGCAGCGGCCAGTGCAGCCAGGACGGATCGCGCAGGAAGGCCCCGCGGATCAGCCCGCCATCGTCGAGGCGCAGCCAGGCCAGGCACTCGCCGCGGAAGCCCTCGACCATGGCCGCACCCTCGCCGGCGCGATGCGGCAGGGGGAAGCCCAGCTCGCCGGCGGGCAATTGCTCGAGCAGCGTCTTCGTCAGCCGGATCGCCTCGGGCAGTTCGAGGCGCCGGATGCGCGCGCGGGCGTCGACGTCGCCGGCGGTGAGTATCGGCACCGTGGGCGGCAGCGCGTCATAAGGCGGGTAGGGGAGGGCGGTCCGGGCATCGAAGCCACGGCCGGAGGCTCGCCCGGTCGGCCCGCCGGCGGCGAAGCGCGCGACCAGCACCGCGTCGAGGGCGCCCGTGCCCAGCACTCGATCCTGCAGGCTCGCATGGGTGTCGTAGACGCGCGCCAGCGCCGGCAGCTCATCACCGATTGCGTCGAGCGCCACGAGCAGCGCGGCGCCACCATCAGGCGCTATATCCTGCACCACGCCGCCGGGAATCACCTGGTCCATCATCAGGCGATGCCCAAAGGCGAGGCGCGTCGCGCGCAGCAGGTTTTCGCGCAGGGTGGAGCATCGCGCGTGGAGGTAGGCGAAGCCTGCATCGTTGCAGATGAAGCCGAGATCGTTGAGGTGGTTGTGGATGCGCTCCACCTCGGCCATCACGCCGCGCAGTGCGACGGCACGGGGCGGTGGCGTGACGTCGAGTGCCAACTCGGCAGCGCGGGCGAAGGCGAAGGCGTGCGCCACGGTGCTGTCGCCCGACAGGCGCGCAGCATAGCGTGCGGCGGCACGTGGCGAGCGCCCGAGCATCAGGCCGAGCGTACCCTTGTGCGTGTAGCCAAGGCGCGCTTCGAGCCGCACCACCGTCTCGCCCTGCACATGGAAGCGGAAGTGTCCGGGCTCGATGATGCCGGCATGAACAGGGCCCACGGGGATCTGGTGCACGCCCTCGCCCTCGACGGGGAGGAACTGCGGCTCGGGGGGTGCCGACATGTTCGGCAGGGGCCGCGCGGCCATTGGCACGGTGACCGCCCAGCGCCCATGGTCGAGCCAGGGACGCAGGTCGCTGCCGCCCACGGCCTCCAATCCCCAGAGGTCGCGGACCATGCGCTCGAAGCGGACCGCGCCAGGGCGGGCGGGGGAGAGCGCAGCGTAGAGCCCCTCCGGCGCCGGCACGCTGGCGAGCAACAGGGCCGGCGCAGCCTCGTCGAAGAAGGCGGCATGGACGATGCCGGGCTCGGCCCACAGCGCAAGGAGGGCGAGGCTCGGCTCCAGCACCAGGGCTTCGGGCAGCGCGCCCCATGCGGAGGCGGTCAGCAGATGCCGCGCGCCATCGCGTGGTGCCGCCGAGATCAACGTGCTGGCCGCGCCGCTCACCGGATCAGCCCGGCGGCGTCGCGCAGCAGGCTGGCGAGAAACGC
>JAQGHV010000135.1 GCA_028288785.1 Rhodospirillales bacterium | reverse complement strand
CGCGCTACGCCAATGGCACCACCGCCCGCTACATGACCCACATGTTTGCCATGCGCTGCCAGGAGAACGGCATCGAGCACCGCTTCGCCAAGATCAACCATCCCTGGACCAACGGCCAAGTCGAGCGAATGAACCGCACCATCAAGGACGCGACGGTCAAGCGCTTCCACTACGACATCTACGACCAGCTTGGACGTCACCTCGACGACTTCGTCTGCGCCTACAGCTTCGCCCGACGCCTCAAACGCCTTCGCGGCCTCACACCCTACGAATTCATCTGCAAAGCAGGGGCCGACGCCCCGCAACGCTTCACCGCAAACCCGCGCCATGAAATGCGGGGACTAAACACCCAGCCTCTATGGTCACGCGCGATTCTCTGATCGGTGTTGCCCGCCTAAAGTGGTTCATCAGTACTAGGTGAGCACCAAAGCCTAAAAGCAAAAGAACGGGTCGGCGAAATTCCTTTCCTCGACCTTTTTTTCTACATACCCCCGATATAGTTCGGCCCACCACCACCCTCGGGCGTCTTCCAGTCGATGTTCTGCGTGGGATCCTTGATGTCGCAGGTTTTGCAATGCACGCAGTTCTGCGCGTTGATCACCAGCTTCATCGGCCCCACGCCATTCCCCGCCGCCTCGCCCACCGCCTCATAGACGGCGGCCGGGCAGTAGCGGCTTTCCGGGCTGCGATAGGTTTCCCAGTTCACGCCTTCCCAGATCGAGGGATCGCGCAGCACCAAGTGCGAGGGCTGGTCCTCCTCGTGGTTCGTGTTGGACAGGAACACGGATGAGAGCCGGTCGAAGGACAGCTTTCCATCCGGTCTCGGGTAGGCGATGGCGGGTACATCGGCGGCCTTCTTGAGCTCCGTGTGATCGGCGTGATGGGCCATCGTCCAGGGCGCCTTGCCGCGGAGCACGTAGGTGTCGAGCGCCGCGTTCAGCATCCCGCCCACGAAGCCGAACTTGGCGAAGCCCGGCCGGATGTTCCGCACGCGGGAAAGCTCGTCCCAGACCCAGCTCTCGCGTAGCGCCGCCGGATAGGCGTCCAGCACCGGCGTTGGTTCGGGGGTGGCGAGCGCCGCCACGATAGCCTCCGCGGCGAGCATGCCCGACTTCATCGCCGTGTGGCTGCCCTTGATCTTGGGGACGTTGAGGAAGCCCGCGCCGTCGCCGATCAGCGCGCCACCTGGGAAGACCAGCGTCGGGATGGATTGCAGCCCGCCCTCGTTCAGCGCCCGCGCGCCATAGGCCACGCGCTTGCCGCCCTCGAGCATCTTGGCGACCTCGGGGTGGTGCTTGAAGCGCTGGAACTCGTCGAAGGGCGACAGATGCGGGTTGGAATAGTCGAGCCCGACCACGAATCCGATCGAGACCAGGTTGTCGCCGAGCATGTAGAGCCAGGACCCACCATAGGTGTCCGAAGGCAGCGGCCAGCCGACCGAATGCCATACCATGCCGGGCTTGTGGTTCGCCTTGGGGATCTCCCAAAGCTCCTTGATGCCCAGACCGAAGGTTTGAGGCTGGACGCCCTCGCGCAGGCCGTAGCGCTCGAACAGCTGCTTGGTGAGGCTGCCGCGGCAGCCCTCCGCGAACAGGGTGTACTTGGCGCGCAGCTCCATCCCGGGCTGGTAGTTGGGGCCCTTCTCGCCGTTCCGCTCGATGCCCATGACGCCGGCGACCACGCCGCGCACCTGGCCATCCTCGATCAGCGTCTCAGAGGCGGCGAAGCCCGGGTAGATCTCGACGCCGAGCGCCTCCGCCTTGGCCGAGAGCCAGCGCGCCACATTGCCGAGCGAGACGATGTAGTTGCCGTGGTTGTTCATCTGCGGCGGCGTCGGCAGGCGCCACGCCTTCTTCGCCGTCAGGTAGACGAAGCGATCCTCGCCGGCAGGCGTCGCCAAAGCCGGCGGATCGTCGCGCCAGTCCGGCAGCAGCTCATCAAGCGCGCGCGGCTCCAGCACCGCACCCGAGAGGATATGCGCGCCGACCTCGCTGCCCTTCTCGACCAGGCACACCGCCATGTCCGGGCTGAGCTGCTTAAGGCGGATCGCCGCGGCCAGGCCGGCCGGGCCGCCGCCGACGATCAACACATCGAATTCCATGGCCTCGCGCGGCTCGGACTCGCTCATGTGCGTGACAGTTCCTCTGATTGCTTGCCCCGCATGTAAGGGTGCCGGCGGGTGGGCGGAACCCCGGAAGCGAGGAAAGCGCAGGGGAAAGAATTCCCCCGGACCCCTTTCTTTTGTTTTTGGCCAATGGTGCGGGGTGGGAGGGGGCACTTTGCACGGGGCGGCGCAGCGCCGATAAGCGGGGGATGGATGCCGAGCACGCCAGCCTTCTCGCCGCGTTGCGCCTCCAAGCCGAATGGGGCGCGGACGAGGCGCTCGACGACGTGCCGCCCGATCGCGGCGCGGTGGCGCTCATGCAGGTGCTGGCGGCGCCCGCGCGGCTCACTCGGCCGCCGCCCAGCCTGGTAGTCTCCGATCGTGCGGCGCCGGCCTCGGTGAACCTGGCGGCGGGGGCGGACAGCCTCGATGCGCTCCGCGCCGCGATCCAGGCTTTCGACACGCCGCTGCGCGAGACCGCAACCAACCTGGTCTTCGCCGATGGCAACCCCGCCGCGCGCCTCATGCTGATCGGCGAGGCACCCGGCGCCGATGAGGACCGCCAGGGCAAGCCCTTCGTGGGCGTGTCAGGGCAATTGCTCGACCGCATGCTCGCCAGCATCGGGCTGTCGCGGGAGACCAACGCCTACATCACCAACATCCTGCCCTGGCGGCCACCCGGCAACCGCACGCCGTCCGATGCCGAGATCGCGCTGTTCCTGCCCTTCATCCGCCGCCACATCGCGCTGCACCGGCCACGCCATATCCTGTTGCTCGGCGGCACCGCGACCAAGGCGCTGCTTGGCGGCAAGGACGGCATCACACGTGTGCGAGGTCGCTGGCGCGAGATCACGGTCGAGGACCTGCCGCCGATCCCGACAATGGCCACCTGGCACCCGGCGTATCTGCTGCGAAATCCGGCAGCAAAGCGCGATGCATGGACAGACTTGCTGACCCTTCGCGAAGCACTCGCCGGGGATGCGGGCTGACGTCGCGGTAAGCCCCCCCACCATCCTGGGTTCAACCAGCCCTGGACATTTGGAGCGGATGGCCCTTTTCTCCGTTCCGCCATGCGCATGATCTGCCCCATGGCCCGAGAAACTCGCCAATTGTCCCTTGTGGCCCTGGCGGCTTTCACGCTGTTGATGGCCTCCCCCGGGGCCGTCCATGCGCAACGGGCTGCCCAGACCAACGCGGAGCGTGATGCCGCGCGCGGCACCACGACCATACCCTTCCGCGAAGGCGCCCCCTCCGTCGCTGGCCTCCCCCAGCCGCTGGCCGAGGCCACCGCGACCCGCCTCCGCCGCATCTTCGACCTGCAGTCGCGCGGTGATGACGAGGCCGCCATCCGCGAGCTCGGCCGCCTCGGCGACCGCCGCTTGGCCGGGCACGTCCTCGCGCATCGCTGGCAGCGCCAGGGTGCGGAGCGGCCGAGCATGGAGGACCTTCAGGCCTGGCTGCGCCGCTACGGTGACCACCCCGATGCGCCGGCGCTGCACGCGATGCTCGTGCGCGCCTCCGGGCCGGACGACACCATCCCCCGCGCACCTGGCGAGCGCGGACTTTCCGCGAACGCCGAACAGGATGCCGCACCCAACGCGGGGGGTCGCGTCCGTGGTCCTAGCCTCGACGGCGCGCAGTCTCGCCGCGCCGCCAGTGGCGAGGCCCGCGCCGTCGCTGCCGAAGTCGCCCGCGCACGCGGCGCCGGACCGGCCGTGATCACGCAGCGCCAAGCGGCGGTGGCCTTCGCCGCCTTCCGCGCAGGGCGCGATGCGGATGCCTTCGACGTCGCGTCGGCTGCCGCCATTGCGGGCGAGCCGACCGGCCAAGCCGCCTACGTCGCCGGCCTTGCCGCCTGGGCGCTCGGGCGGATGGAAGCGGCGCTGCCCTTCTTCGAGGCCGCCGCGCGCGCCGAGGAAGCCTCGCCGGCGCAAAGGGGTGCAGCCGCCTACTGGACCGCGCGCGCCGCCGTACGCACCCGCCGCCCCGACCAGTACGTGCCCTGGATGCTCCAGGCGGCCAATGTCCCCGGCAGCTTCTATGGGCAGGTCGCCCGCCGCGCGCTGGGGCTCGACGCCGGCTTCAATGATGGCCGCGGCACCGCCGGGCGCGACGATGCGAGCCAGATCGCGGCAGTCGCGGGCGGCTGGCGGGCGCTTGCCCTCCTCCAGGTCGGCCAGCGCGAGCGGGCCGAGGCCGAGCTGCGCCGGCTATGGCCACGCGCCGAGCAGAACCCGAGCTTCCTGCGCGCCCTGCATGCCGTCTCGGCCCATGCGGGGATGACGCATCTCACCGGCCAGCTGGCTGCCCGGCTGCCCGGCGCCGACGCCCGCGCCGGCAGTCTCGCCGCCCGGGTGCCGATGCCGCGCCTCGCCCCCGCGGGGGGGTTCCGCGTCGATCCGGCACTTCTCTATGCGCTGACCCGTCAGGAATCGAATTTCCAGGTGGATGCCATCTCGACCGCCGGCGCGCGCGGGCTGATGCAGCTGATGCCGGATACCGCGAGCTTCGTGGCGAATGATCCGACGCTGGCCGGCGATGCCATCGCCCGGCTGCATGAGCCCGGCCTTTCGCTGGAGCTGGGCCAGCGCTATCTGCTGATCCTGGCGCGGCAGGCGGGGATGGAGGGCGACCTCATCCGCATCCTCGCGGCCTACAATGCCGGGCCGGGCAACGTCATGCGCTGGCAGCCGCCGACCGGGCATCGCGACGACCCCTTCCTCTACATCGAGAGCATTCCCTTCGATGAGACCCGCGAGTATGTGCAGCGCGTGCTCGTGTTCTCCTGGGCCTACGCCGCCCGCCTCAGCTTCCCAACGCCGAGCCTCGATGCGCTCGCCGCCGGCACCTTTCCGCGCTTCGCATCGACCCAGGACATCCTGGCCATGCTGCGGCGTAGCGAAGCGCGGCGCTGAGCTTCAACGGACCTGATCATGCCGCTCGACGAGACCCGCCGCTTCCTGCCTGTCGCCATCGCCGTCCTGACGGTGAGCGATACGCGCGACCTCGCCTCGGACCGGTCCGGTGACACGCTCGTCGGGCGGATCGAGGCGGCCGGCCACCGCCTCGCGGACCGGCGCATCGTGAAGGACGATGCCACGATCATCGAGGGCGTGCTGCGCGGCTGGATCGCCGATCCCGCGATCGACTGCGTCATCACCACGGGCGGCACCGGCATCACCGGGCGCGACGTGACGCCGGAAGCGTTCGCGCGCGTGCTCGAGAAGGAAATCACCGGCTTCGGCGAACTGTTCCGGATGCTGAGCTACGCCAAGATCGGCACCTCGACGATCCAGTCGCGGGCGATCGGCGGCGTGTCGGGGGGCACCTACATGTTCGCGTTGCCGGGCAGCACCGGTGCCTGCAAGGACGCTTGGGACGACATTCTGGTACACCAGCTCGATAATCGGTTCCGGCCCTGCAACCTGGTCGAACTGATGCCGCGCCTGCAGGAACATCTGACGGCGGACTGAGCCTGCGCGCCGTCACCGGCGCGCGTAGATGCGGCGGATGCTCTCGGGCGAGGCGCCGCCGAACCATAAAAACAGGCACATCACATTGCGGGCGGAGGTGCGCAGCCAGCCGCCGCGCCGCCAACGCTCTGCCGAGGTGACCGCCGCGACGGGCATTTCCGTCAGTCGCCGCTTGCCGAGGCGCAGCACCAGGTCGACATCCTCCATCAGCGGCATCGGCCTGACGCCGCCGACCGCGTCCAGCAACGCGCGCGAAATCAGCATGCCCTGGTCGCCATAGGGCAGCCCGAACCAGCGGCAGCGCAGCGCGACGGCCCGTTCGAGGCGCCGCGCCGGGGGCGAGGGGGCGTCCAGCGCGAAGCGGAAATACGCAGCCTTGCCGGGGACTTGCATTGCTTGCGCCACTGCCTCGCACCAGCCCGGCTGGAGATGCGTATCGGCGTGCAGGATCAGCAGCCAGTCGCCCCGCGCCGCAGCGATGCCCGCGGCGATCTGCGCGCCTCGCCCACGTGGCGCGACGACCACCCGCGCGCCGTGAGCCGCTGCGACAGCCTGCGTTTCATCGGCGCTGCCGGCATCCGCCACGATGATCTCGCCGACATGCCCGGCCAAAACACCAAGCGTACCTCCGAGCACTAAGGCCGCTTCCAGCGTCGGGATGACCACGCTCAGCCGGGGGAGTTCGGGGGTCAACGGCACCTACAGCGTGTTCCGTTATTGTTCTTGACGCAAGGGCGCCGGATTGGCAAGGTCTGACGTGAACGAACGGGGAACTCACGATGCCCGATGGAAGCAGTTTCACACGCGACCGTAGGCCTGCCGAGCGCAAAAGCGACGCCCGCCACGCCATTCATCCGGATGAGGCGGCACAGCTCCCGCCGAC
>JAQGHV010000121.1 GCA_028288785.1 Rhodospirillales bacterium | reverse complement strand
GGCTGGCAGCTGCCGGTGAACAAAGCCGGCGAAAACACGGCGATCCATGGCCTCTCGCGCGACCGTCCCTGGCAGGTGGTTGGCGCATCCGAGACCCAGGTGCGGCTGGTGCAGACCGTGATGGTGCCGCCCTATGCCTACCGTGTCGGGCTCACCGTGCGCCTCGCCGCCGATGGGCTGCGGCTTGCGGCCATCGTTACAAATGTCGGTGCTGAAGAGGCGCCCGTGGGGCTCGGCTGGCACCCCTGGTTCGCGCGGCGGGAGGGGCAGCGGGTCAGCTTCGTGGCCGAGAGCCGGCTGATTTCCGATGCCAAGCTGTTGCCCGTCGGCGCCGTCGCTTCGCCAGGATGCGCGCATGTGGATGTCGCCTCTCTGATCGGAACCGATGCGCATTTTACTGGCTGGGATGGGCGCTTTTTACTCGAGGATGCCGCGCTGCGGCTGGAGATGCGCGCGGGCGGCGCCTGGGCGCGCAACCTCCAGCTCTATGTCCCGCCGCACGCCCCGGCGATCTGCCTGGAACCCGTGAGCCATATCCCGAACGCTCCGAACTGCCCCGCGCTTGCACCGCTCGGCCCACTACGGCCGCTGGCGCCGGGGGCGTCCCGCTGCGCCTGGCTGCGCCTCGCGCAACTGCCCTGAAGGCCGGTTCACAAGCCGGCTGGCCGGCCGCATGATCCCGCCATGAGTGAGCCCAAAAAGCGTGCGCTGGTGCTGGGTGGTGGCATCATGGGCCTGTCGGCCGCATGGGCCCTGCATCGTGCCGGGCACGGGGTCACGGTCGTCGACCAGGATGGCTTCCCCAATCCACGAGGTGCATCCACCGACCATCACCGGCTGATCCGCCACGCCTATGGGGCGCAGGCCGGCTACATGCGCATGGTCGACCACGCCTTCGATGCCTGGGACGCGCTGTGGCGCGACCTTGGCGAGACGCTGTTCGTGCCGACCGGCGTGCTCGCCCTGGGCGATGCCGATGGCGGCTGGCTATCCGACAGCCGCGCCGCGCTTGAGGGCGACAACCGCCCTCTTCAGCTACTCAACCCAGCCGATGTCGCAGCGCGCTTTCCGATGCTGTCGGGCGCCGGCATCGCGCGCGCCTTCCTGATGCAGCCGGGCGGCGTGCTGTTGGCCGAGTGCATCCTGGTTGCGCTGCACCGCCATCTGCTGCGTGAGGGCGTGCGCTTCGTGACCGCGCGGGCGGCGCGGGTCGATGCGGCGCAGGCGCGCCTGGAACTCGACGATGGCACCAGCCTGCAGGCGGATCTGCTGGTCGTGGCCGCCGGGCCCTGGGCGCCGCGCCTGCTTCCGGGCATCGCGCAACGGGTCACGGCGTCGCGCCAGATCCTGGTCTATCTTGATCCCCCCGAGGAGCATCGCCAGGCCTGGGAATCGGCGCCGATGCTGCTCGACCTTTCCGAGGCGAGCGGCTTCTACGCGGTGCCGCCGGTCGCCGGCACGCCGCTCAAGATCGGCGACCATCGCTTCAGCAACACCGGCGATGCCGAGGATGACCGCCAGGCGAGTGCTATCGAGGCTCAGGAAATCCTTGATCTCGCGCGCCACCGCATCAAGGATATCGGGCGCTACCGCGTGCTGTCGGCGCGTGCCTGCTACTATGATGTCAGCGAGGGCGAACGCTTCATCCTGGAGCCGGTCGGGCCCCGCACCTTCATCATGAGCGGCTTCTCCGGCCACGGCTTCAAGTTCGGCCCATTGCTCGGCCTGGCACTGGCGGCGGCTTCCGGCGATGCGGCGCTGGCACGGGCGCTCCCCGGCTGGGCCGCCGGTGACACGGCCGCGCCGGAGGGCATGTTCGGCGAACGCACGCGGCATACGGCCTGAGCGCCCGCCGAAATGCTGGTCTGGAAGCAGTAGGCGAAGGGCCGACGGAGCCTGCTACCCGGAGCTCGCGGCGACCTCATCTTGGGGAGGGCCGGGATGGCAGTTGCGATTGTGGCGCGCGTTGCGCGAAGGTCGGAACGGGCCGATCAGTGGCTCGACGATTGGGGTCAGGTTGCGGACGGGGCGGCCGACTGCGCGAAGGTCGGGAGTGCGGCGCGAATCAACGGCTTGAAGCGGCGTGACAACTGATTGCCAGCCGCACATCGGCAGTTGAATAAACGAGCGAAGGCGCGACCTTCGCCTGGATCGGGAGCAAACGCAGTGCGCACCACCGCCGCGGAAGACGTGATTTTCGGCCTCACCCGCATGGGCGATACATCAGCCGCGGGCCTCTCCGCCGATGACGTCGCCCAGGTCGTGAACGAGGCCGCGCGCTTCTGCCGCGAAGCCATCCTGCCCGGCGCCCAGACTGCGGACCGCGAAGGCGCGCGCTACGCCAACGGCACCGTCACCACCCCTCGCACCTATCCGCCTTTGTACAAGCAGTGGATGGAGGGCGGCTGGCAGGGCCTCTCCGCGCCCGAGGAATTTGGCGGCCAAGCCCTGCCCGGGAGCCTCTGGGTCGCCATGATGGAGTTCGCGTTGGCCGCCGACACGTCCTTCGCGCTAGGCCCGCTACTCACGGCCGGCGCCATCGAGTGCCTGGACCACTACGCCTCCGCCGAGCAGAAGGCGCGCCTGCTGCCGCACATGGTCAGCGGCGAATGGACCGGCGCCATGTGCCTGACCGAGCCGCAATCGGGCTCCGACCTCGGCACCCTGCGGACCCGGGCGGAGCCCCTCGGCGATGGCCGCTACGCGCTGCACGGCCAGAAGATCTACATCACCTGGGGCGACCACGACTGCACCGGCAATATCGTCTACCTGGTGCTCGCGCGCCTGCCCGACGCCCCGCCGGGATCACGCGGCATCTCCCTGTTCGTCGCCACGAAGATGCGAACCGACGGCACCCGCAACGCGCTCCGCTGCGGCGGCATTGAGCACAAGATGGGCATCCACGCCTCGCCGACCTGCATCATGCTGTTCGAAGGCGCCGAGGCCGAGCTGGTCGGCACGCCCCACCGCGGCCTCAACGCGATGTTCGCCATGATGAACAACGCCCGGCTCGCCATCGCCGTGCAGGGCGTCGCCCACGGCGCCCGCGCCCTGGAACTCGCCGAGGCATACGCCGCCGAGCGCGAGCAGGGCGGCCGCAAGATCGAGGCGCATCCCGACGTCGCCCGCATGCTGATGGAAATGCGCGCCTCGACCCTCGCCGCCCGCCTGATCGCGCTGGAAACCGCCGCCGCCGGAGACCGCTTCCGCCGCACCGGCGACCCCGAGGCGGAACTCCGCCTCGCCCTCCTCACCCCGATCGCCAAGGCTTGGTGCACCGAGCGGGGCGTGGAAAACGCCTCCACCGGCGTGCAGGTCCATGGCGGCATGGGCTACTGCGAAGACGCTGGCGCCGCCCAGGTTCTCCGCGACGCCCGCATCGCACCGATCTACGAGGGCACCAACGGCATCCAGGCTATCGACCTCGTCGCCCGCAAACTCGGCCGCGACCAGGGCGCCGCCATGCGCACCCTCATCGCCGAAGCCCGCGACGCCGCGCCCGCCCTCGCCACCACCCTGGACGATTTCGAGGGCGCCACCGCACTCATCGTGGCCGCCGATCCGGAGGCGGCGCAGTCGGTGGCCTTTGCGTATGTCGACGCGGCGGGCTGGGTCTTGGGCGCCTGGTTGCTGGCCCGGGCGGTGGCACTGGATGAACGCTACGAGGAAACGGAGTGCTTCTTTCGCTTGCGGATGCTGCCGCGCGCCCTTGCGCGCTTTAGTGAAATCCGTGCGGTTTTAAGCAGGTCGGGGGAATGAATTCCCCCAAGCCCCCTTCTTTTATTTTTGCAAATTGGCTCACACCTGCGGAAGCTCGGCACCAAGGCCCAAAAACAAAAGAATGGGGTCTGGGGAAATTCCTTTCCCCAGCCTTCCTCCCAAACGTGTCCAGTACAAAGCTTGCGCTTCCCCCTCGGCACCGTATCTCCGGTGACTTGATGAGGAACCACCCTCCCGGATGAACATCCAAGCGCCCGCGATCACTCGCTCTCGTTCACGCATCGCCGTGATCGGTGCCGGGCCTGGTGGCCTCGCCGCCGCGATGCAGCTCGCCGCTGCCGGCGCTCAGGTCACGCTCTATGAGAAAGACGCCGTCGTCGGCGGCCGCACGCGGGTTCTGACCACGCCGGAGGGCTATCGCTTCGACCTTGGTCCCACCTTCTTCCTCTATCCGCGCATTCTCGAGGA
>JAQGHV010000134.1 GCA_028288785.1 Rhodospirillales bacterium | reverse complement strand
GGCATCCCCGTGCTGGCGTTCCACGGCTGTGGCGGCATCGGCGGCCCCGATCGCGGCATCCGCCTGCCGGCGCGGGAGCGCGACTGGTCCGACCGGCTGCACGCGCTCGGCCACCCCGTCCTGTTCGTGGACAGTTTTGGCAGCCGCGGCCGGCGCGAGGCCTGTGAAGGCGGCAGCGTCGGGATCGAGGCCGAGACTATCCGCCGCGCCGATGCCCATGCCGCGGCGGCCTGGGCGGCGGCGCAGCCCTGGGCCACGCCTGGTGGGGTCATGCTGCTCGGCTGGTCGCATGGTGGCTCGACCGCGGTGGCGGCGGCATCTGGTGCGCCAGCCGGCCTGATCCGCGGAGTAACCGGCTTCTATCCGGGCTGCTACCGCATCCTACAGACCGGCGACTGGGAGCCAACGTGCCGGTCCTGATGCTGCTGGGCGCCTCCGATGACTGGACGCCGGCGCGCATCTGCGTGGCGCTCGCGGGCCGCGACACCGCGCGGGTGCGGGCGGAGGTCTTCCCCGACGCCAATCACGGCTTCGATGCTCCCTCCGGCCAAGTTCGGGAGTTGAGCGGCCTCGCGAGCACCGGGCGCGGCGGCGGGATGGCCACGATCGGCCCGAACGCGGCGGCACGAGAGACGGTGCGCGCCATGGTGCCGGCCTTCATCGCGAGCCTGCCTCCCGCTCCTTGAGACGCAGACCCGCCGAAGCAGGCTTTGTCGCGACACGCGGCGACGTGATAAACACTAAGGCATGGAAACGATTCTCCCGATCGCGCTCGGCGCGGACCATGCCGGCGTGGCACTCAAGGACATGCTCCGCGACGCGCTTGACGTGCCGTTCGTCGACCTCGGCACCAACGGGCCAGACAGCGTCGACTATCCCGATTTCGGCGTGGCGGTGGCCGAAGCCGTCGCCTCCGGCCGGGCGCGCCTCGGCGTGCTGGTCTGCGGGTCTGGCATCGGCATCTCGATCGCAGCCAACCGCAACCCGGCGATCCGCTGCGCCCTGGTGCATGACGTGACCGGCGCGCGGCTGGCGCGCGAGCACAACGATGCCAATGTCATCGCCCTCGGCGCGCGCATGATCGGCACCGAGGTGGCGCTTGAGGCGGTGCGGGTATTCCTCGCCACGCCCTATCTCGGGGGCCGACATTCCCACCGCGTCGTCAAGCTGAGCCCTGATTGGACCGAGACACCATGAACGAGCAGACCCCCGCCCTAACCCATGCGCGCTTCTTTCAGGCTTCGCTGTCCGAGACCGATCCGGCGGTCTTCGCGGCGGTGAGCCAGGAGCTCGCGCGCCAGCAGGATGGCGTCGAGCTGATCGCGTCCGAGAACATCGTGAGCCGCGCCGTGCTGGAAGCGCAGGGCACGGTGCTGACCAACAAATACGCGGAGGGCTACCCCGGCCGGCGCTACTATGGCGGCTGCGAGGCGGTAGATATCGCCGAGAACCTGGCGATCGAGCGCGCCTGCCAGCTGTTCGGCTGTGGTTTTGCGAACGTGCAGCCGCATTCGGGAGCGCAGGCGAACCAGGCGGTGTTCCTGGCGCTGCTCCAGCCCGGCGACAGCTTCATGGGCTTGGACCTCGCGGCCGGCGGACACCTGACGCATGGCTCGCCCGCCAACCAGTCGGGCAAGTGGTTCAAGCCGGTGCCCTATACTGTCAGGCGCGAGGACAGCGTCATCGACATGGAGGAGGTCGCCCGCATCGCGCGGGAGAGTCGGCCAAAGCTGATCATTGCCGGCGGCTCCGCCTATTCGCGGGTGTGGGACTTCGCCCGCTTCCGCGAGATCGCCGACGAGGTCGGTGCCTACTTCATGGTGGATATGGCGCATTTCGCGGGCCTGGTCGCTGGTGGAGCGCACCCCTCGCCGCTGCCGCATGCGCATGTCACCACCACGACCACGCACAAGACGTTGCGCGGGCCGCGCGGTGGCATGATCCTCACCAATGACGAGGCGCTGGCCAAGAAGTTCAACTCGGCGGTGTTCCCGGGCTTGCAGGGCGGGCCACTGATGCATGTGATCGCGGCGAAGGCGGTGGCCTTCGGGGAGGCGCTTAAGCCGGAGTTTTCGGCCTATGCGCGGCAGGTCGTGAAGAATGCCCAGGCGCTGGCGACGTCCTTGCAGGAGCAGGGGCTGGATATCGTCACGGGTGGGACCGACAACCATTTGATGCTGGTCGATCTCCGCCCGAAGCGGGTGACCGGCAAGGCGGGCGAGGCGGCGCTGAACCGCGCCCATCTCACCTGCAACAAGAACGCGATCCCATTCGACCCGGAGAAGCCGATGGTGACGTCGGGCGTGCGCCTGGGCTCCCCGGCGGCGACCACGCGCGGCTTCGGCGACGCGGAGTTCCGCGAAGTCGGCGCGCTGATCGGCGAAGTGCTGGACGGATTGTCCCGCGCCAATGACGCCGCCGGAAACACCGCCGTCGAAGACAGCGTGCGGGCCCGCGTGTTGGCCCTATGCTCCCGCTTCCCGATCTACTCCGCCTGATGGCCCCAGCACCCATAGCCAAAAATAAAAGAAAGGGGTCCGGGGAAATTCGTTTCCCCGGCCTGCTTCGCTCATGAAATGCCCGTTCTGCGGCGTCGAAGACACGCAGGTGAAGGATAGCCGCCCGGCCGAAGACAGTGCCGCGATCCGCCGCCGCCGCTACTGCGTCGCATGCAGCAGCCGCTTCACCACATTCGAGCGCGTGCAGCTCCGCGACATCACCGTCATCAAGACCGATGGCCGCCGGGTGCCGTTCGACCGCGAGAAGCTGGCGCGCTCCATCCGCGTCGCGCTGCGCAAGCGCCCGGTCGAGGAGGACCGGATCGAGCGGCTGGTGACGGGTATCCAGCGGCGGCTCGAGACCGAGATGGAGGCTGAGGTGACGACGCGCCAGATCGGCGAGATCGTGATGGAGACGCTGCGCGGCGTGGACCAGGTGGCCTATGTGCGGTTCGCCAGCGTCTATCGCAATTTCAACGAGGCCAAGGATTTCCAGAGTTTTCTCGGCGAGCTCGGCAAGCCGGGCAAGGCCTGAGGGCTGAGCGGTGCCCTATGTCGCGCTGGCGGTGGCGATCCTGCTGCTGGTGTTCGGTCCCATGCTGTACGTGCGCTGGACCATGGCGCGCCACGGCGGCGACCGCCCGGATTTCCCCGGCACCGGCGGTGAGCTGGCGCGGCATTTGCTGGATGAAGCCGGACTGCACCAGGTGCCGGTCGAGCTCACGGATCATGGCGACCACTATGATCCGGTGGACCGCGTGGTGCGGTTAGGCGAGACGCATTTCAATGGCCGGTCGGTGACCGCGGTCGCGGTGGCGGCGCACGAAGTCGGGCACGCCGTGCAGCACCGCGACGGGATGCGGATGTTCGGCCTGCGGATGCGGCTGATGCGAGTGCTGATCCCGTTGCAGCGGGCAGCGGATGTTGTGTTTTTGGTGAGCGGCCTGGTGGCGATCACCCTTCGCGCGCCGGTCATCCTGCTTGGGCAGGGCGTGTTGCTGGTGGGGATGATGGCGCTGTCCGTTGTGGTGCATCTGGTGACGTTGCCGGTGGAACTCGATGCCAGCTGGCGGCGCGCGCTGCCGGCACTTGAGAACGGCGGCTACATCGCGCCCGAGGATATCAGCGGGGCGCGGTCGGTGCTGCGCGCGGCGGCGCTGACCTATGTCGCATCGGCGCTGATGTCCTTGCTGGACATCGCTCGGCTGAGGAGGATCTTTCGGTGATGGACCTCGCCGATTCATGTGCCGACTTTCCGTCAGGCGGCCCCGGTGCTGCCGGTCCTACGGAATCAAGAACCCGCGGCGTGCGCGCCCCGCGCTTGAGGGTAGCAACCACGCGCAACGTCGCAGGTCGGTCATCTGGCGAGCCAAGTGCGCGGAGCGTGTCCGTGGCGCTTGAGGACCACAAGACGGCACGCAGCGCCGCAAGCCGAAGGGGCGCGGGCGATCGTCCGGCAAGCCAAGCACGCCGGGCGCGCGCGACGCTCAAGGCGATACGATGCTATTAAAAGATGTTCTCCACATGCGGGCCGCACTGGCGCTCGCGCGCCGGGGCCTCGGCAATACCTGGCCCAACCCGGCGGTCGGCTGCGTCATCGTGCGCGACGGCCGTGTCGTCGGGCGCGGCTGGACCCAGCCCGGTGGCCGGCCCCATGCGGAGACCGAGGCGCTGCGCCGCGCCGGCGACCTCGCGCGCGGTGCCACCGCCTATGTCACGCTGGAGCCGTGTTCGCATTTCGGCCGCACGCCGCCCTGCTGCGACGCGCTGGTCGCCGCCGGGGTCGCCCGCGTGGTCTGCGCCATGCGCGACCCGGATGCCCGCGTCGACGGCCGCGGCTTCGCCCGGCTCCGGGAGGCCGGGATTACCGTCGAGGAAGGGCTCTGCGGGGCCGAGGCGCAGGCGCTCAACCTGGGCTTCGTGAAACGCGTGCGGCTCGGCCTGCCGATGGTAACGCTGAAGCTCGCGACCACGCTCGACGGCCGTATTGCCACTGCTTCAGGCGAAAGCCGCTGGATCACCGGCCCGGAGGCGCGCCGCGCCGTGCACCGGATGCGCGCCGCGCATGACGCAGTGCTGGTCGGCTCGGGAACGGTGCTCTCGGACGACCCGGACCTGACGACGCGGCTCGCGGGGACCAAGCCGGTCGCAGATCTGCGCGTGGTGGCCGATGCGCGGCTGCGGATGCCGATCACGTCCCGGCTGGTCGCGACGGCGCGCGACATCCCCACTTGGCTGGTGACGGTGCCCGGCCACCCGCCGGCCGCGCTCGCCCCCTTCCAGGAAGCCGGGGTCGATGTGATGACCGTGGCGCGCGGGGAAGGTGGGTTGCTGCTGCGCGAGCTGCTCCGCGCATTGGCCAGGCGCGGCGTCACGCGGGTGCTGGCCGAGGGCGGCGCCGGCATCGCGGCCGCCCTGGTAAGGGAGCGCCTGGTGGACCGGCTCGCCTGGTTCCACGCCCCCGGCGTGATGGGCGGGGACGGCATGCCCGCCGCCTATCCGCTGCCGCTTTCCAGGCTTTCGGAAATGCCGCGGTTTTTGCGGGTGGCGCATCGGGCGCTGGGGGCCGATATGCTGTCCGAATACGAGAGCGTGGAAGGTTAGACGATGTTCACCGGGATCATCACCGCACTCGGTACGGTGCGCGAGGTTCAGCCGATCGGCGACGGGCACGACATGCGGGTCGTCATCGGCGCCTCGCCGGAGTTCCTGGCCGAGCCGCAGCCGGTCGCCCTCGGCGCCTCGATCGCGTGTTCGGGGGTGTGCTTCACGGCGGTGCGCGTCGGCGCGGATGAGTTCGCGATCGATGCCTCCGCGGAGACGCTGTCCAAGACCACGATCGGCGCCTGGGTGCCGGGCACGCGGGTCAACCTCGAACGGTCGCTGCGCCTGGGCGACGAGTTCGGCGGCCATATCGTCTCGGGCCATGTCGATGGCGTCGCGGAAGTGGTCTCGGCGGTGGCGGAGAATGCCTCCGTCCGCTGGCGCTTCCGGCTGCCCGCCGGGCTGGAACGACTGGTCGCCGGCAAGGGCTCCATCGCCATCGAGGGCGTGTCGCTGACGGTGAATGAAATTGACGGTCGGGAATTCGGGGTGAATATCATCCCGCATACGGCGGCCTCGACGACCATCGGCACGCTGCGGCCGGGCAGCCAGGTCAACATCGAAATCGACATGCTCGCGCGCTACGTGGCGCGGCTGCGGGAGACGGAAGCGTGAATTCCACCATCGAGACCACGCGGGCGAGCTTGGCCGACTTCATCACGCCCACGCATGAGCTGCTCGAGGAAGCGCGCGCGGGGAAGATGTTCATCCTCGTCGATGACGAGGATCGCGAGAATGAGGGCGACCTGGTCATCCCAGCGCAGTTCGCGACCCCGGACGCCATCAATTTCATGGCCAAGCACGCGCGCGGCCTGATCTGCCTCGCGATGCCCAAGGCGCGGGTGGAGCAGCTCAACCTGCCGCTCATGGCGCAGGCGAACGGCACGCGGCACTCCACCGCCTTCACCGTGAGCATCGAGGCGCGCGACGGCGTCACCACCGGCATCAGCGCGGCGGATCGCGCGCGGACGGTGGCGGTCGCGATCAACCCCGATCTTGGCGCCGAGCATATCGTCACCCCCGGCCACGTCTTCCCGTTGGTGGCGCGCGAGGGCGGCACTCTCGTGCGCGCCGGCCATACCGAGGCGGCGGTCGATTTCGCGCGGCTCGCCGGGCTGAATCCGTCGGGTGTGATCTGCGAGATCATGAATGATGACGGCACCATGGCGCGCATGCCGGACCTCGTCGCCTTCGCGCAGCACCATGGCTTGAAGCTCGGCACCATTGCGGACTTGATCGCGCATCGCCGCCGGACCGAACGGCTGGTGCGCCGGGTCGAGGAAGGGGTGATCGAGCAGGCGATCGGCGGCGAATGGCAGGTGATCGTCTATGCCTCCTCGGTGGAGGAGGGCGAGCATATCGCGCTCGTGAAGGGCGACCTCACCGCACCTGGCCCGGTGCTGGTGCGCATGCACGCGGCCGGCCTGCTGAACGACCAGGTTTCGGGGCGTGGCGTCGCCGAACTGCACGGCGCCATGCGGATGATTGACGCCGCCGGGCGCGGCGCGGTGGTGATCCTGCGTGAATGGAAGCTGACGCATTTGTCCGAGCAGGTGCGCGCGCGACGCGAACGCAAGCTGGTGCAGACGACGATCCGCGACCACGGCATCGGCGCGCAGATCCTGGCCGATCTTGGCATCAGTGACATCATCCGCCTGTCCAACCATCCGCGCCCGCTGATCGCGCTGGAGGGCTACGGGTTGAGCGTGATCGAGACGCGACCGATCCCGGTGGGGGACGTGCGATGAGGGCTACCGGTGAACCCGAGGTGAAGGCGCTGACGCTGACCGGCGCGCCGCCGCGCATTCTCGTGATCCAGGCGCCCTATTACCGCGGCGTGGTCGAGGGCATGCGGCGCGGCGCCGAACGCGCCTTGGCCGCGCTCACCGCCGATGTCGAAGTGGCGGAAGTCGCCGGCGCCTTCGAACTGCCCGCCGCGCTGCGCCTCGCGCTGGAGGCGCAAGGTGTCGAGGACGGGCCGCAATGGGATGGCTTCCTGGTGCTCGGCTGCGTCGTGAAGGGCGAGACGGACCATTACGACTTCATCTGCCAGGCGGTGTGCAAGGGGATCATGGACATCGCGACCGAGACCGGTGCGCCGATCGGGTTCGGGCTGCTGACGGTGGATACGCTCGCCCAGGCCGAAGCGCGTTCGGCCGACGACCACCACAACAAGGGCATTGAGTGCGCCGCCGCCGTCGTCGGGCAGATCGGCCTCGCGCGGCTTTGGGGGCTCCAGTGAGCCGCCCACGTACGGGCGCCCGCGTCGCCGCGGTCCAGGCCTTGTTCCAGTCCGAGCAGAATAACGAGAGCGCCGAGACGGTGATGGACCAGTTCATCCGCCACCGCATCGGCCCGCTGGAGGATCGCGGCTATGAGGATGGCCGCGTCCCCGAGGCGACAATTCCCCTGTTTGCCGCGATCGTGCGTGCCGCCGCCGCCGATGGCGCGCACGTGGACGCTCTGATCCGCGAGCGCCTGGCCAAGGAATGGACGCTGGAGCGGCTCGACCCGGTGCTGCGCGCCCTGCTGCGCGCTGCGGCCGCGGAGATGCTGACGCCCAAGGAGCCTCCGGCGCGCGTCGTCATCAACGAGTACATGGATGTCGCGCGCGGCTTCATGGACGAGCAGGGGGCGCGCTTCGCCAATGGCGTTCTCGATGCGCTGGCCCATGCGCTCCGCCCCGATGAATTCACCCGGGCCTGAGCCTGGGCCATGACGGCCGGCGCAAGATGACGAAAATAAAATCGGGGGGCGTCGTACCCGCCGAATTCTCCCTGATCTACCGCCATTTCCGCCCGCTCGCCGGCCCCGGCGCGCTCGACCTCCGCGACGACGCCGCCGTCTTCATGCCGCCCCCGGGGCGGGAGCTGGTGGTCGCCTCCGATGCCATGGTCGCTGGTGTACATTTCATGCCCGACGACCCGCCGGAGACGCTCGGCCGCAAGCTGCTGCGGGTGAACCTGTCTGACCTTGCAGCGATGGGGGCCACGCCGCTCGGCTACCTCATGACGACGGCCTTCCCCAAGGGGATCGACGATGCTTGGGTCGCGCGGTTCGCCGAGGGGCTGGCGCTGGACCAGGCCTTGTTCGGCGTGGGGCTTCTGGGGGGCGACACAGTCTCGACGCCCGGCCCGATGACGCTGTCGCTCACCATCATCGGCCATGTGGCGGTGGGGAAGGCCTTGCGGCGCAGTGCCGCGCGCCCCGGCGACGGCGTCTGGGTGAGCGGGACGATCGGCGACGGCGCCTTCGGCCTGCGTGCGATCCGAGGGCCGGTCGCGGATGCGGACGGGTTCCTCGCCGGACGCTACCGGCTGCCCCAGCCACGTGTCGCCCTCGGCCAGGCACTGGTCGGCGTGGCCCATGCGGCGATGGATGTGTCTGATGGCCTGATGCAGGATTTCGCGCATATCTGCCGCGAGTCCGGGGTCGGCGGCGTCATCGAGGCGGCGCTGGTTCCCCTGGCCCCAATCACGCGCGCGGCGGCGGTTGGGGAGAATGCCTTGCTCCCATTCCATGGCGGCGATGATTATGAACTGCTGTTCACCGCGCCGGACGATGCCGCGGTGATTGCCCTCGGCATGCCCGTCACGCGCATCGGCCGGGTTGTGGACGCCGGCGAGGGGGTTACCCTGGTCGATGCGTCGGGGGCGGCTATAGACCTTCCGGCCGGGGGATGGAGCCACTTCTAAGGCATGCCGCAGGATTCGAAGGTGACCGTCTGGCTGCTGTTCTGCTGCCAGGCGCTGATGAACGCGACCATGGTGGGCCAGGTCGCGATGGGTGCGCTGATCGGCTACACGCTGGCCGAGGACAAGGCGCTCGCCACCCTGCCGATGGCGGTGCAGATGACGGCGGTTATGGCGGCATCCATCCCGGCCAGCATGCTGTTCGCGCGGCTCGGCCGGCGCTTTGGGTTCGTGGTCGGCGCGTGTTGTTCCATTGTGGGATCGCTGGTCTTCGCGGCGGGCGTCTGGAAGGCGGATTTCTTCCTCTATTGCCTCGGCGCGGTGCCTGCCGGGCTCGGCTTCGGCATCGCCCAGCATTACCGCTTCGCCGCTGCCGAGGTGGCGCGGCCGGAATACCGTGCGCGGGCGATCTCCCTGGTGATGGCAGGCGGCGTGATCGCGGCCGTGGTCGGCCCGGAGCTGGTAAAGCACACGCGCGATGCGGTCGGCGGCGTGCTGTTCCTCGGCACATACCTCACCATCGCCTGCCTGCCGCCGCTGGTCCTGCTGCTGTTGAGTTTCGCCGAATTGCCGCCCGCACCGGCGCGCCCGAAGGTGACGACGCCGATCGCCGAGATCATCGCGCGCCCGGCCTTCATCGCGGCCGCTGGTTCCGGGCTGGTCGCCTATGGCACGATGAACCTGGTCATGACCTCGACGCCAATCGAGATGATGTTCTGTGGGTTCGGGGTCGATGCCTCGGCAACGGTCATCCAGATCCATGCTCTCGCAATGTTCGCGCCCGGCTTCGTCACGGGGCGGCTGATCCAGCGCTTCGGCGTGCGGACCATCATCGTGACCGGTGCGGTGCTGACGGCGGGGTGCGTCGTGGGGAACCTCGCGGGGGCGAGTTTTGCGCATTTCGGGGTGGCGCTGGCGCTGCTCGGGGTGGGGTGGAACTTCATGTTCGTGGGTGCTACGGCGCTGCTCGCGACGAGCCATGCGCCGGAGGAACGGGTGCGGGCGCAGGCGGCGAATGACTTCATCGTCTTCGGCACCGTGGCCTGCACGGCGTTCCTCTCGGGCGCGATCCATGCCCAAGCCGGTTGGGCCGCGCTGAACCTGATGCTCCTGCCCGCCCTTGTGGTGGCGCTGGGACTGGTCGGTTGGCAGGCGATGCGGGCGCGGCTGGTCAGCGCGGCCTGATCCCCAACCGCCATTCCGGGACGGCAGCGCGCTTTCGGCGTGGCTGCTTGTGGCGACCGGACGCGGTGCTCCGCCTCATCCCAGAGCATTCAGCATTTCTGTAGGAGAGCAAGCGCGATAGGCTGGCCCGAACACACCAAGGTGCCGGCATGGAATGGATCATCGCGGGCGTCATAGCCGCCCTCATCCTGTGGCTCATCCTCTCGTACAATCGCCTGGTCTCCCTGCGGCAGGTCACTAACCAGAGCTGGTCGGATGTCGATGTGCAGCTCAAGCAGCGCCACGACCTGGTGCCGAACCTCGTCGAGGTCGTGAAGGGTTACGCGGCGCATGAACGCGGCACGCTCGAGGCCGTGGTCGCGGCCCGCAACGCGGCGGTGAGCGCCAAGGGTCCCGAGGCAGCCGGCGCCGCCGAGGGTGCGCTTAATGCCTCTCTCCGGCAGATCTTCGCGCTCGCCGAGAACTATCCAGACCTCAAGGCGAACGCCAATTTCCTGGGGCTGCAGAACGAACTCTCGGACCTCGAGAACAAGATCGCGGCCGCGCGCCGGTTCTTCAACAACGCCGTCTCAGAGTACAACGCCCAGCGGGAGAGCGTGCCGGCCGTGGTCTTCGCCAACTCCTTCGGGTTCAGGGAGCGCGGCTTCTTCGAACTGCCCGAGGCGGAGAAGGCGGCGGTGCAGGTCGTCCCGAGCGTGAAGTTCTGATGCTCGGGGGGCGCCTGCCCCCGGCAGTGCCGACCGGGGCCGCGTAATGGGCGCCTACGGCCTTCGGACACATATCTGGAACAATTTCTGGAAGTCCGGGCTGCTGCTGGCGGGGTTCCCGGTGCTGCTCGCGCTGATGGCCTATGGGCTGGCGCTGATCTTCAACGACGACCGGCGCGGGATCGCATACGCGATGCGCTCGGCGGCGGCGCAGTGGCCGTATTTCTTCACCATGGCTTGCATCGGCGCACTGATCTGGTTCGCCATTGCCTGGGTCGCGAACCAGGCGATCATCGATGGGGTCACCGGCGCCAGGCCAGTTACCCGCACCGAGGAGCCGCTGCTGTGGAACACGCTGGAGGCGCTGTGCATCTCGCGCGGGATCACCATGCCCCGGCTCGCGGTGATCGAGACGCCCGAGCGCAACGCCTTCGCTTCCGGCCTGTCGCGCAACAAGGGTTCCGTGACCGTGACGCGCGGCCTGCTGCAGGCGCTGGATGAGGCCGAGCTGCGTGGCGTGCTGGCGCATGAGCTTACCCACATTCGCAACGGGGATGCGCGGTTGCTGGTCATCGCAGCGGTGTTCTCGGGTGTGATCTCGCTGGTGGCGGAGCTGCTGTTCCGCGGGCTGCGCTTTCGCGGCGGCGACCGGCGCGGCAACGCGGCGGCCATGATGATCGGGTTTCTGGTGGTGGCGGTCGCCTGGGGGCTTGGCTTCGTGCTGCGCCT
>JAQGHV010000087.1 GCA_028288785.1 Rhodospirillales bacterium | reverse complement strand
CGCTCGGCGCCGGCTTCCTGACCGGCGGGATAGACGCCAGAACCGCGATCGGCAGCACGGATTTTCGTGCGTCGTCGCCGCGCTTCACCAACGAGGCGCGCGAGGCCAACCAGGGCATCGTCGACCTGCTGCGCCGCATCGGCGCGGCGAAGGTCATGCTCTCCGCACCGGATCTCGGCGAGATCGAGACGGCCATCGCCCTGATCGAGGTGCAGGGCGCGCGCCTGCCCGAGGCGATCCTGCAACTCTCGTACCGCTGAGCGCGAGCACCGCAACGTCTCGAAGGGGGCTCTCATCATGAAGACTCGCGAACTGGGCCGCAGTGGCCTCACCGTCTCCGCGAGCGTGGGAGTGCAGCAAGGTCTTCTGATCAGGTTGCGAATTCAAGCGCATGGACGCGAAGCTCTCGACCGGCAAGGTGATCGAGATGGGGCCGATGTGGAAAATGAGGCGGGCCGGCGCCTACTGCGGGTCGAGTTTCAGTCCCGCGGCGATATGAAGGCCTATGCTGCCAGCTTCACCCATCTCAAAACGCGGGGCCCGACCACCTTGAGCCCGGGCGACACGCACCATGGCGAAGGTGCCGACGACTGGAGTGCCTGAGGGTCCGGTCCTGATTAAAGCGTGGGTCGATTATGGGGCCGCCAGCGCCATAAGCCGGCTGCGCCATGTCTCTCGCCACCGTCGTTCCTGCTACCGATCGCCACGACCTTGCATCTGCGTCGCGCCCTCAATGGAGCTCGGGCGGCTATCTGCTGCGCTGCGCTGCACTGCCCAGATCATCGCCCGTGGGCGGGTATCAAGCGTGGAGCCGCCGAGCGTTAAACGGACGATGTGCCGGTACCGCTTCTTCACACCGACCTGCCGCGTTTGGTGACGATTTCGTAGGCATGCCCGTTGGGCACTGCAGCCTGCCTGCTTCGAAAGATTCGAGGCACGATCGGCGTCCATAAGGGACGCCTTTGTTGGGCCGCTTCGCGTTGGTTCTTGGAGCGTCCGGGGGTCACCGTTAGGATTCTAATGGCGGGCACGATTGTAAAGGCCGTTGGCCGCACTTGGGTCAGCGTCGTTCGGCCGCTTGCTTTGTCGCGGACGGTGGCTCGGGAAATCCCGCGCATGAATACTTCACGGAAAACAAGGCAGCCGGGCCCAATGGTTCGATAGGGCGTTTGAGGAGGCGGGGGTCGCTTGCGCATCCCCCGCCGTCATCATTCTTCAGCGCTTGCCGGGATTGGCACCGCTGATGTTGGTGTCCAGCGTCTTGTCGACCGCCCGGCTCGCCATCGTGCCGGGAGGGTTGCCGGGGGTGCCATCGGCCTGCTCAGGATGCGCGCCGCTAACATTCGTGCCGTGGGTTTCGTCCGCGGCGCGGCTTCCGGCTGTGCCGGGCGGGTTGGTGGTCGTGGCACCGGACAGGGTGGCGGTCTCGGTCGCGTGCGACGCCGCGCCCGCCGTGTTGTCGACGTCCACTTCGGTCCGACGAACCGTGTCCTGTACCGTCTCGGTGCGCTCGGTGGCATCCTTGCGGATCACGACCTCGCCGGTGATGCGCGCCTCCTTGGCGACCACGGCCTCCTCTGCGCTCTCCGTCGCCTCGATGGTGCGCTCCTGGAAGAGCGCATCCGCGTTGGTCACCGGGCGATCGGCCGTGCGGCGCTGCACGTCCACATGTTCCTCGCGCAGGGTCACCTGCTCGGTCACCGGCGTCTCGACGACGTAGGAACGCACCCGAACCCGGCCGCGCTCCACGTCGCGCTTGCCGACGCGAAGCCTCTCCTCGGCGATCGGGATCACCTCCTCGCCGCCGGCATGGGCCGTCATGCGGTCGGTCGTCGTGGGCGTGGCGGTCGTGGTCCCGGCGGCAGCGATGCCCTGGCCCGCATTGGCCGACGCGGTCGTCGTCGCTGAACCGGCGGACCCCGCCTGTGCGCCCGTCCAGCCTTGCTGGCGCCACTCGGCCTCGCGGCGATCCAGATCCACGGCGCCGTGCTGCTCCAGGATATCCATGGCGTAGTCCAGCATTCTGTCCTCGAGCTGCGCCGACACCACGACGGCACCGCGACGGACGCCCTCGACATAGGTCGTGCGATCCTCCTCGGGCACGAAGAGGTCCTTCAGCGAGGCCCAGAAACCGGTGTCGTGTGTCGCCGCCTGCGTGGTCTCGACCGTCGCATCAGCCGCGTGCATCTGCACACGGGTGGAGTCCAGGTGTAGCTCCTGGATGAGTTGCCGGACCGCTGCTTCAGCATGGGCCCGGTCGTCGAACATGGCGGTGATGGTGCGGGACATGATCCTGATCTCCTGATCAATCTTGGTTGGTGTTGGTGGGGGGGACCACCGGCCGGGCCGTGGTGGCAGCAGGTACGCGTTCGACCACGGCGTGCTGAACCCGTCGTGTGACGGATTGCTCCGTGGTCTGCTCGCCATCGACGAATCGAAGGCGGATTTCTTCCTTCAGAACAAGGTGACGCTCGATGACGAGGATCTCCTCGACCACCGGGATGATGAGGACGTCGCCCTCCTGTCGGGTCTGCGGAGCCTCCGTTACCCGCTGATCCAGCGGTACCCGCTCGATTTCGGCGCGGCGCGTGCGGAGGGTTTCGCGGACGATCTCCTCGACGGCCTCCGTGGTTACTGAGACGCGAACCTTCCCGGTCTCGACCGCCCGCTTGCTGACGGAGAGGACTTCTTCGCCCAGTAGGATGTCCGTCTCGGAGGACTCTTTGGACACCTCAGTCATCGCGGCTTGGCTCTGCGATGTGCCGCAGGCGACCGGCATGGTTTAGCCACACCGGATTGGGCCGCGGTCGTGAACCTGCGACGTGGCGATGAGGTTGCGGCACAGGAAAACGAACACGCCGACGCGCGCCCAGCAGCTGATCGCTTAGGTCTCGTTCTCGGCCCGTCGCTGCGGCGCCTTCAACTCGCATCCTGGTGTCGCCGACAAGATTTCGGACGGCCTCCTTGATGGAATTCCTCAGACGCTTTGCAGCACCTGCCGGGCGGTTATTGTCCATGGTGGAATGTTCCATGAGGTCCTTCAGAGCGGGCGGGATGAATCCCGCCGGCCCGCTCTCTTGCAAAGACCGCTACATGCGTCGAGTTGCTGAACAGCGAGAACGTTACCTCCAGCAGCTAAGTACAAGCGGACTGATGACAGGAACTACACTCGACACATGCCATTTCTTTATTGCAATAATAACAGCAACGGCGCTGTAGGTAGACAAGGAGCAAGTATGGGGCACAGCAGCCGTCGCGCGCGGCTATGCGTCACCAGACCTGCAGACGACCGAGTGCATCCTCGATCCGGCGCCGTTGCCGTCAGAGGATCCTGTATGTACGCGATCACGGCGTGGCGGTTCTTGCCCTGCATGCGGATAAAGCACGCGCGGATTCCACGTCGTCGTGACGCACGTGCAGACGGCCGGAACGACCGTATGCCTGGTTTCGGGCCATGGAGCCCCAGCCCGTCTTTCGCGACGCACACGGCAGAAGGTGGGCGCAGCAGGGCTCGACCGGAAGGTTGCAAGTGCATAAGTTTCACTTTGGGTGAGTGGCAGCAAATCCAAAGCCAGTCATTGCAAAAGCGGGTCAGCCCGCGCCCATTGACCAACACAACAGCGAGCCGAACGCGGGGCCGAACCATGGCGGCATTCAAGCAGCGCACAATTGTGGTCACGCCCGCGATTGGGGACGCGATCGACGACTTGCTAGCAGCCGGCGACTATCTCGACCCAAGCGACGTTGTAAGCGCCGCCGTCCGCCTTCTGCAGGAGGAGCGTGCAAACCACCCCAGGCAGTCCGGCGAAGCACCACCACCCCTGCAATCTACAGCCACCAATCCGGCAAAGACGGCCCAGGGTTTCCTCGACGGTGGTGGCGAGATGGGAGCGCTGATGCGCGGCCTGGACTGGACCACGAGCCCCCTTGGGTCCCCTGAGCGTTGGCCGCAGGCCTTGCGCACTGCAGTCCGCCTGGTGCTGAACACCCACCACCCGATGTTCATCTGGTGGGGCCCCGAGCTCATCCAGTTCTACAACGACGCCTACGCACGAACGATGGGGCCGGAGCGCCACCCTGCAGCGCTCAGCGAGCGCGGGGCTGCGTGCTGGGCGGAAATCTGGGACATCATCGGCCCGCAGATCGAGTTCGTGATGGCCGGAAAGGGTGCCACCTGGCACGAGGATGAGCTTGTGCCGGTGACCCGCCACGGCCGGCGCGAGGACGTATGGTGGACCTACGGCTTCAGCCCGATCGACGACGACAGCCATCCTGGCGGGGTAGGGGGCGTGCTGGTCGTCTGCAACGATGTCACGAAGGAGCATCTCGATCGGGATACGCTACGGGTCAATGAGGCGCGTTGGCGCGCGGTGTTCGAGAACATGCACGAGGGCTTCGCCCTTTGTGAGGTCGTCTACGACGCCGGTGGAGACGCCACGGACTTTCGCTACCTCGAAGTCAACGCCGCCTGGGAGCGACTGACCGGCGTTGTCGCGGAGGCCACTGTCGGTCGCCTGGCGAGTGAGGCCATCCCCGGGATTGAGCCGTTCTGGACGGAGACGTATGCCGGCGTCGTCGCGACCGGCAAGCCAGTTCACTTCGAATTCCGACTTGGCGTGCTTGATCGATGGTTTGAAGTCTATGCCTTTCGTACCGAGCCGCGGCGCTTCGCCGCCTTGTTCCTCAATGTCACCGAGCGAAAGCGGGCGGAGGCGCGCCAGGCGCTGCTGGCACGCGAGGTGGACCACCGAGCAAAGAACGCGCTCTCCGTTGTGCAGGCGACACTGCGGCTCACCAGCGCCGAGGATCTTCCAACCTACATTCGTGCAGTCGAGGGCCGCGTAGCCGCGCTGGCGCGCGCTCTGACGCTGCTGTCTGACGAACAATGGGGAGGAGCCGACCTCCGCACTGTTTTGAGGGGCGAATTGAACATGTTTCTCGAACCCGCTGGGGCGAGTGGGCCCCGCGCCGAACTCGATGGGCCGGCGGTAGCGCTGCCGGCCGGTGCGGCGCAGCCGATGGGAATGGCCATACACGAGCTGGCCACCAACGCCGTGAAGTACGGAGCTCTTTCGGCTTCAACCGGCCGGCTCTCGGTGTCCTGGTGGGTTGAAGGCGGCCAGCATGGAACCCTGCGCTTGCGTTGGGCGGAAACGGGCGGGCCGCCGGTTGCGGAGACGCCTTCCCGGCAGGGCTTCGGCTCGCGCATTCTGGATGGGACCGTGCGCGACCAGCTTGGTGGCGAGGTATCGCGCAAGTGGGATGAGGCGGGGCTCATATGCGAAATATCCGTGCCGCTACAAGGAACAACCCCGACCCCGGACGACTTCATGGCCTAGTATCGGCCGTGGTGATGGGGGCCTGAGAAGGCCGCCACCGCAGAACACGCGCACGCTGGCCGCCCCAAGTACCCGCGCCGATTCAAGTGACCTGATTGCCTCCTGGCCGATCAGTGAAGCGACGCCAGTACGGGGTGAAGGCACGATCCCTGCCGCGACAGCACGTCCGACCAGTTCCTGATGAGCTGCGCGTAGGCACGGCCCGCCGCACGCGGCCGTCGGTCGAGGTCGTAGAGGCCGCGCGGGTTCACCTTTCCGCGCTGCTGGCGAAGCGCCACGTCCCAATCGACCTGATCCGTCAGGGAGTACCAGGTGAAGCCCAGGATCGGCACGCCGTCCTGGCGCAGCCGCATCACGCCGGCCCACTGCTTCCAGAGCCACCGCTCGGCCTCGTCGCCAACCGGACCTTCGTCGCAGTTGGTTTCCGTGTGCATGACCGGGAGGCGGTAGCGTTCGTGGTAGAGGCGCGTAACGACGCCGTAGCCGAACACTTCGCCGGCCCAGCGGCTACGGCCGTCGTCGGTGATCAAGTGCTCGTTGGTTGCGTACCAGTCATTGCCCATGATGCAGTGGCGACGCAGGTTCTGCGACGTGAAGAAGCGGTATTCCTCGCGGGTCAGCCCATTGTCGAGCAGGAACTCGTACATCCCGCTGTCCACACGGAACCCGTAATTCAGGTCCAGCGTGAGGAAGCGCTCGCCGTTGCGGAAGTCGGCGTGGGGCTGCGCCAGCGGGCATTGGGGGTGGAAGTGCTCGGTCGACTCGGACTGGATGAACAGCGCGTCAGGCCGAACCTCGAGGATGGCGTGCATCGCCAGCACGTTGGCGCGAACGATGTGCTTGATGGCGGTGACGTAGGACCGGTCATCGCTCGCCTGCTCGTTCCACCAGCCGTACTTGGCGGAGAAGACCGCGGTGATGAACATCTCGTTCACCGGGGTGTAGAGTTGCACCCAGGGAAAGCGGCGGGCGAAGGCGCCGGCGTAGGCGGCGAACAGCTGCGGAAAATCCGGGTTCTGGAAGTCGCCGACCCAATCCGGCACGCCGAAGTGGCAGAGATCCACGATCGGGACGGTGCCCTGGCGGCGGAGCGCGGCGAAGGTCTCGTCCGCAAAGCTCCAGTCGTGGCGGCCGTCGCCCAGGAGGGTGCGGTGTAGCTGCGGCCCGTAGCGGAGGTATCCGCAGCCGACCTCGCGGACCAGGGCGAAGTCTTCCTGCCAGCGGTCATAATGGCCGCACTCGGCCAGCTGATCCCGCCGAATCCGCCCGCCATCGATCGTTGGAGCACTGTTTTCGATGCCCGTGGCGAACATGAAGCCAGGGCTGTTTGCGGGAGGTCTGAGGGGCTCGAACGCCGCCGGGACCAGCTCTGTGGCGTCTAGCATCCCGACGATACTCTCATCTTGGGTTCTGAATACATCACGAGCACGTTATGCAACTTAAACGTGCATTGCAAGGATTCAGAACACATGATCGGCGCATGTGGCAAGAGGGCCACCATCGGGCGCCGCGGTTCGGATCGGCGGCCAACCGGATGCGTGTCAACCGCTCCAAATGGTAACCGGAGCGCGCCTCACTATGCCGATCCCGGCGGTTGGCGGAGGGCGATCCTACGGCCCGACGATGGCGACGGCCATGCATTTGGCGGAACCAATGTGACGAAGGTGACCGTGCCGGGTTCGGCCTCTGGATCAGGAGGAAAACCCCGACGCGACGGTTGCGCTGGTGAGCGGCTTCCTGTGTCTGCCCTAAGTCCGAAAAGCGAGCGGCGTTTGACGCCGTCTTTGCGAAAACCAGATCGCGGCAAACGAGGGAGACCCTCGCTCTCCGCGGCTATCGATAATGAGAATCAAGCAATCTCTACGACCTCTCGCGCGGAAGCCTCGGTTGCCGCGGAGGCGGGCGCCGTCCCAACGCGGCCATCACAATGGCGGTCAGGACCAAAGGCACCATAGCAACGATGGTCTCGCCAAGCACCGTGGCGTCCTGTCGGCCGGAGTAGGTCTCGCGGCGAGGCACAGGGTCCTGCTGCACGGTATCACCCGGCTTGGCGGCCACTGGTGCCGCCTGTTTGCTCCCCTTGCGGTTGGCCCAGGCGCGCGTGAATTCGGCTCCGGTCAGGAAGATCACGGCCGAATAATACAGCCACACCAGCACCACGATCATCGTGCCGGCCGCCCCGAAGCCGGCAGCGACATCGCTATGCCCGATGTACAACCCGATGGCCGCCTTGCCGGCCGTGAACAGAACCGCCGTGGCGCAGGCACCGACCATCACGTCGCCCCAGGCAAGTCGGCGGTCGGGCAGGATTTTATAGATCGCCGCGAACAGCAGCGTCAGCACGCCGATCGTGACTGCCAGATTCAGGACGAAGGCGAGCACCGCCCCGCCGGGCAGGCGGGCCTCGAACCAGGAACTCATCGAGGCGATGGAGGCGCTGACCGCGAGCGATGTGATCAAGATGAAGCCGGTCGTTGCCACCAGCCCCAGCGCTGCAGCCTTTGCCTTGACGAGGCGGGAGACCGTTTCGACCATGGACCCGGCTTCCGGCACTTCCGTCTTCCAGATCGCGTTCAGCGCAGTCTGCAGAGCGCCGAAGGCACCGCCAGCGGTGAGAAGCAGGGTTACGATGCCGATGACGATGGCCCAGCCACTACGGGCTTGGCCAAGAGCGCCCTCGGCCATCGTACGGATCTCCCCGGCGGCTTGCTCGCCCACCATGCCCGTCAACTGTTCCGCTATGGCGTCGTCGATCTCGTTCTGGCCAAAAACGAGACCCGCAATACCCTTGGCGATGAACAGAAGCGGCCCGATCGAGAAGAGAGTGAAGTAGGCGATCCCTGCCGCTCGGGTGAGACAGTCATCCGCGATGAAGCCTTCGCCAGTGTCCTTCAGCATTGCCCAGATACGACCCATGGCACCCTGTCCCGTTGCGCCAGCTATCAACGGCGCGGCTTTAAGGAAGTTACCTGGGCTGGCCAGAGCGTATGCTGGGCCCGTGTGGTAAGATTCCGCGGATAGACGCGGACGGAGCGAAAAAGTTCGATCGCGAATTCTTCAATGGGATAGGGCCGTTGGTCGATTGCGAGCCGCAATCGATGCCGAAGGAACGCTGGTGAGCCCCGAGGGCAACTCAGCCAGTGAGGCACCAGCACGCCAGTATTCGTGCGAATCAAGAAACCGACCCGTCATCGGATGGCGGGTCGGTCTTGACCTTTACCGCTTAAAACCTGCGCCCGAAGGCTCGACCCAGAGGATCCCTGTGCCGTTCAGACGCCCGCGGTGGTGCCCGCGCGTGAGCGCTGCAAGAACCGCAGAGTCGTCGGGGCGATCTGCTGGTCGATCCACTGCGCCATCGAGATCTCTTCGCTCAGTGATTGTTCCAAAGCCGAACGGCTGCCGCTCTGACCGACCGTGTCGGCGAGCGCGAGCAGCGACTTGTAGGCGGCAATTTCGAAATGCTCGAACGCAAAGTTCGCCAGCGTGTTCTTCAGCACTTCGTCCGGCGCGACCGTGTGCGCGAGGGCCGCCATGTTGCCCATGAAGGAAAGCCCGGCGTCCTTGAGGGACGATGAGCTCGAACCGAGCCCGGTCAGCAGTTCCTCGAGCCGGTGCGCCTGCTGCTTGCTCTCTTCAATGTGCTGCCGCATGCGCGCCTCCATCTCCGGATAATTCTCGAGCCGTTCGACCTGGCGCGAGAGGAGAGACACGGCCTGGTTCTCGACCGCATGTTGATTTCGAAGCCCGGTGAGAAAAAGCTCCAGGCCGACATTGTCCGTATTAGCCATTTGATGCTCCCATTGGCGTAAGCGTGACGATCGGGCTCCATCAACTCAGCAAAATGAAGTGCGATGCTCGCCACTGTCCGACAGGGCGAACAGCGAACTCAGGCCAGAGTTTCGTCGGCGCCCCGTGTGGAATCGCACGACCTTCGGCGGCATCGAAACGTCTTCGTGGGTCCGCATTCCATAGGAGATGACTGGCGACAACGGCAACGAACCGGCAGCGCGGATTCACGCGGGATTCAGCTGCTTCGACCGTACCCAGTCTGCCGGTTTCGAGAAGGTATTGAACGCGGCGTGCATCCGAAAGCATTCAAACTTCGAACCGCACAATTATGCGTGCGTTCCGCAGCCTGTACGAAGCGACGCACGCCAGTGATCGAGCGCACGACCCACCGTGAGACGAGCCAGTACTCGGATCATCTTTAAACAATACCTTGCCCAAGAATTCGTGCAGTGGCCGCCGCGCTGATTCACGAAACTTGCAGCTCCTTTGAGGCCTGAAGGCCGCGGGAATGTTTTTCAAAAGCGATGCGGAGCGGAATGATGCGTATGGTGATCGATGCAGATGGCAGCCTGAAAAAACATGGCGCCAGTACAGACCGGGGCGCGAGCAAGCGTCCTGGTTTGGAACTCTGGGGCGGGCTGGAATGCAGCGTGGTTCGCGTCGGCGACGATCTGCGCGATCAGTTTCGTGACACGGGACATGATGAACGGCTTGCCGACCTGGAGGCCGTCGCCAGGCTTGGTATTCGCACGCTGCGCTATCCCGTCAGTTGGGAACGCGTCGCGCCTGAGGATCCGGACTCCTGTGATTGGGCCTGGCACGATTCCAGGATGGCAGAGCTTCGGCGCCTGGAGGTGACGCCGATCGTTGGCTTGGTCCATCACGGCAGCGGCCCCGCCTACACCGACCTGCTCGATCCCGAGTTCCCGAACAAGCTTGCGGATTTCGCCGAGCGTGTTGCCCGCCGCTATCCCTGGATCGAGAACTGGACTCCCGTCAACGAGCCGGGCACCACAGCCCGTTTCTCCGGCCTCTATGGTCACTGGTTTCCTCATCGGACGTCGGAGCCGGACTTCCTGCGCATGTTGGCGATCCAGTGCCGCGGCGTCCTCCTCGCCATGCGAGCGGTGCGGAAAGTGAATCCCCGGGCGCGCCTCGTTCAGACCGAAGATATCGGCTGCATCTTCGCAACCAGGCCGCTGCAGTATCAGGCGGACCATGAGAATAGCCGGCGCTGGCTCAGCCTCGATCTTCTGTTGGGCCGCGTGGATCAAGCACATCCTTGGTTTCAGCGGTTCCGCAGCGCCGGCGTATCGGAAGCGGTGCTGCAGGATTTCAAGACCGGCGACCTGGAGCCGATGACGATCGGGATCAACTACTACATCACCAGCGAGCGCTTCCTGGACCACCGGCTTGCGCTCTATCCAGGCATGGACCACGGCGGCAACGGTCGGCACCGCTACATCGACACTGAAGCCGTGCGCGTGCCGATGCCGCCAGGCAGCACCGGCTGGCTCGTGCGCTTGCGCGAAGTTGCTGCGCGCTATCCGGGCCGGACCCTTGCCGTCACCGAAGCCCATATCGGCTGCACGCCGGATGAACAGGTTCGCTGGCTGGCAAGTTGCTGGGACGCGGCCAAGACCATCCGCGCGGAGGGCGTCGATCTACGGGCGGTCACCATCTGGTCGCTGTTCGGCGCCGTCGACTGGTGCAGCCTGTTGACCCGGCGAGCCGACTGCTACGAGGCAGGCGCGTTCGATGCGCGGGCCGGCGGTGCGCCGCGACCGACCTTGCTTGCGGAAGCGGCCAGGGAGCTCGCGAATGACGGAGCGATCGACCCGCAACTCCTGGCGACGGCCGGCTGGTGGGCGAGCGAGGACCGCATTCATCCTCAACTGCACCAGGTTTTGCATGACACCGGAAAGGCGAGCGCGCGGGAGTTGGTCTTCATGTCGATAGCCGCGGAATGATCGCAGATGCCCGGGCCGTTTTCGGCTAGGGCGCCGCAACTGCGTGCGTCGAGATGATCGGCAGACACAGGGGCAGGTCAGGTTTCGGAAGGCCTCCCCGTGGTGAGGGCCGTGCAGGTGCAACCAACGACCGCGCCCCCTGTTAGTTCAAGGACGGCGCGTGTGTGACCCAGTCAGGCCGGTGCTGTCCGGGGATCCCAAAATGAAATCATCTCAGCCGGGGCGTCAAAACGCCCCATCGACTCTCGCGATCTCGATTGCTGCCGGCGCATTGGTGCTCGGTGCGATGGCCGTCGCGAACTACGCACTTGGACGACGGGCCGAACGCAGGAATCCCGCCCGAGGCCGCTTTGTCATAGTGGACGGGGTGCGGCTGCACTACCTGGAAGAAGGCAGTGGCCCGCCGGTCGTGCTGCTGCACGGAAACGGCGCGATGGCGGAGGACTTCGTCATCAGCGGTGTCTTCGGCAAGCTCGCGGAACGACACCGGGTCATCGCGTTCGACCGTCCAGGCTTTGGCCACAGCGATCGGCCTCGTGGCACGATCTGGAGCGCCTCGGCGCAGGCCGGCCTGATTGGCATGGCCCTCGATCTGCTGGATGTGCGGAAGCCGATCGTCCTTGGGCATTCGTGGGGCACGCTGGTCGCACTCGAAATGGCACTTGAAAATCCGCAGGACACGGGCGGTCTGGTGCTGGTGTCGGGCTACTACATTCCGTCGGTGCGCATGGACGTCCCGCTGATGTCGGGACCGGCCATCCCAATCCTCGGCGACGTGATGCGCTATACGATTTCCCCGCTACTTGGCTGGCTGCTGGCGCCTATCCTGTTCAAGAAGATGTTTGCCCCGGCGCCGGTCACGGAGGCGTTCAAACGCCGCTTTCCCACTTCGATGTCGCTGCGGCCATGGCAGATCCGGGCAAGTGCCGCCGACACGGCGCTGATGATCCCCGGAGCCGCGGAACTGCAGGACCGGTATGGCGATCTCGATGTGCCGGTATCGATCCTGGGTGGTTCGGGCGACAGGATCGTCGATACGCAGAAGCAGGCTGTCGCCCTCGATCAGGAGCTTCGCGACCATCAGCTTCGGATCGTGGAGGGCGTCGGTCACATGCTGCACCACACGGACCCGGACGAGGTCGTGGACGCAGTCGAAGGCCTGGCGAACGCCGATCCAGCGGCAAGTCGTAATCTTGTTCCGCAGAACTAGGTCGTTGACCTCTGGATCCGCGGACTGACGCCAGCGGGATTGAAGGGCTGGCGCGCGGTACAGCGCGTGCGCGCTATCGTTCGCCTGCTGTGAGATCGTCTGGCGCCTCGGCAGGGAAGCAACTTGCAGCGCCACGTGACGAGGTGCGCCGTCGGGGTCCAACGTCCTCAGCAATGAGACACGGGGACGTTCAGGGCCGCCTATGATGCCTGTGACTGGAAGGGCTTTTCCTGCCTCGCGAAAGTGGCTCGGCGCTTGGCCTTCTGCTTCAGCCAGCGCTGGACGGGGATGTCGTAGAGGCGCAGCGCCGCATAGGCGACTGCAGTGATGATGGACGCCTCCACGCAGCCGAAGAGTACTGCGCCGGGCACGGACATGCCGGATGGCAGGTGCTTCAGCACCTCATCCCCCACCCGCAGCAGCGGCCCTTGCAGGATGTAGAGGGGAAACGAAATCTCCCCGAGCAGCCGGCATGCCTGGCCGAGCCTGGGGCCGACGTCGACAGCGGCGCCGGCCATCACGATCGCGGGCAGGAACAGGAACACGTACAGAAGGCTGATCAAGACAGCATCGCCCTTGGGCAGAAACAACAAGGCAGCCAGGGCGAGGAGCAGCCCGACCGCGATCTTCGGGGCCACACGTTGGGGCCGGCGGACCCGGTACAGCAGCACGCCCGCGAAGAACGGAAATAGGACTCGGCCGAAGCCATAGTGGAAGTTGTCTTGATGGGGGCCGACTTCGATTCCCTGGTTCATGAACGCGACCCAGACGAGCACCACCGCGCTGGCGACGATCAGCATGATCAACCGCGGTGTCGTCAGGAACGGGGCAATCACCGCATACAAGGCGTTGACGAATAGCTCGAAGGTGAGGGACCAGCTTCCGGGGTTGTACGGGAACGCTGTCCTCCACAACGGAAACACGTAGCTTGGCAGCAACAGGAGGCCGAGCGTACCGCTGACCGCGATTTCTCCAAACGTGATCCCGCCTTTGATCACCGCCGCCATCACCGCCAGCAGGATGCCCGCGAGCACGCTGATCAGCACGAGTGGGTAGAGCCGCGTTATCCGGACCCATGCAAAAGCGGGCAGGCTCATCTCGCCGGAGCGGAGCCGCTGCTCATAGGCGAAGGCGACCACGAACCCGCTGAGTATGTAGAAGAAGTCAACAGCCAGAAACGCGAAGGGCAGGGCCTCCGCGTTGCGTTGCTGAACAACATGGAGGATCAACACAGCGAATGCGGCAACGCCGCGCATGCCATCCAGAACCAGAAATCGATGCGTCTTCATTATTGGGCCTGAATCAAAACAAA
>JAQGHV010000086.1 GCA_028288785.1 Rhodospirillales bacterium | reverse complement strand
TCGCTGACCATACTCGGCAAATCGGCCCGAGGTAGGTTGGTCGTTAAGATCAGAGTGCATTCAAGCCCCCGCTTATACCTTTCCAGTCCGGATCAGGACATCACTCGCGGCAGCCAGAGCGCGATCTCCGGGAAGATCAGCATCAGGATCACGGCGCCGAGATAGACGAGGAGGAAGGGCATGACGCCCACGAAGACATCGGTGATGGGCCCAGCCTTGGGTCGCATTCCCTGCAGCACATACATCACGGTCCCATCCGGCGGGCTGATCTGCGCGATCTCGACGAGCATGGTCACGATGACGCCGAACCAGATGGGATCGTAGCCCAGCGCCACTACGATCGGGAAGATGACCGGCACCGTTGTGATGATCATGGAGAAGCCCTCCATGAAGGTACCGAGCGCGAAGTAGAGCCCGATGATGCAGAGCATGATTGCCCAGGGCGGCAGCGGCAGATCGGCGATGAGATGCGCCAGCGCCTGGGGCACGTTGATGGTCGTGAGGATGTAGTTCAGCAGATAAGCACCGAAGATGATGAGGCCTAGCAGCGCCGTGTTGCGCGCGGTCGCCTCGGCCGAGGCCTGCAGCATCCGCAAGGTCAGCTTGCGCTCGATCGCGGCGAAGAACATCGAGCCCGTCACGCCCAGCGCCGCCGCCTCGGTCGGCGTCGCCCAGCCGGCATAGATGGAGCCCAGGACCAGCACGATCAGCAGCATGGTTGGGACCAGGTCGCGCAGGGCGCGGATCTTCACGCCCAGCGGCAGCTTGGGTGGCTTCTCCATCGGATGGCGCATGCCGTGCCACGCGATGAGCGCCAGAAAAAGCCCCGTCACCAGCACCGATGGCAGCAGCGCCGCGATGTAGAGGGCGCCCACCGAGGTCTCGGTGATCAGCCCGTAGATGATGAAAGTAATGCCCGGTGGGATCAGATTGCCGAGCGCGCCGCCGGCGGCGAGCGAACCCAGCACCCAGCGCTGGTTGTACTTCGTGTCCTGGAAGAAGGGCAGCGCGACGGAGCCCATGGTGGCGGCCGTCGCCACGCTCGATCCGCTGATGGCGCTGAACACCGCGCAGCTCACGATGTTCGTGTGCAGAAGGCCACCGGGCAGCCGGTTCAGCCAGACGTTGAGCGCGCGGTACAGGCGGTCCGACAGCCCGGCCCGCAGCAGGATCTCGCCCATCAGCAAGAAGAGCGGCACCGCCACCAGTACGAAGTTGGAGGACGGGCCCCAGAGCGTCTGGCCCGCGAAGAGCCACCACGGTCGGTCGCTGAAGAGGAGGCCGGTCAGGAAGGCCAGGATCCCCAGCACCGCCGCGATGTAGACGCCCGAGCCGAAGAAGACGACGAAGACGCCGATCAACATCAGGATCTCGGCGATCGGCAGGGCCTGCGCCCCCGAGGCCGCGGCGAAGATGACAACGCCGAGCAGCCCGAGCAGGAAAACGATGGCGATCAAGCGGGCGAGCCTCCTTCGCGCGCCATGGCCACGGCCTCCAGCGCCTCCTCCGCCTCGTCGTCGATCGTGCGGGAGCCGAGCAGCCGGTCGAGTTGCTCGGCCTGGCCGAGCAGGAGTGCGAGCACGCCCTCCAGCATCAGCACCAGCGCCATCACCAGGAAGGCGGTGATGCCGACGGCCCAGATGCCCTGCGGGATCACCATGGGAATTCGCAGCGCCGAATTGTCGTGCGCGTCGAAGAGCGCGCTCTCGTTCACCAGCTCCCAGGCGACCCAGGCGGTGAAGACGGCGAAGGCAATCAGCAGCGCCAGCGAGAAGAGGTGCAGCGGCGCACGCAGCTTTGCCGGAAGCCGCGTCACCAACACATCCACGCGGATATGGGCGCGGCAGGCCAGCGTATGCGGCAGCGCCCAGGCGATGCCGCAGGCCAGCATGTAGCCGGTGATCTCCACCGTTGCCGCGGAGGAGACGCCGAAGAGGTTGCGGCCGATGATGTCACCCGTGATGAAGAGGGCGCAGGCGACGTAGTTCCAGCCCGCGGCCCAGGCCATGAACGCCACCACCGCCGCGACGCCGCGGCGGAGCTGCGTGGCGGCGCGCAGCACGCTCAGCCGCCGAACCGGACGCCAGAGAGCGGTGCGATGGTCTGGTTGTAGATATCACCGCAGCGCGTGCCGCAGCGGCGCACGAAGCCGGGCAGCACGACCTGCTGGAAGATCCGGCGCGTCTCAGCCTTGTCGGCGTCAGAAGCCTTGACCTCGGTCATCGGGCGCGCGGCCAGTGTGTGGATGCGGCAATTGTCGCGGTTGCCCGTGGCGCAATCGAGGCCGTCGCGCGTCCCCGTCGCACCGAGCTCCCATTGCGCATTGCTCAGCTCGCGGAAGGTCGCCTCGATGAAGGTGCGCACCTGCGGGTCCAGCCGGTTCCACCAGTTGAGGTTCACGATATAGGCGCCCATGGCCCAGCTGATCGGAAGGTCGCTGACATGGGTCGAGACCTCGGGCCAGCGAGCGGCCACGCCCGAGCCGGAGCCGGTGATGGCGCAATCCACCACGCCACGCTCCAGGGCCGAATACACTTCGGGGAAGCCGATGGAGGTCGGCTGCGCGCCGAGTGCTGCGTAGAAATCGACGAGGCTGTTGCCGAAGGTGCGGACGCGCCGCCCACGCAGATCAGCCATCGAGGTGAAGGGCGCGCGGCAGAAGATCACCTGCGCGGGAAAGGGGAACATGGCCATGATGCGAACGCCGAAGCGCTCCAGGTCGCGGTTGGCCGGCGCGACCATGGCGTCGGCGATGCGATGCGCCATGTCGATATCGGGCGCGAGGCCGGCGAGGTCCACGCCGTCGAGGATGGGCACGTCGCCCGAAAGGGTGGAGAGCGTGCCGGCGCCGATCTCGGCCTGACCGGAGCGGATGAGGCGGACGATCTCGTTCCCCGACAAATTGCGCTCGGCATGGTTCCCCAGCGTCACATCGATGCGACCGCCGCTGCGCGTGCGCATTCCGTCACGCAGGATGCGCTGGTCGAGCACGTATTGCGGTTGCGTGGGCAAAGGCTGCGTCACTGCCGTGATCGCAACGCGCGGGCCGGCAGGCAGGCCTTGGGGAGTCTGAGCCAAAGCGGGCAATGATGCCAGGCTCAAGGCGGTCAGCGTGCAGTGGAAGATGCGGCGAATCATATATCTCGGTCCTCTGCGTCGGGGGCGTTGTGCCTGGCGGGGCCGGGCTGCTTCTGGAGGCCTTACGATGGGAAGTGGATCGCCCCTGAGCGGTCAGATCAAATCGTCATTGCGAACGCCTGACCATTAGAATGTCTTATGCCTGGCTGCATTAGAACGCGACACTTCGACCGCCATCCTCGCGAGGCTGGGCATCAGCCCATCCTCAGGCGCTGCCCGGCACGTCGCCGTGAAGCGGATCGGCGGCATATCTATCTGCGGATCGACCAGATGCAGCTCGTTCCTCGCGAGCTCCGCCTGCATGACCGCCACGGGAATCATGCAGATGCCGATCCCGTCCACGGCCATGCGGATGATCGTGGCGATGGAGGCGCTGACATGGATGCGCGGGATCTTGCGCGTCCGCTCTCTCAGTAGCTGCTGGAGATGGTGATAGCTCGGCGTGTTGCGCGCATAGGTGACGAAGGCTTGGCGCTCCAGCACTTCATCGGAAAGGCGTCCAGGGCCGACGCCGAGCTTGGGACTGCAGGCGAAGGCGTGCTCGAAGGGCTGCAGTTCCAGGTCGATGAAGCCCGGCTCGGAAATGGGACCGACGCAAAGCGCCAGGTCCAGTGCATGCTGCAACAGGTCGCGCCGCATGCGCACCGTCAGGTCGACCTCGATATCGAAGGTCACCAGGGGATGGGCTTTGCTGACGCGCTCGATGAAGTCGGAGAGCCAGGTCTGCGCGATGGTCTCCGAGACCCCGAGGCGCACCAGGCCGCTGAACGAGGAGGGAGCGGCCACCGCCTTCAGAAGTTCGTTCCGTAGCTGAAGCAGGCGGTCGGCGTGCTCCAGCAGCACCTTGCCCTTCGCGGTCGGCAGCGCCTCCCGGCGCGTTCGCTCCAGCAGCTTGCCACCGAGCTCCAGCTCCAGCGCCGCGATGCGCTGGGAGACGGCGGGCTGCGTTGTATAGAGCCGCTCCGCGGCGCGACCGAAGCTGCGCAGGGTCGCAACCCAGTAGAAGACCTCTAGACTCCGAAACTCGACCAAAACCAAAGGCTCCCCGCTCCGGTCAGGATGCCGGAGGGGTGTCGCCATCGCAATGGCGCCCGAGGCTACGCGCCGAGGCCGGTGGCGATCGCGATATTGCCGTGCGCATCGAGCCTGGCGGTCATGCCGGGCGGCACCACGCAGGTGCAGTCGTATTCCTCGATCACCGCCGGGCCCGGCCAATCGCGGCCGACGAGATGCTCACGGCTCAGGATGGGCGTTGCGAGCCAGCCGTGCTCGGGTCCGAAATAGGCTTGGCGCTCGCCGGGCGGCTGCGTCGATGCCACGAGGCCGCCGCGCGCGTCGCGCAGCGTGTCGAGCTCGCCCACCGCGGTGAGGTTGAGGCTGACCAGCTCCACGGGCTCACTCGGGCCGGCACGGTGGCCATAGGTGCGCTCGTGCTCGTCGCCGAAGGCCTGGTCGAGCTGCGCCGCGGTCGCTTCGGTGATTGGGCCGTCGGGTACTGGCACCGAGAGCTCATAGGCCTGGCCCTTGTAGTGCAGCTTGGCGAAGCGCCGCAGCTTGATCTGGTCGGGGCGGAAGCCATCCGCCGTCAGCTTCGCGCGGGCCTGGTCGTCGAGCCCCTGCCAGGCCGCGACTAGGGCGGGCAGGTCGAGCAGGCGGGTGTGCTGCCGGTAGGTGCGCGAGAGGTTGTACTCCACGTCCGAATAAAGCAGCCCGACGGCGGAGAAGACACCCGCCGAGGGAGGCACGATGACGCTGCCCATGCCGAGCGCGCGCGCCATGCCCGCCGCGAAGAGCGGCCCGTTGCCGCCGAATGCGACGAGAGCGAACTGGCGCGGATCGCGGCCGCGCTCGGAGGAGACGGCCTTGATGGCGCGGATCATATTGGCCGCGGCGACCATATGCGCGCCATAGGCCGCGCGCTCCACCTCGATGCCGAGGGGCTTGGCCACCTTCTCCGTCAACGCCGCCTTCGACTTGTCCGCATGCAGCTTCACCGCGCCGCCCGCGAGATGGGTCGGGTTGATGTAGCCCAGCACGACATTGGCGTCGGTGACGGTCGGCTCCTCCCCGCCGAGGCCGTAGCAGACCGGCCCGGGGAAGGAGCCCGCGCTCTCCGGCCCCACCTGCGGCGCGCCGCCGGCGTCGATCGCGATGATGGAGCCGCCGCCTGCGCCGACCTCGGCCAGGTCGATCGCCGGTACCTTCAGCACATAGCCCGCGCCCGACATCAACCGAGAGCCGATCATGATGCCGCCGCCGACGGAGTATTCCTCAGCGCGCGTCACTTCGCCGTCCTCGACCAGCGCGGCCTTGGCGGTGGTGCCGCCCATGTCGAAGGAGATGATCTTGTCGAAGCCCGCGCGGCGGGCCAGCGAGCGCGCGCCGATCACGCCGGCGGCCGGGCCGGATTCGATGATGTGGACCGGCATTTCGGCCGCGACCTCGGCTGGCGTCAGCCCGCCATTGGACTGCATCAGCAGCAGCGGCGCGGTGATGCCGATGCCCTTCAGGTCCTGGCCCAGAGAAGTCAGGTAGCGGTTCACCACCGGCTTCACATAGGAGTTGATGACGGTGGTGGAGGTGCGCTCGTATTCCTTGATCTCCGGAAGCACCTCGGAGCTGATGGAGAGCACCATCCCCGGCGCGCGGCGGCGGATGATGTCGCGGATCCGCTTCTCATGCGTGTCGTTGACATAGGAGTGCAGCAGGCAGACGGAGATGGCCTCTACCTTCTCCGCCAGGAGCTTGTCCACCGCCGCCTCGACCTCGGCCTCGTCGAGCGGCGTCACGATCTTGCCCTTGGCGTCGACGCGCTCGGTCACCTCCAGGCGCAGGCTGCGCTCGACGAGGGTGGGCGGCTTTTCCCAGAGCAGGTCATAGAGCCGCGGCATGCGCAGCAGCCGCAGCTCCAGCACGTCGCGGAAGCCTTTGGTGGTGATCAGCCCGGTGCGCGCGCCCTTGAGCTCCAGGATCGCGTTGGAGGCGACGGTGGTGCCGTGCAGCAGCTCCGCCACATCCGCCCCGCCGAGCGCGTTCTCGCCGAAAGCCGCCGCCAATCCCTCGCCGATCGCGCGGGCATAGTTGTCGGGCGTGGACGAGACCTTCTTTGTGATGATGCCGCCCTGCGCATCCATGATGCTGATATCGGTGAAGGTGCCGCCGATGTCGACGCCGATGCGAACCTTGCTCATGTCCCTCTATCCTTACTCGGCCGCCAGGGCGGGCGTTTCGCGAAGCGCGTAAGGCGTATCCTGCCAGCCCCGTGCCTTGCGGAGCTTCGCCCGCAGCGCCTCGGTCGCCGCCATGTCCACCGAGCGGCCATCGGCCGCCAGCACAATGCCATAGAGCTTGCCGACGTTCTCGGCGCTGACGAATTCGTTCCGCACATCCTTGAGAACGCGTTCGGCGTCGCGCTCCAAGGGGTCGCCCCATCCGCCGCCAGCCGCCGTCTCGTGCACGAAGAGGTCACCACGGCGGAGCTGGCCGTAGAACTTGGCAGGAAATACCGCCGGCGTGCCGCCCGCGCGCGTGAGATAGTTCATCGAGGCGGCGCCCGGATAGCCGCCATAGAGCCCGTAGGGCAGGATGTCGCGCCGGTCCGAGCGGATGGAGATCACAGCCTCATTGCCCAGGAAGCGATAGGCGCGGCGATAGGGCGCGCCGCCGCGGAACTTACCGGCCCCGCCGCGGTCGCCCACCAGCTCGTAGCATTCCACGAAGAGCGGGTTCTCCGCCTCGATCACCTCGGAGGACTGGCCGGCCATGTTGGCAAACATGTGGGAATTGCCGTCGATGCCGTCGGCGAAGGCGCGTCCGCCCCAGGCGCAGCAGGTGAAGTCGCAGAAGATGTAGGGCTTGCGGTCCGCGTCGTAGCCGCCGATCGAGATGTTGGTGTTGCCGCCATCGCCGGCGGCCGTGACCTTGCCCGGAACCATCTGCGCCAGCGCGCCGAACACGGTATCAACCATGCGGAATCCGGTCAGGCCGCGCGCGGCCACCGAGGCTGGATGCACGCAATTGGTGATGGTGCCGAGCGGTGCGATCACGTCGATGGCGCGGAAGGCGCCGTCATTGTTCGGCACCCGGTTCTCCATCACGGAGAAGAGCCCGCAATAGGCCGCCGATTTGGTGAAGGACAGCGTGCAGTTCAGCGCACCGCGTACCTGCGGCGAGGATCCGGTCCAGTCGAAGAGAATCCTGTCGCCGGTCTTGGTGACAGTCACCTTCAGCGTGATGGGCTTGCCCACATCGATGCCGTCATCGTCCAGGTAGTCCTCGAAGGCGAAGACGCCATCGGGCAGCTTGGCGATCTCGGCGCGGGTCATGCGCTCCGAATGATCGAGCATCGCCTCGCCGAGCAGCTTCACCTTCTCCACGCCATAGCTGCGGCAGAGATCGGTGAAGGCCACTTCCGCGACATGGCAGGCCGAAAGTTGCGCTCGGAGGTCGCCCGCGACCATCTCTGGTACGCGGACATTCATCAGCAGCATTTCGAAGAAGGTCTCGTTCTTGACCCCCTTGTCGTAGATGCGGATCGGCTTGATCCGAACGCCTTCCTGGTAGATCTCGATGCTGTCCGGCGCATTGGAGCCCGCGACGCGCCCACCGACATCGGTGTGGTGGGAAATGGTACCGGCGAAGGCCACCAACTCGCCATCCACGAAGATCGGCTTGAAGATGAAGATGTCCGGCAGGTGCATGCCGCCATGGAACGGGTCGTTCAGCGCATAGACGTCACCCGGGTGGATGTCTCCCTTGAAGCGCTCGATCACGGCGCCGAGCGCGGTGGGGATGGAGCCCAGATGCGAAGGAAGCGAGAACCCTTGGGCGATCATCCGCCCCTGACCGTCGAAGAAGGCCGTGGAGTAGTCGAGGTTGTCGCGCAGCACGGTGGAATAAGTCGTTCGGTGCACGGTGAGCGCCATCTCGTCGGCGACGGAAAGCAGCGAGTTGCGAAACAGCTCGAACTCGAAGGGATCGAAGGACGGGGTGGACATCGTCGGGGTTTCTCCAGGCTGGCGAGGTGAGCCCGAGGGAAGCTGAACGGCGGCGGAAGGATATGTCCAATCTTCAAGCCGGAAGCCCAAATATAAGAAAAACTTATCGAAGGCTGATCCATATCTGATCTACCTCCTGAAAAGTGGTCCTCCCTGAAGCAGTCTTTTGAGACTGATGGAGGCTGCTGGATTGCCGCAGAAGAAGCACAACTTGAGGAAGATTGAGTGGCTGTCCTGGTTTCGTAGGGTCGATCCATGTCGGAGGCGGCGCGGGCCATCAGCGTGACGCCGCTCACGTATGTCGGAACCTTCAGCCCCTCCCGTCGCCAGATCCGCTCGACCCGCTTCACGTTCACCACCCAGCCACAGGACCGCAGCAGCGCAGCAATCCTGCGATAGCCATAACGGCCATACTGGACGGCGAGCGAGACGACCTCAGCGGTCAACGCAGCCTCGTCGTCAGGCCTCGTCGAGGCCTTGCGCTGCGTCGATTGGTGCTGACCCAGCACCAAGCAAGCTCGGCGTTGCGTCACGCCGAGCTCACTCATCACGCGATCCACGCAGGCCCGCCGACGGGAGGGGCTGATCAGTTTCCCCGCACAGCCTCGGCCAGGATCATCTTGTCCAATGTCAGGTCCGATACCGCACGGCGCAGACGCGCGTTCTCCGCCTCGAGCTCCTTCAGGAGCTTCACCTGATCGCCCTTCAGGCCGCCATACTCGCGACGCCAGCGATAGAACGCCACCTCCGTCACTCCGATCGAACGGATCGCCTCCGCTACAGAGCGACCCTGCGCCGTCAGAACCTCCGCCTGGCGCAGCTTCGTCACGATTTCCTCAGCACTGTGCCTCTTCCTTGGCATCCTCAGTCCTCCATCTTGGCCATAAGCCATACCTCAGGGAGGACCACTTTTCCGGGGGCAGACCAGTTTGATGTTGCCGCTGACCTGGTCGCTACGGAACAGCCGTGCCGCCTAGTTGGCATCGCGCACATGGGCCGCTCGCGATGCCTGGGGCATCAGCGTCTGGGATGCCTCGGCGCCGTCGCGGAGCATCGCATCGGCTGCGGACCAGGAGCATTCGAGGTCGGGACGCTGCCGCGTTCAAGATCGTGCGGCAGCACTCATCCGAGCGGCGGCGACCCTCGGCCGCGGCGATGTTTCCGACTGACGGAAAGGGGGTGATCCCGAAGGCGATTAGGCTGACGCTAGATCATCAACGCGGAAGCTGGCGGCTCGTCCCATGCCAGATCATAGCCAGCAGGGCGCAGAGTGCTTCTGTGTCAACAACAAGGCGCCGGGCTTGGCTTTGCGCCACCATCAGCACCACAGCGGTGTAGAGGACTGCGATACAGCCCCGTTGTGGGCTCAGCACATCCAGCGTCAGGATGACCATCGCAACCGCCATTGCCGGCAAAGCCTGCAAGCGCGCTGGCAAACGCCTCGTCGCACTCTCTCCCTGCACCTTCGTCTCCTGCCACGCTCGGGGCCGGAGCTACCAAGCCAGAATGTATCAGTTCGATGCGAGCATCCCGGCGGTACTGTCGGGCAGCGCCGGCCCGTCATATCTCCACGGGGGATTCGACCTTCGCCCGTGCCCGGAAGCTGAATGACGGAACGGCCTGCAGAAGGGTTCGAGTATATTCGCTTGTCGGCTTCATGAACACATCCGCCGCGCGCCCGGCCTCCACCACCTTGCCGGCCTGCAGAACCACGACCCGGTCACAGAGCATGCGCACGACGTTCAGGTCATGGCTGACGAATAGGAAGGCCAGGCCACCCTCCTTGCGGAGGTTGTCCAGCAATCGAAGGACGATGGCCTGCACCGATACATCCAGCGCCGCGGTCGGCTCATCCAGGACAAGCAGGCTCGGCCTCGTGGCGATAGCTCGCGCGATGCCAATCCGCGCCTTCTGCCCACCTGAAAGCTGATGCGGAAAGCGCGTCAGCAGCTCGGCCGGAAATCCCACCCGGTCGGCGCACTCCCGGACACGCCGATTCAGCTCCTCCCGCGGGAGGCTCTTCTCCAGCGTTCGAAGCGGGTGGGCGATGCTGTCGAAGGCAGTGTAGCGCGGGTTCAGGCTCTCATGCGGGTCCTGGAAGACGATCTGGATGTCGCGCCGCGCGCGATGCGAATTGAAGCGCGTCGCAGGCACCTCGCCAATGCTTTCTCCCTTGAAGGAGATCTCGCCAGCCGTCTTGTCGAGCAGCCTGGTCACGATGCGGGAGATCGTGCTCTTTCCCGAGCCGGATTCTCCCACGAGCCCGAGGCTCTCCCCGGCCGCCAGCGTGAACGACACGTCCGAGACGGCGGCGAAGCCGCTGAAATTCTTTGAAAGATTCCGGACCTCCAGGAGTAACGGCGCACCACTCACCTTCATGGGTGCAGGCGCAGCAAAACGTTCCGCCTCGCCCTCCGGTACTAGATCCTCGATGGTGGAATCGGCGGTCGGCGAAGCGGCAATCAGGCGCTTCGTATATTCGTGACGGGGGTGTCCGAAGATCGTGTCGACCGCGCCCTTCTCCACGATCTGGCCTTCCCGCATCACGGCGATCTCGCCGCAGTAGCGCGCGGCGAGCCCCAGATCATGCGTGATGAGGATGAGCCCCATCCCACGCTCGGCCACCAGCGACGACAGCAGGTCCATCACGACCTTCTGCGTCGTCACGTCCAGGCCGGTCGTCGCCTCGTCTGCGATGAGAAGCTTCGGCTCGCAGGCAATGGCCAGCGCGATCATGATCCGCTGGCACATGCCTCCGGACAGCTCATGCGGATAGGACCGGAAGATCCGCTCGACATCCGTGAGCATGACATCCCTGAGGAGCTGAAGGGTGCGCTCACGCTGCTCCGCCCGCGTCAGCCTGCCATGGGCGTTCAGGGCGTCCGCGATCTGCTGGCCCACGCAGCGGATCGGGTTCAGCGCCGCCCGCGGGTTCTGGAAGATCATGGAAATTGCCGATCCGCGCAACCGGCGCATTTCGGCCTCGGTCAGAGATCCGAGATTCCGCCCGAAATAGCTGACCTGACCCGAGGTGATCTCACCGGCCCGGTCGAGCAACCGGGTGATGGCATAGGCGGTGACGGATTTGCCCGAGCCGCTTTCTCCGACGACGCCCAGGGTCGCGCCCGGCACGAGTTCGAACGAAATGCCGCGAACGGCCTTCACGGCGCCGCGTCGCGTGGAGAACCCGACGTGAAGGTCCGTGACGCTGATGAGATGCTCGCTCATGTCCGCATCCGCGGATCAAGAATGTCGCGAAGGCCGTCGCCCAAGAGGTTGAAGCACAGGACAGTGAGCATCAGCGCTGCCCCCGGGAATGCCACGAGCCACCAGTGGCCACTGAGGATGAAGCGCGCGCCCTCGGCGACCATGATCCCCCACTCCGCGGTCGGCGCAGTTATGCCGAGCCCGAGGAAGGACAGGCCGGCCGCGTTCAGGATCGCCCAACCCAGATTGAGGGAGACCTGAATGGCCATGGCCGGCAGGATGTTGGGGACGAGGGAACATAGGACGATCTTCAGGTGGCTGTCCCCACAGGCCCGCGCCGCCTCGACCCACCCCAGGCCGCGCCGCGCATTGACCTCGGCGCGAGAGAACCGGATGTAGAAGGGCAGGTTGATGAAGGCGGTGGCGAGGATGATGTTCTCGACGCGGTTGCCGAGCACGGCGACCAGCGCCATCGCCATGACGAATAGCGGGAAGGCCATCAGAACGTCGACGACGCTGCCGACGACACGGTCGAGCCGCCCGCCCATATAGCCGGCGATGCTGCCGATGAAGGTTCCGGCCAGGAAGGAAAGCGAGACCGCGGAGGCGGCGATGGCCAGGTCGAGGCGGGTGGCGGCGATCAGGCGGCTGAAGATGTCCCGCCCCAGTTGATCGGTCCCCGCCCAGTACTGGCTGGAGGGTGGCAGCAAGGCCATCGACACGTTTGACGCCAGGGGATCGTGCGGCTGCAGCCACGGCCCGAAGACGGCGAGCACCAGCAGGACGGCAAGGCCCGCCGCCGCGACGCCCGTGACCGGATTGGCGCGGATGGTCCAGACGACGTGTTGCACGGTCGCGCTCATCGCAGCGAAACCCGCGGATCCGCGAAGCCGTAGAGCGTGTCGATGGTGAGGTTCACAACCACGAAGATCATGGCCATCAGCAGCACGAATCCCTGCACGGGCGCGTAATCCGAGGAAACGAGCGCATCCAGCGCGTAGGAGCCGACGCCGGGCCAGGCGAAGACCTTCTCGACGAGGACGTTCGCGCCCAGCATCGTCGAAAAGACAACGCCCGTTATGGTGATGATCGGAAGCAGGGCGTTCCTGAGCCCATACCCGACGATCACCTTGAAGGGCGGCAGGCCCACGGACCTCGCTGTCCGGATGAAGTCGCTGCCGAGGGCGATGAGCATGGAGGCCCTGGTCATGCGTGCCAGCGGCGCCAGCACGAACAGCGCCATGGTCACCGCCGGCAGGATGAGTTGCGAGACCGCCGAAAGCCAGCTCTCGAAATCCCCGACGAGCGCGTAGTCGACCAGCAGCAGGCCGGTGATATCGGGCGGAGGCGCGTCGAAGGCGCCGATGCGCCCGGTGGGATCGGGCGCGATGCCGAGCACGACGTAGAACACATAGATCAGCACCAGCCCGCACACGAAGGTCGGCGCGCAGACGCCGATGGAGCAAAGCAGGCGCACCCCGTGATCGACCGCCGAGCCCGGCCGGAGCGCCGCCATCACGCCGAGAGGAATGGCGCAGGCGAGCGCGAGGACCAGCGCCGCCAGGGTCAGCTCGAGTGAGGCGGGCAGGCGCTGCGCCAGATCGGTTGCGACAGGCTGCCCGGTGGACATCGAGCGGCCAAGATTGCCGGTCAGCACATCCCGGAGGTAAAGCACCAGCTGTTCGGGAATGGAGCGATCCAGGCCCATCGAGACGCGGATCTGCTGGATCTCCTCCGGCCCGGCGGTGGGGGACGATGCGAAGAACACCGCCGGATCCCCCGGAAGCACCCGCATGAGCAGGAAAGTGAAGACGAGCACGCCCACCAGCGCCGGCAAGGATGCCAGCAGCCGGTGGGCGATCCGGGAGGAAACCCGGACGATCCCACGCAAACTCAGGCCCGCCGGAGGTCGCGGTAGTCAGCGCCGCGATGGAACCAATAGGTGTAGCCCTCGATGTCGCGGCCCACGACCGCGTCATGACTCGGGTGCCACAGCAGCACCACCGGCACCTCGTCTCGAATGTGGCGGACCATGCGCATCACCGTGTCGTCATAGGCGTCCTGGCGTGTTTCGTAGCGCGCCTGCTCGATGAGGCCCGGCATCTCGGGATTGTTCCAGCCGCTGGAATTCCACCGGCCCGGGCCGGAGTAGAAGTTGCTGGCGATGTAGTCCGACGGGGTAAGCCAGGAGGTTCCGAAATCGAAGAACATCGCCAGGCGGCGCTCGACGAGCATGGTCGTGAACTGGGCATCCGGCATTTTCTGAACGGTCACGTCGATGTTGAGCCTGGCCAGGCTTTCCTTGATCAGCGCCGCCATCGGGTCGACCGTCGCCGATGCGCTCGACGGATAGGAAAAGGTGGTCCTGAATCCACCGCCGCGGCCGGCCTCGCGGAGGAGTTCCCTGGCCTTCTCAAGGTCCGTCCGGTTCGGCATGGGCTGGAACACGGAGGGGCTGGGCGGTTCGGACCAGGTCGCGCCATACAGAGGCTGGCCTCGGCCGAAGATCGCTGCCGTGAACATGTCGTCATAGGGAAGGGCCGCAGCGACGGCCTTCCGCACCCTGACATCGTCGAACGGCGCGGTGCGGACGTTGAACGAGACGCACTGGAAGGCATTGGTCTGAGTGATGGGGAGCACGCGCGCCCTGCCCCGCTGCTCGATGCCGGGAATGTCGCTCGCCGCGGCATCGAGCGTCAGGTCGGCATCGCCCCTTTCGACCAGGCTGACGCGGGCGGACACGTCCGGTACCGTCTGTATGATGATCCGCTGGAAGAAGGGCAAGGCCCCGTCAGGGCCGTTCTTCCAGCGATCGTTGCGCCGCAGCACGACCTGTTGTCCCGGCCGGTTGCTCTCCACGGAATAGGCACCGCCACCCGCCGCGTTGTCCTTCAGCCAGTTGATCGCCCAGGGGTCATCGGAGCCGGCGTGACGCTGGGCGAGCTTGCTGTTGAACATCGGCAGGAACGGGACGCTGAGCGTCAGCAGCGCCAGCCGGTTCGGCCGATCGAGCTTGATCTGCAGCTGTCGGTCGCCGACGACGGTGAACTGGTCGGTGCTGGTCTGCGACCCGATAGCCATCTGGGCCTTGGCGAAGCTCCGTGCCGTCACCGCCCGGTCGAGCGACCACTTGATGTCCTGGACCTCGACGGGGCTACCGTCGTGCCAGGTGGCGCCCTCCCGGATATGGAAGGTGAAGGTCAGGCCATCGCTGGAACGATCGATGCGCTCAGCCAGCTCGCCGCGCAGGTTGTCGGCATCGAAGATGAAGCCGTGCGGCCCCTGCCTGCGGCCCATGGAGACGAGCCTGTCGTAGATGTTGACCGACAGGGGCAGGCTCTCCCGCGTCGCGCCCTGGAAGGTCGGATCCAACGAACTGATGGTCGCGCCCGTGATATGCCGAAGCGTATTGGCTCGCGACTGTGCCGCCGCGGGATTGCTATGCTTGGCCATTAAAGCCGAAAGAGCCGCGCCACCCGCGCCGCGGAGATAGTCCCGACGGTGAAGTCTCATCGATCTTTTCCCTTCCGATCAGCCGTGCGGCTGCAGGCCCTGCCCATTTCCGTTTTTTGTTCTGGCAACATCAGTAGCGCAGCCGAACGCTTGCGTAAGAACCTACTGAGCCGATCTCCTGGCCGTGGAGACGATGGACCGGCCGCAGGCGGAGATCTCGACGCCATAGACACCGAGCGCGGTGTCGGAGGTAATGATGCCGTCCCTGACATCACGAAGGACCGCCTCGGGGTCGCGCTCCTGCGGATCGCCCCAGCCGCCGCCAGCGGAGGCCTCGATGGCGAGGCGGCAGGGATCGAGCTGCAGCACGCCATATTGCGGCATGTCGTGCTCGACGCTGGTCCTGAGGTCGAAGGCTCGCACCGATCCCTTGTCACCCCATCCGCCGCCATTCGCCCCGCGGCCGCTGGCCCGTCTCGCGCCCTCGCCGCGCAGCAGTTGCTCGGCCGGGACCAGGACATCCACCTCGTAGTGGACGCCCGGCCCGCCCCGGTACTGTCCCGCACCGCCGGCGCCCTCACGCATCTCGTAGCGATGGATCCTGACCGGATAGGATTGCTCGTAGGTTTCGACATTCGGCACCAGCATGCCGCCGAGCGTCATCTGGTGGCTGGTGCTGGGAAAGCCGTCCCTGCCGTCGACAGCGCCGCCGCCGGAGCTGCCGTGCCAGTGATACATCACGAAGACGCCGCCCGAGGGCTTCCTGCCGGCGGAGATCGGATAGACCGCCTTGCCCCAGCTGGCGCAGGCCCGCGCCGGCTCCACCTGGCCAAGGGCCTGCCAGCACGCGTTCATGATGTCGATCGCGGGGAAGACGGTGTTCATCGTCATCGGCGCGGGGGCCAGCGCATTCACGATCGTCCCCTCGGGGGCGATGATCCGCACGCAGCGGTACACGCCCTCATTGCGGGGAATGCTCGGATCGAAGAAGGCCGACAGCGACACGTAGACGGCGGCGTGGGTGTTCGCGATGCCGCTGTTCTTGAAGCCCTTGATCTGCGGCGAGGTGCCCGTGAAGTCGAAGGTGATGTCGCCGCCGCTGATGGTGACCTTGACCCGGGTCTCGATGTCGACGGTTTCGAAGCAGTCGGTATCGCTCAGATCGCTGCCTTCCCAGCAGCCATCCGGCAGCGCGGTGATGGTCTGGCGCATGCGCCGTTCACCGTGGCCGAGCAGCGCGTCGAAATACGCGTTGGCCTGGTCCGTGCCGAGCTGGCGGGCGATTTCGGCCAAGCGCTCCGCGCCGATCCTGGTCGATCCGAGCATGGCACCCAGATCGCCTTCCATCAGATCCGGACAGCGCGAATTGAGCAAAAGCAGGCGCCACAGGTCGTCACGCAGCTCGCCCTGCGCCACCAGCTTCAGCACGGGTAGGCGGATGCCTTCGTGGAAGATCTCCGTGGCGGCCGCATTATAGGTGCCTGCGGCGCCACCCCCGATATCGGACTGGTGCGCGCGGTTGGTGCAGAAGCCGATCAGCTTGCCGTCCACGAAAACCGCGCGGATGAGCGTCCAGTCCGGCAAATGATTGCCGCCCGCGACGTAGGGGTCGCTGAGGATGAACACGTCGCCGTCTTCGATGCGGTCGGCAAAATCCCGGAGGACGCAGCGCACCGCGAAGCCGCCGCTGCCCGAATGGATCGGCAGACCGTCGGCCTGGGCGATGGTCTCGCCCTTCGAGTTGCTCAGGAAGCAGGAGAAGTCGTGGCTCTGGCTGAAGATCGGGCTACGCGCCGTGCGCGTCATGATCATGCCCATCTGCAGACTGATGTGATCCAGCTGTCGCTGGAGGATCGCCAGCAGGACGGGATCGTGGACGGAAGACGCCGCGCTGCTCATGACGCCGCCCCCTGCGCGTCCAGCATCGCTTCCTCGCGGACAAGCTCCTCCGTTCGCGGCCCCACGGACAAGCAGCCGCGATCGAGGAGGACGTGGTAGTTGCCAGCGCGGGTCATGGTCAGGCGGTCGCCGTTGCCGATGAAGATGGTTGTCGTCGCTTCCTCGATCACCGCGGGCCCATTCAAGGACTGAAGGGGCGTCAGGATCGTGCCGTCGTAGATCGGGACTTCGCCGAAGCCGGACTGCCGGTCGATCCAGACGCGCCGCCACGAATGCGGCTGCGGCTCCGACACGGCAGGCGGGATCTGCGCAACCTCCAGCGGTGCCAGGCGGCCGATCGCCGCCAGGCGAAGGTTGACGATCTCGATCTGCCCGGCCGGCTGCGCATAGCCGAACTGGCGCTGATAGACCTCCTCGAAGGCCGTCCTGATATCCGCCGCCATGGCGGAAGCACATTCCACCGTCAGCGACCATTGCTGGCCGAAGTAGCGAAGGTCGAGGCCGCGAACGAATTCCGCGCCTTCCTCGGAGAAACCTTCGCGGGCGAGGACCGAGATCGCCGACTGCCGCAGCTCGTCGAACGCGCCGTCGATGGCGGCCGCGGACGGAGCCGGGCCGTCAAGATCCTGCAGCCAGCTGCGCACATAGTCGTGGCGGATGTCGGAGTTGCACATGCCGAAGGCACAAAAGACGCCGGCCAGGCGCGGGACGTAGAGCGCCTCGCACCCCAGCAGCCGGGCAATCGCGGCGCCGTGCAGCGGGCCGGCGCCACCGGCTGCCACCAGCGTGAACTGACGCGGGTTGTAGCCGCGCTCGAGCGACGACTTCTCCACCGCGTGCAGGATGTTCTGCTCGACCAGCTGGATGATGCCGGCCGCGGCGGCCTCGACATCCAGGCCCAGTGGATCGGCGACATGGGTCTTGATCGCCCTGACCGCCTTGGCCAGATCGAGCGAGATCGCACCCCCGGCATAGGGCCCCGGCTTGAGCCGACCCAGCACCAGCTGCGCATCCGTCACGGTCGGGTGCTCGCCCCCACGGCCATAGCAGGCCGGGCCCGGCATGGAGCCCGCCCCCTGCGGGCCGGCATTCAGCAGGCCCGCCGTATCGACCGAGGCGATGGTGCCCCCGCCCGCGCCCACCGTGTGGATGTCCACCGCGGGGATCGCCAGGTGATAGCCATCGACCACCAGCTGGTCGGTCATGTTGACCGCACCGCGCTGCATCAGGGTCACGTCGCAGCTGGTGCCGCCCACCTCGATCGAAATGAGGTGCTCGGAGCCGGTGTCGTTGCCGAAGAACTTCAGCGAGCCGACGCCGGCCGCAGGCCCGGACAGCACTAGGCTCGCCGGCGCGTGTCCGATCTCGTCGACGGAAATCGCGCCGCCGTTCGACTGGATCATCAGCAGCCCGCGCGGCAGCCCCAGCTCCCGCAGCCGCGAAGCGAGGCTGGCGAGGTAGGGCACGACGCGCGGCGCGACATAGGCGTTGACCACGGTGGTCGAGGTCCGCTCATACTCGCCGATCGTGGGCGAAATCTCGTGCGAGGCCGTGATCCAGACATCAGGCAGCAGACGCGACAGCTCCTGCTTGACGGCCTTCTCATGCGCGGGATTGGCGTAGGCATGCAGCAGGCAGATTGCGGCCGCCTGCACGCCCTCGGCGGCGAAGACCTCCGCCGCCCGCGCCACGCTGCCGAGGTCGAGCGGGATCCGAAGGCTGCCGTCGGCCTCGATCCGCTCCGTCACGGGAAGGCGCAGATAACGAGGCACCAGGACCGGCGGGAAAGGCTGGCGGTGATCCCAGACGTTCTCGCGAATCGAACGGCGGATCTCGAGCGAGTCCCTGAAGCCCTCGGTGATCAGGAGCCCAACCTTGGCCCCTTTCTTTTCGAGGAGCGTGTTCGTGGCGACCGTGGACCCATGGACGAACAGCTCCACCCGGCCGAGGAACTCCTCCACACCCTGCCCGAGGGAAGAGGCCGCCAGGTTGACGGCGGCAAGCACGCCTTCCGTGGGGTTTGATGGCACCGAGGGCGCCTTGAACGCCCGGACGGCGCCGGCGGCGTCGATGATCACGAGATCGGTGAAGGTGCCACCCACGTCAACACCCAGGCGATAAGGCGCTTTCAGCATTTCGATATCCGTTTTTCCCGTTATTGCCGCGCCGCCTGCGTTTCCTCGGAACTTACTTTCAGCGATGAGCATGGTCAGATGTGCAGAGGGGCGTGAGGCGGTAGCCGTCTTGAACGTGGCCGCCATACCTTGCCCATGCCGTCATCACCCGCTCCAAACGTGGTCCCGGATTGAAGCGTCCGATCCAGTTGAGTGTCAACAGGATCATTTGATCCATCTGTGCCACCCTTCACCGCGACCGGCGTCTCTCCGGCAGGGTTCACAGGCGGCAAATAACGATCTGACGTGAAGGCCCACAGAACATTGCAGGCGGTGCGCAGGCCGCGGCTGTTGCAAAACCCGTCCCGGTGCGGGAAATGTCTCGCCGCCCTGAGATATGTCCGGAGCGATCGCCGACCCTCATGTCCGACAACGAAACGCTAAAGACGGCCCTGCGCACGCTGCTGCCCGAGCTCGGCACGCAATTGTCGACCGCCGCACAGTTCGTCCTCTCCCACCCCGAGCAGGTCGTCTCCTGTTCGATGCGGGAGCTGGCGCGGCGGGCGCAGGTGCCGCCAGTCACATTTGTACGCCTGGCACAGCGCCTGGGAATGCCGAGCTACACCGCCCTTCGCCAACGCGTCGTCGCCCAGGTGCTGGGCCCGCAGGGCGAAGGCTCGCGGATGGCCACACGCAATCTCGACAGCGCTCGCGCCATTGCGGCCGCGACCCGAGGCCAGGGCAAGCTGCTCCAGTATGCCCGGCAGTTCATAGAGGCTGAGAAGCAACTGCTCGACCACGCCCTGGCGGGTCTTTCCGAGCAACAGCTGGACCGCGCTTCGACCCTGCTGGCCAAGGCACCGCGGGTTTTCGTGGTCGCACGGCGGACCGCCTTCTCGGTCGCATTCTCCTTCGCCTACACCCTTCAGAAAGTCCGGCCGCACGTTGTCCTCCTGAACGATGCGGGCGGCGCACCGGAAGCACCGCTGGAAGACGCCGCGGCGGGCGACGTACTGGTGGCCGTGACCTTCGCGCCATTCAGCCGCGTCACCCAGATGCTCGGCGAGCAGGCACTGGCCCGCGGGATGGAGCTCATCGTCATCGCCGACTCCGAGGTCGCTCCGCTGGCCGCCTCCATCGGGAACCAGCTCCTCATCGCGCCGGCCATCAGCTACGCTTTCCCGGAATCCAGCCTCGCCGCCCAGGCGATCGCGAATCTGCTGACCAGCCTCACGGTTTCGAAGCTCGGGGCAGCAGCGCAGAAGCGCATCAAGGCCAATGAGCAGAGGCTCGTCGCCAGCGGCGAGTATGTGCTGGCCAGGCGCCGATCGCGCCGACGGCCAGCACTGGAAGATTAGCGGAACGGCATGCCGTAGTGCAGCCCGCCGCGGGATACGACGTTGTTCAGGCCGCGCGGCAGATTGATCGGGGTATCCGGACCGAAGTAGCGATCATAGGCCTCGCCGTAGTTCCCGACGGCTGCGATCAACTGAACCACCCAGTCGCGCGACAGCCCGAGCGCGCCGCCCAGATTCTCCTCGGTGCCGAGCAGGCGTTTCAGCGCCGGATCGGTCGCCGTGCGCGCCATCTCTCGCACGTTGTCGCGCGTGACGCCGCGCTCCTCCGCCTCGAAGAGCGCGAAGAGCGTCCAGCGCGCGATGGCGAACCATTCCATGTCGCCACGCGCGACGGCGGGACCATAGGGGTCGCGGCTCAACACCTCAGGCAGGACCTGGAATTCACGCGGGTTCCCCACGAGCACCGCGATGGCGCCTGCCAGATCAGCGGCCCCCGCCGTGACGGCGTCGCAACGGCCGGCGACGAAGGCCTCCAGCACAAGGGACAGCCGGTCGAAGGTAATCGGCGTGTAGCGCCGGTTTCGAGCGCGCAAGAAGTCGGCGACCTCCGACAGGTTGGAGCCGCCCTGGCTCGCGCAGATGGTCGCGCCGTCCAGATCCTCGAGCCGCGACACGCCCGAGTTGCGCCTCACCATCACGCCGGTGCCGGTGTAGAAGTTCATCCCAGCAAAGATGATCCCAAGACCCGCGTCGCGCGACAGGGTTATGACGGTGTCGCGCGCCAGCACATCGATCTCGCCGGAGGAAAGAGCGGTGAAGCGGGTCTGCAGCGTGACCGGCACGAAGGACACGCGCGACGGGTCGCCGAGCACGGCGGCAGCGAGCGCCCGGCAATAGTCGACATCCAGCCCATGCCACTCGCCCCGGCTGTCCGGCAGAGAAAAGCCCGCGAGCGAGCCACCGACGCCGCAGCGCAGCATGTTATTCGCCCTGACCCGGTCCAGCACCGCGCCGGCGGAGGCCGGCCCCGCGACACCCAGCAGGGCGGCGGCCAGGAGGAGAAGGCGCCTCATCGCCAGCCACTCGTGGCGAGTGCCTTTTCAACCAGCAGCGCGGCGATGCCATCGACCTCCGCCTCGGCCATCGGGGTGGACAGGGCGCCCGAGCAATTGGGCGTCAGCAGCACGCCGGCGGTCAGCATCGCGGCATGGATGCGGGTGACGGCCGTGGCCTCGGCCGGCAGGGGCCTTGCGCTGCGGTAGTCAATCACATCGCGCGCGCCCAGATGCAGCCGGAACATCGAGCCGCGGCCGGCAAGCCGCGCCGGCGTGCCGGCCAGACCGCGATTGACCTGCTCGCGCAACCGGTCGCCCAGGCCGTTCAGCCGGGCCACCGCCGCCTGGTCATAATGGGTGAGCGAAGCCAGGCCCGCCGCCATGGTCAGCGGATTGGCGCTGAAGGTGCCGCCCATGGCCACGCGCGGCTTGCCCGCGGCATGATCGTATACTGCCATGCTGCGGGCGGGGCCGGACACCGCGCCTACCGGCAGGCCGCCCCCGATGATCTTGCCGAGTGTCACGAAATCCGGCTTCAACCCGATCAGCGGCGATAGGCCGGCATGGCTCAGGCGGAAATTCACCACCTCGTCGGAGATGAGCATGATGCCGTCCCGCGCGCAGGCCTCGGTGACGGCGGCGAGAACCTCCGCGGGCATCGCCACCATGCCCGCTTTAGACGCGTGCGGGTCGATGAGAATGGCCGCGAGGCTCGGTCCCTCGCGCTTCAGGATGGCGGCGCAGCGATCCGCGTCGGCGTAAGGGAGCACCACTGTATCGGCCAAAACCGCCGGCGGTGTTCCCTTCGCGTAGGGAACGGAGGCCGGGTTGCCCTCGGGGTCGTTCCAATTCTCCGGACTGCTGTCGAGGCTGACCTCCATATGGTCATAGGAGCCGTGATAGCAGCCCTCGAACTTCGCGACGCGATGCCGTCCCGTGAGGCCGCGCGCGCCTTTCACAGCCGCGAGCAGCGCTTCGGAGCCGGAGTTGCAGAAGCGCGTTTGCTCCAGATGCGGATTTCGCGCGGTGATGGCTTCCGCCAGAGCGATCTCCGCCTCGGTGGGCACGCCGAAGGCAGTGCCCCGCGCGATCGCCTCGCTCAGCGCCGAGACGATGGGCGCGAAGGCGTGGCCGTGGATGAGAGAGAAGAAGTTGTTGGCGCAATCCAGGAAGCGGCGGCCATCTAGATCGATGATCCAACAGCCCTCGCCGCGCGCGGCGTAAGGCGGGTGTGGCTCGAACCAGGAGGCCTGGCGCATGGAGCCTCCGGGCACCACGCGCTGCTCACGCAGGAAGGCGGCAGTGGATCTGGAAATGGGCAGATCCAGGCCGTCAGAGTTCTGCCTTAGGCCAACGTCGTTCATCTAGTCCTCCGCGAAAGATGGTAAAGTGTGAACCATTTGCTTCGCTATTATCAAGGGGATCCAAACGTATCGACGTTGTGCGGGCGGGGAGCGTTCTTGAACAACCTAAGAGTCTGTCCGCGAACATCTTCATGTTTGGCAGAGCCTTCGCATCATGAGGCCAATGGATGCGAGGCGGAGGAATGCGAGCGCGGTGCGGCTGAGGTTCTCCCAGTCCTTGGCGAGGCGGCGGCACCGGTTGAGCCAGGCGATGGTGCGTTCGACGATCCAGCGTCGTGGCAGCACCTCGAAGCCCTGCGCGGTATCGGAGCGCTTGA
>JAQGHV010000071.1 GCA_028288785.1 Rhodospirillales bacterium | reverse complement strand
CACGCCGGTCCGCCGCTCGCCGATGCTCCGCCGTCCACGTCATCCTGCCGCCCTCGCGAACCGATCACAGGGACAGAGAATCACAACCGATTCAGGAGATTCAACTTCTTTGCGGATCGGCTCTTAGTTTTTCGGCGGATTTCCCCATCCGCCGATAGCCATGGCGCCCGAAGCGCTTGGCGAGGTTTGTGATGTCCGCTCTCAGCGCTGCCTCGTCGTCCGCCGTCTCCGGCGCTTTGCGTGGAGGTAGGCAGATCCGAGTCCGGAGTTCCGATGAGCCAGAGCAGCCCCACCTTTGAGCATCGCCGCTCTGCTTTGCGATACTCAGCGTCGACGCCTTGCCGGATCTTGCCGTTGTGTTGGTTAACCCGAAGGCCCTCGGATGCTGGATAGAGCGGCAGCTTATCTCGATATCATTCTCCTGTTGACGCCGTAGCAAGTAGCCTCGGCAGCGCGTGAAACTGCTCGACCTACCGGTCATGCTGTGATCCGCTTAAGCGGCGCTCGAGTCAGCAAGAAAAACAAACGGAGGAAGGCGCGATGAAAACTTTGCTTCAACAGGCGGACGTCGCTTCTGGGCGCTTGATGCGGCGCGAACTGCTGACAGCAGCGGCTGGCGCCGGCGTTGCCGGACTGCCCTTGCAGGCACGCGCGCAGGCGAGCTCTGATTGGCCGAACCAGACTGTGCGCTATATCAACATCTTCCCGCCGGGCGGTGCAACGGACATACTTTCCCGCTTCTACTGTGCGAAGATGACCGAACTCACTGGCCAGCAATTCGTGGTGGAGAACCGCAGCGGTTCGGGCGGGAATGTCGGTGTGGATGCCATCGCGAAATCGCGGCCTGACGGCTATACGATCGGTCTCGGCAGCATCGCTCCGCACGCGATTGCGCCAACCTTGTATGCCACTCTGCCCTTCAATGCGGCGCAGGATTTCACCTTCATCTCAGGTCTCTGGCAGTTGCCGAACCTGCTTGTGGTGAATAACGACCTACCGGCGCGCAGCGTCCCGGAATTGACCGCGCTGCTAAGGGCTAATCCGGGCAAGTTTGCCTACGGCTCCTCGGGAATTGGGACCACGCCGCATCTCTCAGGGGAGCTGCTGAAGCAAATGACCGGCGCAGATATCCTGCACGTGCCCTACCGGGGCGGCGCACCCGCCTTGCTCGACCTGCTGGCCGGGCGTGTCCAGATCATCATGGACAACATTCCCGGCCTGCTGCCGGCCGCGCGCGAAGGACGGGTGCGGCCGCTGGCGGTGACCGGCCCACAGCGTAGCCCCGTCGTGCCCGACCTCCCAACCATGTCGGAACTGCTTCCCGGTTTCGAGATCACCTCCTGGGGCGCAGTCTGCGGCCCGGTGGGTGTGCCCAGGGCTGTGGTGGAGCGGCACTCGGCCTACGCACGGCGCGCTTTGGAAAGTCCGGACCTCGTGCGCAGCTTCCAGGAACTGGGCGCCACCTCGTGGTGGACCACGCCAGAGGAGATTACCGCCTTCCGCGCGCGAGAAGAAGCGCGACTTGCGCCACTGATCCGGGCGAGCGGTGCGCGCGTTGAATAGAGGTGTCGTATGAGGAAGGGGCGATGGTCGCCCTTTCCTGTTTCAGGGTCACGCAATCAGACGATGCCGTGTCGCAGGTGTTCCGCTCCAAGTCGGCCTGTGGCCGCGAGCCAAGCAAGCTGCAGATCGCCGCGAAGGGAAGGAGCAGAGAAATGACGAACGCTAGAGAAGCTGAGCTGTTAGCGGCGGCAGAGTGCGGTGACGTTGCTCGGCTCAGGGAACTTCTGCCGGCTGCCGGCGATCCCACGGCTTTCCATAGACCGGATGGTGTGACGCCGTTGATGGTCGCGGCGGGCGCAGGGCACCAAGCAGTGGTTGAACTCTTGATAGAGCGCGGTTCCAATCCGAGCCGTAGGGACGCTGAAGGCCGCAGTGCTGCCGAATATGCGCGCCGGGCAGGTCACACTCACTTGGCAGCGCGGCTCGATGGGATTGTGGATCAGGATCAGACAATTTGGTGAACACCAGAACTGTCAGAATTCTGAGTGTCTGTCCGCGAACATCTTGAATCCGTTGCGTCACCTGTGATTCGCTCGGTCCGGAGCGATTCGGGGGAGCGTGGCGGATGTGGACGACGGAAAACCGGTCTCGTATGACCGGAGAGGGTTGCGCTGCCCCAGTGACGTGACGGATGGGGAGTGGGCGCTGATCGGCGGGCTGATCCCGCCGGCGAAGCGCGGCGGCAATGCGCGCACGGTGGACCTGCGCGAGGTGGTCAACGGTCTGCTCCACGTGCTCGGCACGGGCTGCCAGTGGCGTGCGATCCCGAAGGACCTGCCGCCGCGCAGCACGCTGCATGGCTCCTTCATGCGCTGGGAGTGGGACGGCACGCTCGGGCGGATCCACCACGCGCTCCATGTGCTGTGCCGCGAGCAAGCCGGGCGCGAGGCAAGCCCTACGGCGGCGATCATCGACAGCCAGAGCGTGAAGGGTGCGGAAAAGGGGGGCCTTGGATCGACCCGCACGGCTACGATGGCGGCAAGAAGATCAAGGGCAGCAAGCGCCACGTCCTTGTCGACACGCCTGGCCTGATGCTGCACGCGGTGGTGCACAGCGCCGGTCTGCAAGACTG
>JAQGHV010000060.1 GCA_028288785.1 Rhodospirillales bacterium | reverse complement strand
GGTGTGATGTCGCTCACCGCATTTCCTCGACCGGGGTCACCCCCATCACGGCGAGGCCCGCGCGGATCACGCTGGCCGTGGCCGCCACCAGCGCGAGTCGGGCCTGCGTTGCCGCCGGCTCATCCTCGCGAATGAAGCGCAATGTCGCATCCTCGCGGCCGCGATTCCACAACCCATGGAAATCGGACGCGAGATCAGCGAGATAGAATGCCACACGATGCGGCTCGCGGGCTTCGGCGGCCGATTCGATCATGCGCGGGAAGGCCAGGATGCGCCGTAGCAGCGCGAGCTCGGCGGGGTCCGTGAGGGTGTCGAGCGGGGCCGCGGCCAGGGATTGGGCGGTGGCGTCGGGCATCTGGCGCAGCACGCTGCGGCACCGGGCATGGGCGTATTGGACGTAGAAGACGGGATTGTCGCGTGACTGCTCTTTGACCTTGTCGAGGTCGAATTCCATCTGTGCGTCGGCCTTGCGCGTGAGCATGGTGAAGCGCACCGCGTCCTTGCCCACTTCGTCGATCAGATCGGCCAGTGTCACGTAGGTACCGGCGCGCTTGGACATGCGCACGGGTTCGCCATTCTTCACGACCTGCACGATCTGGCAGAGCACGATGTCGATGGTCACCGCGCCGTCGCTGAGCGCCTTGACCACGGCCTGCATGCGCTTGACGTAGCCGCCGTGGTCCGCGCCCCAGACATGGACCAGGGCATTGAAGCCGCGGGCGATCTTGTCGGCGTGGTTGGCGATGTCGTTGGCGAAGTAGGTGCCGGAGCCGTCCGACTTTCGCAGGGGACGGTCGGTATCGTCGCCGAACTGGGAGCTGCGGAACAGCGTCTGCTCGCGCGGTTCCCAGTCTTCGGGCGTCTTGCCTTTCGGCGGCTCCAGGATGCCCTGGTAGACGAGGCCCTTGGCGTCGAGCGTGGCGATGGCCGTGGTGACGGCATCGCGTTCGATCAGCGTGGCTTCGGAGATGAAGACGTCCATGGTGACGCCGAGGGCGGCGAGGTCCTCGCGGATCGATTCCATCATGCGTTCGATGGTGAAGGCGCGCACCGGGGCGAGCCATTCGCCGGGGTCACGCAGGCCGAAGCCGTGCTCGGCGTCGGCAAGGGCATAGGCGTCGCCATGGGCCTCGGCCAGGGCCTTGCCGACCGGCACCAAGTACTCGCCGCGATATTGGAGGCCGCCGGGGACGAGGAGGGCGTATTCATCCTCGCTCATCGTCGTGCCGAGCGCCTGGAGGTAGCGGAAGTAGGCCGCATAGGCGAGCGCCTGCACCTGCGCACCGGCGTCGTTGATGTAGTACTCCTTGGTCACGTCGAAGCCCGCCTTTGCGAGCAGGTTGGCCAGCGCATCGCCGACCACGGCACCGCGGCAATGGCCGACATGCATAGGGCCGGTGGGGTTGGCGGAGACGTATTCCACGTCCACGCGCTTACCGGTGCCGATGGTGCCCTCGCCGTAGGCGGCGCCGGACAGCAGCACCGCGGGCAGCCGGGACCGCAGCCAGTCTTCATCGAGGCGGATGTTCACGAAGCCAGGCCCGGCGGGCGTCGCCTCCCGGATCGTCGCGGTGCCGGCGAGCCGTGCCGCCAGCGCCTGCGCGATCGCCTGGGGTGCGAGGCGGAGCGGCTTCGCGCTCACCAGCGCGGCGTTGGTCGCCATGTCGCCATGGGTGGCGTCGCGGGGCGGCTCGACGACAATGCGCGCAATCGAATCCTCGGCCAGCGCGGGATACAGCCCCCGCATGGCATCCAAAACCTCGGCGTGAATGGCGGCGTAAATATGGGGCTCGTTCATGATCTCAATCGATGGAGTGCTGCGCACGATGCCAGGCACCAAGTCGCAAAAATAAAAGAATAGGGGTCTGGGGGAAATTCCTTTCCCCCGGCCTTCATCCGGGAATATCCGGGTCGGTCAGCCGCCGGTGTTCCTCCAGCGCGAACCGGTCGGTCATGCCGGCGACATAGTCGCACACTGCAAGTGCGCAGGCCGCAGTGCCGGCCTCACCGGCGCGCGCCTGCCACCAGGGCGGCAGCATCATTGGCGCGCCGTGCAGCAGGCTGAACAGCATCTGCAGCGTGCGGCGGGACTTAGCCATTGAGCGGTTGACCCGCCAATGCCGGTACATGCGGGCGAACAGGAAGTCCCGCACGGCCTCGTTGGCCAGCGCCATCGCCTCCGAGAAGGCGACGACGCTGGTCTTCGCGGCGCGGATATCCTCGACAGTTTCCGGATTGAGGGCGGCGATGCGGCGCCTCGTCTCGGCCGCCACGTCATTGATCATGCGATTGATGACGCGGCGGATCATCTCGGGCGCCAGGCGCTCCGGCAGGGTGTCCCCCACCACGGCGCGGGCGTCGGCCAGCGCCTCGCCCAGCAGCGGCAGGGCGGCGACCTCGTCCAGGGTGAACAGGCGCGCGCGCAGCCCGTCGTCGAGGTCGTGGTTGTTGTAGGCGATGTCATCGGCAATGGCGGCGACCTGAGCCTCGGCGGAGGCGAAGTTGCCGAGGTCCAACGTGTGCCGCTTGTCGTATTCCGCGATGTAGGGCGGCGGGCGGCGCAGCGGGCCGTTGTGCTTGGCGAGCCCCTCCAGCGTTTCCCACGACAGGTTCAGCCCGTCGAAGGCGGCGTAGCGGGTCTCCAGCAGGGTCACGGCGCGGAGCGACTGGGCGTTGTGGTCGAAGCCGCCGTGCGGCTTCATCATGGCGTTGAGCGCGTCCTCGCCGGCGTGGCCGAAGGGCGGATGGCCGAGGTCGTGCGCGAGGGCCAGCGCCTCCGCCAGGTCCTCGTCCAGGCCTAGCAGTCGCGCGAGGGAGCGGGCGATCTGCGCCACCTCGATGCTGTGGGTGAGGCGGGTGCGGAAATGATCGCCCTCGTGGAAGACGAAGACCTGCGTCTTGTACTGCAGCCGGCGGAAGGCGGTCGCGTGGATGATGCGGTCGCGGTCGCGCTGATAGGGCGAGCGTGCATCCCCCGCCGGCTCGGGATGGAGCCGGCCGCGCGAGGATTCAGGGCTTGTCGCCCAGGGAGCCCGCTGGCTGGACATGGCTGCGCGTAGCACCCTGATGCGCATGCGGGCAACCGCCGCGCTAGGAAAGCGCCCTCCCCTGCCCTATCTTACGGGTTCAGGAGTACGCGCCATGCCCGACGCCACCACCATTCCAACCTTCCGCATCACCCCCCGCGCCGCCGCGCAGGTGGCCGAGATCGCGGCCCGCGAAGGCAAGCCCGGCGCTGGGCTGCGGCTCGCCGTCGATGCGGGGGGCTGTTCCGGCTTCCAGTACCGCTTCGGCATCGAGGAAGCGCCAGCCGCCGACGACATGATCGTCGAGGGCGAGGCGGCGCGGGTCTTCGTGGATCCCGTCTCGCTCGACCTGCTGGCAGGATCGGAGCTCGACTGGAACGACGCGCTGATCGGCGCGCATTTCGTGGTGAAGAACCCGCTGGCGACCTCCGGCTGCGGGTGCGGGGCATCGTTCGCGCTGGCCTGAGGGGTCAGCCGGATGAAGATCGCCAGCTTCAACGTGAATTCGGTACGCCGGCGCGTGCCTCATATCGTCGGCTTCCTGCAGCGCGCCGAGCCGGACATGGTGTTCCTGCAGGAACTCAAGTGCCAGACGGCGGAGATGCCGACGCTTGAGTTCGAGGCACTCGGCTATCGCTGCCATGCAGTGGGCCAGACCGGCGGACGCAACGGCGTCGCCGTGCTGTCGCGCATTCCCTACGAGCTGGTGCTGGAGCGCCTGCCCGGCGAGCCCGAGGACGCGCAGGCGCGCTACATCGAGGTCGCGGCCCAAGGGATCAACATCGCCGGCATCTACCTGCCCAACGGCAATTCAGGCGGCGACGAGGGTTATGCCTATAAGCTGCGCTGGATAGAGCGGTTGCGTGTGCTCGCGGCTGATCGCCTCGACACCTTCACGCCCTTCGCGATCCTGGGCGACTTCAACGTCTGCCCGACCGATCTCGACATGGCGGAAGGCACCCTGCGCGCGACCGACGCGCTCTGCCGGCCTGAGACACGCGCGGCTTGGCGTGCGCTCGAGCATATTGGGTACACCGACGCCCTTCGTGCGCTTCACCCGCGCGAAGTCATCTATACTTATTGGGATTATGGGGCCGCTTTCGACCAGCATCGTGGCCTGCGCATCGACCATGCACTTCTGTCACCGGATCTCGCCGAGCGCCTCGGCGGCTGCCGGGTCGATACCTCGCCGCGCAGCGAGGAGCAGCCTTCCGACCACACCCCGCTGCTCGTCGAACTTCAGTAGCGGCGCGGTTCGACCACGACCGTCGAGGAGGGCTGACCCGGCGTGATGTAGGTGGTGGTGCCCGGCGCCGGCGTCGGGGCCGCCTCGCGCTGGATCACGACCGGCCGCGGATCGGCCGGGCGATTCTCGACATAGCAGCCGGCGAGCGGGGCAGCGGCGATGATGACGACGGCAGCGATGTGAAGACGCATAGGACTGTTCCTTCGATTGTTGAAGCAGTCGGTCAACGCCATTTCATTCCGCAAGTTTCCATCATCGTCGCTTTCGTATTGATTAGATGTCCGCGTAGATATGCGTCTCCGCCGCGCCGCCCGGATGGGTGACCGCGCCGAGATAGGCGGGCCCAACCGTCTGCGCGTACTTCCACAGCACGCCGGAATTGTAGTCGGTCTTGCGCGGCTTCCAGGCGGCACGGCGGGCTTCGATCTCCGCTTCCGGCAGCATCATGTCGATGGTGCCCTTCTCCGCGTCGATGATGATGCGGTCGCCGTTCCTGAGCAGCGCGATGGGACCGCCGACCGCGGCCTCCGGCCCGACATGGCCGATGCAGAAGCCGCGCGTCGCACCCGAGAAGCGGCCATCGGTGATCAGCGCGACCTTGTCGCCCATGCCCTGGCCGTAGATGGCCGAGGTGGTCGACAGCATCTCGCGCATGCCCGGACCACCCTTGGGGCCCTCATAGCGGATGACGATCACGTCGCCGGGCTTGTAGGCGCGCGCGTCGACGGCGGCGAAGGCATCCTCCTCGCTGTCGAAGCACAGCGCCGTGCCTTCGAAACGCAGCTTCTCCAGGCCGGCGATCTTCACGATCGCACCCTCGGGCGCGAGGTTGCCCTTGAGGTCCACGACGCCGCCGATCGGCGATATCGGGTCGGAAACCGGCCGCACCACGTCCTGGTCCTTCGGCACGATCACTTCGCGATGGTTCTCGGCGAGCGTCTTGCCGGTGACCGTCATGCAGTCGCCGTTCAGCAGCCCGCCTTCGAGCAGCGCCTTGATGATCACGGGCACGCCGCCGATCTTGAAGACATCATAGGCGACGTAGCGGCCGCCCGGCTTGAGATCGGCGATGTGAGGCGTGCGGCGCATGATCTCGGCCACATCCTGCAGGGTGAAGCGGATGCCCGCCTCATGGGCAAGCGCCGGCAGATGCAGCCCGGCATTGGTGGACCCGCCAGTCGCGCCCACGATGATCGCGGCATTCTCGAGCGATTTCAGGGTGACGATGTCACGCGGGCGCAGGTTCTTGCGGATTAGCTCCACCACCGCCTTGCCCGACAGGTAGGCGAAGTGGTCACGATCCAGGTCGGGCGCCGGCGCGCCGGCGGAATTTGGCAGCGCGAGGCCGATCACTTCACTGATGCAGGCCATCGTGTTGGCCGTGAATTGGCCGCCGCAGGCACCCTCGCCCGGGCAGGCGTGGCGTTCGAGCTGGCAAAGGCGCTCCTCGGAGATGGTGCCGGCCGCGAACTGGCCGACGGCCTCGAACACGTCGACGACCGTGACGTCCTTGCCCTCGAAGGTGCCGGGCATGATGGAGCCGCCATACATGAACACGGAGGGCACGTTGAGCCGCACCATGGCCATCATCAGGCCCGGCAACGACTTGTCGCAGCCGGCGATGCCGACCAGCGCGTCATAGCAATGCCCGCGCATGGTGAGCTCCACGCTGTCGGCGATGACGTCGCGCGAGACGAGCGAGGACTTCATCCCCTGGTGACCCATGGCGATGCCGTCGGTCACCGTGATGGTGGTGAATTCGCGCGGGCAGGCGCCGGCTTCGGTGACGCCCCGCTTGGTCGATTGGGCCTGGCGCGAGAGGGCCGTGTTGCACGGTGCCGCCTCGTTCCAGCAGGTGGCGACGCCGACCAGCGGGGAGGCGATGTCCTCATCCGTCATGCCCATGGCGTAGTAGTAGGAGCGGTGCGGCGCACGCTCCGGCCCGACCGTCACGTGACGGCTCGGCATGCGGGACTTGTCCCATTGGGTCATGGCGGCGGTTCCTCTGGCTTTGGCGAATTACGCCAGGGTTTTGGGAGAGGGCAAGTGGTAGAGTATTTCGGTTAGGAGATAGCGATGGCTGAACAGGACCCCGAAGGTCAGATCTTTCTCGACCGCGATGCTTACTATGCTTGGGCAGAACAGCAACCAGGCGGGCGGTTTGAGCGCGTCGACGGTCGCGTGATCGCCATGTCACCGGAGCGAGCTGCCCATAACATCGCCAAGTCGGCAGCCTGGGCGGCGCTGCGGGATGCTATCAGGCGGGCTGGAGTGGAATGTCAGGCAATGGCAGATGGCATGACGGTGCGCATCGGAGCCACAGGCGACTACGAGCCGGACGCGCTTGTGAACTGCGGGCCTCGGATTGACCCAGATGCGGTGGCAGCACCCAATCCCATTGTGGTTGTGGAGGTGGTCTCCCCCTCATCTAGCCGCATCGACGGGGTGACGAAATTCGCGGACTACATGAGGGTACCCAGCATTCGGCACTACCTCATCATTTCCGTCTCGAAGCACATGATCGTGCATCATCGCAAGCGCGAGGATGATGGCATCGATACGCTTATCGTCAGCACTGGACCCATCGTGCTCGATCCCCCAGGGATCGTTCTCGACGCCGAGAGCCTTTTCGAATGACGGCCCCGTGCAGCCGGCCTCAGTTGAAGACCAGCAGATACGGTACCGCCACGACCAGCCCGACCAGCGCGCCGATGAATTCCGCCTGCCTGGTGCTGAGGCTGGTGCGCCGCGGCAGCTGATCGCGCAGCAGCACCACCGCGACCATGAACAGGCTGAGCGCGACGAACAGGTGCAGCGTCGCCATCAGCCGGCGAGCCGCGCCAGCGCTGCGTCCAGGCGTAGTATCTCAGCGCGCGCGGTGGCGAGGCGTTCGCGGTTCTCCTCCACTACTTCTTCCTTGGCGCGGGCGATGAAGTCGGGGTTGCCCAGCTTGGCTTCCGCCTTGCCGGCATCGGTCTCAAGCTGTGCCCGCTGCTTTGTGAGGCGCGCCCGTTCGGCCGCGAAATCGATGATGCCCGCGAGCGGCAGCATCGCCGTCGCCTCGCCCACCACGATCTGCGCGACACCCGACGGCGCCGGCCCATCGAGCGCGCTCAACTCGCTGACGCGCCCCAGACGACGGATCGCGTCCAGCCATCGCGTCGCCCGCGCCATCGTCTCCGGCAACGCGCCCTGCAACAGCAGCGGCGCGGTGATGGAGGGTGGCACGTTCATCTCGGCCCGCACCGCGCGCAGGTCGGAGATCAGGGCCACCACCCAGCCGAGCTCCGTCCGGGCCGCCTCGGCACCGGGGACCGCCATCGGCACCGGCCATGCGGCGTGGATCAGGGACCCCGGCTCGCCATAGCCGAACTGGTCCCAAAGCTCCGACGTGATGAAGGGCATCACCGGGTGTAGCAGGCGCAGGATCACGCCGAGCACGTGCTGCGCCACGCCCTTGATCTCGTCCTTCTCGGCACCCTCCTCGCCGTACAGGATCGGCTTCGAGAACTCGATGAACCAGTCGCAGAACCCGTTCCAGACAAAGCGGTAGCAGGCCTGCGCATAGTCATCGAAGCGGTAGGCACCCAGTGCCGCATCAGCCTCGCGGATCGCGGTGTTCGCCGCATCCAGCAGCCATCGCGCCAGCGGCGTCTGGACATCAGCGGGATTGAAGCCCGGCTGCACGGTGATCTCGTTCATCTCCATGAAGCGCGCCGCGTTCCACAGCTTGGTGCCGAAGGCGCGATACCCCTCCACGCGCTGCCGCCCGAGCTTCACGTCCCGCCCCGGCCCGGTCAGCGCGCAGATCGTGAAGCGCACCGCATCCGCCCCATAGGCGTCGATGAGCTCGATAGGGTCGATAACGTTGCCCTTGGACTTCGACATCTTCTGGCCGCGCTCGTCGCGCACCAGGCCGTGGATATAGACGTCGCGGAACGGCACATCGCCCATGAAGTGATGGCCCATCATCATCATCCGGGCGACCCAGAAGAAGATGATGTCGAAGCCGGTGACCAGCACGTCGCCCGGGTAGTATTTCGCCAGTTCCGGCGTCTTGTCCGGCCAGCCGAGCGTCGAGAACGGCCACAGCGCGCTGCTGAACCAGGTGTCCAGCACGTCGGGGTCACGCTGCAGCTCCACGTCCCGGCCATAATGCTTGGCCGCCTTGGCCAGCGCGCCCGCTTCGTCATGGGCCACGAACACGTCGCCCTCCGGACCGTACCAGGCCGGAATCTGGTGGCCCCACCAAAGCTGGCGGGAGATGCACCAGGGCTGGATGTCGCGCATCCAAGCGAAGAAGGTGTTCTCCCACTGCTTCGGATGGAACACGGTCTGCCCGGTCTCCACAGCCTTTATCGCCGGCTGCGCGAGTGTCTTGGCATCGCAATACCACTGCACGGTCAGGCGCGGTTCGAGCGGCACGCCGCCGCGGTCGCCATGCGGCACGGCGTGGGTGTGTGGCTCGATCTTCTCGACCAGGCCCATCTCCTCGAGCCGCACGACGATCGCCTTGCGAGCAGCAAAACGCTCCATGCCGTCGAGGCTGCGGACGAAATCAAGGTCGGAAACGCCGGGCACCTCGGCGAAGGCCGGCTCGATCTCAACGAGCCAGACATGCGCGTTCGCGTCGAGGATGGTGGGCATCTCCAGCGCGTGCCGACGGCCGACCTCGAAATCGTTGAAGTCATGGGCCGGCGTCATCTTCACTGCGCCGGTGCCCTTCTCGGGATCGGAGTATTCATCGGCCACGATCGGGATCGCGCGCCCCACCAGCGGCAGGATCGCCCGCTTGCCGACGAGACCGGCGTAGCGTGCATCGGTAGGGTGCACCGCGATCGCGGAGTCGCCCAGCATCGTTTCGGGCCGCGTGGTCGCGACGGTGATGAACCGGTCCGGCTCGTCCTCGATCGGGTAGCGGAGGTAGTGCAGCGCGCCCTTCACGTCGCGGCTCTCGACCTCAAGGTCGGAGATCGCGGTCTGCAGTTTTGGGTCCCAGTTCACCAGCCGCTTGTCGCGGTAGATGAGGCCCTCGCCATGCAGGGTGCAGAACACCTCGATGACGGCGCGGGACAGGCCCGCATCCATGGTGAAGCGCTCGCGCGGCCAGTCGAGCGAGGCGCCGAGGCGACGCAACTGCTGCGTGATGGTGCCGCCGCTCTCCGCCTTCCATTGCCACACGCGCTCGAGGAAGGCGGGGCGGCCCATCGCGCGGCGATCGATGCCTTCGCTCGCGAGCAGGCGTTCCACCACCATCTGCGTCGCGATGCCGGCATGGTCGGTGCCCGGCTGCCACAGGGCGTCGCGGCCCTGCATGCGGCGCCAGCGCGTCAGCGTGTCCTGGATGGTCATGGTGAGCGCATGACCGGTGTGCAGGCTGCCCGTGACGTTGGGCGGCGGGATCATGATCGTGAAGGGCGCGGCGGCGCTTTCAGGATGCGCGGCGAATGCGCCGTCGCGCTCCCAGGCGTCGTAAAGACGCGTCTCGACGGTTTCGGGCGAAAAATTCTTGTCCAGCATGGGCGCATCCCTTCAACGCCCGGGCGGGCGCGTCAAGGGCAGAGTGGGCGGGTTTCGCGCGCGGCGATCAGGTTGGGCGCATCCGGGCCCGGATGCACGGAGCGTTCAGTCCGGATTAGGCTAGGCGCATCACGCCTGGAAGCCTGGCGACAACCAAGCCGGGCGCGCTCTCCAAACGCCAGGAAGATGCCGCGCCTCGCCGATCAGGTCAGGCCGCGCGACACCACCCGTTCGATTTCGGAGCGCACAGCGCGTTCGACGATCGGCGGCAGATGCACGTTGAGCCATTCGCGAAGCATCAGGCGCAGTTCCTCGCGCACCAGGCGCTCAGCGACCGGTTCGGCATGTTCGGAGAGCCAATCCTTCAGCAGCGGGCTGAGTTCGGCGCGCACCACATCCTCGATGGTCGGACCGCCGCCGCTGCGCACCGCGGCGTGCCGGTCCTGACTTACCGCCCGCAGCAGGCTGCCGACCGACGCCGCGGCGGCGGCGGCGACGGCGGGTGCCAGCAGGTCTGAATTCTCCCCGCTGGTAGGGTTCTGCGGCGCGCCGCTCGGCGCTTCGGACGCATTGGGTGCCGGCGTCGGGGAAGAGGCTTCCTCTGCCACAACCGGTACCTCCGCCAGAATGTCGTGCGGCGGCGAGACGAGCATGGCCTCCGTCAGCGCAAATGGCTCAGGCGAGATCGTCGTGCCGGGCATGGTCTGGTCCTCCGTCAGGATGCGCCGGATGGAGGCCAGGATGTCCTCCATCGAGGGCTCGCCCGGCGTCTCCGGCTGATCTGCGCGTTTCCCGCTCATCGCACTGGCGCGGTGAGTTCGGGCGCGACGCTGGCCGGAGCCGGGGTGTAGTCTCCGGTGCCCGCCCAGCGATCGCGGACCGCGCGGTAGTAGGCTTCATAATCGTATCGCACGACCGGAAGGTTAAGATCGATCGCGTTGAGCCGCCCAACCGAGGCCGTCAGCGAGTAGGACGCGGTCACCACATTCGCCAATGCCTGCACCAAGCTGACGCGGCTGGTCAGCAGCTCCTGCTCGGCATTCAGCACATCGAGCGTGGTGCGGCTGCCCACCACCGCCTCGCGCTGCACACCATCGAGCGCGATCTCGGCGGCGCGGATCTGGGCGCGCACGCTGTCCACCTGGGCGCGGGCGGAGGCCACCGTCTCCCACGCGGCCTGAGCCTGCTGGCGCGCGGCGAGGCGGGCATCGTCGATGGCGGCGCGGGCTTGCTGCGCCTGCTGCCGCGCCTGGCGCACCAGGGCATGTTCCGAGCCACCCTGGAACAGGGGTACCGACAACGACGCCGTGACTTGGCTGCCGGTCGCACGGGTGCCGGGAGCGGTGGCATTGTCGTTGCGGAACAGCTGAGCCTGGACGGAGGCCTGCGGCAGCAGGGCCGAGAAGTTCACGTCGATCAGGTCGCGCGCGGCGGCCTCGTCGAACAGAGCCGCGACTACGGTCGGGTTGTTGGTGCCGGCACGCTCGACCGCCTCTGCGGAGGTGCGCGTCGGGTTGGCCAGCGGCTGAGGCGGAGAGAGCTGGCGCGGCGGAATACCGATCTGCCGCTCGAACGTCGCGCGCGAGGTCTGCGCATTTCCCTCGGCCTGGGAGCGGTCGGCGCGCGCACCGGCGAGACGGCTTTCGGCCTGGGCCACGTCCGTGCGGGTGATCTCGCCCACGCGGAACCGCTCATTCGTTGCCTGTAGCTGGCGCGTCAGGACCGAGACGTTGTTGTTCCGCAGCCGCTGCAGTTCCACGTCGCGGATGACGTTTGCGTAGGCGGTCGTGCTGTCCTGGAACACCTGCTGCTCGGTCGCTAGTAGGCGGGCGCGCTGCGAATACACCTGGTTCTCGGCGCGGCGCGTCGAAGCGATGGTCCGGCCACCGCGGTAGATCGGCTGGGAGACCGTGCCGGCCAAGGAAAGCCCCTCGCGGTTGAGGTCGGTATTGATCGAGGCGGGTCCGGTCGAGCCATTCACGCGGCTGCGCTGCGAGGCATCATAGTAACTGGTCGAACCGGTCATGCTGACAGTTGGGCGCCAGCCAGCCAGCGCCTGCGGTACGTTCTCGTCGACCGCACGCAACTGCGCGCGCGCCGCGAGCAGCGAAGGGTTGTTGGCGTATGCGGCGGCAAGCGCTTCCCGCAACGTCTGGGCTTGTGCAGGAGCGGCGAGCAAGGCCAGGGAGCTGATGCCGGACAGCAACGCTATTCGAAAAGCGGTCATGGAAAACTTGATCTCCCGACCACGGATGCACAATCGGCGCCCGGGTCGTGTGAGGAAGAGGAAGTCCGCAGATTAGAGCGGTGTTCCCCGGGAAGGCCAGCATTGCGCGCGTGACAATTTGCAAAAACAGACTGGCGAAGTATTGCGGAGTCTCAGAAAGCGAAGCTCGGCGCCGGCAGGAAGGCCTGGAGGGGAACCGCCGAGCAGTCGAAATCCGGCAGAGTCGTGAAGGTGGCGCCAACGCGGCGCGCCAGGATCGCGTGTCGAGCCGGTGGCCGGTCGCGCAACACCGTCACCAGGCGCCCGCCATCCGCCAGCTGTTCGAGGATGGCCGGCGGAACCGCGGCAACCTCCCCTTCGATCAGGATGCCATCGTACGGCGCGCCCGCGGCATGCCCCGCCACCAGCGGCGCCTCGATGAGGGTGATGGTGCCGGCTGCCGACACACCCGGCAGCGTGGCGCGTGCCGCTGCCATCAGTGCGGCGTCCTCCTCGACGGCGACGACGACGACGCCCATGGCGGCAAGAACCGCGGCGCTGTAGCCGGTGCCGGAGCCCAGGACGAGCGCGCGCTCGCCTCGGCGGAGGGCCATCAGCTGGATGAGGCGCGCGAGGATCATCGGCTCCATCAGGGCGCGGCCGCCGGGCAGGGCGACATCCTCATCCTGGTAGGCGCGGGGTGCCAGGTTGGCGGGGAGGAATCGCTCACGCGGCAGGTGCCCCATCGCGCCGAGCAGGCGGGGGTCCGTGACGCGGTTCGGCCGCAGCTGGCAATCGACCATGAAGCGGCGGGCGGCGACGTAGTGCGCGGCGAAATCCTCGGCGGCGGCGGTCATGGCGGCGGCTCCTTCGCGGTCCCGCGCTTATAGGGGTGCGCACCCGTGGGCGCCAAGCTCCAGTGGACTGCACCGTGGCATGAGTTGCAGCAAGTGCTTGACCGGGCGTGCACCGCACCCGATACAGGCGTCCCGCGTGGTGAGCCCCTGCGGTCCGGTGGCCGAGTGGTTAGGCACAGGTCTGCAAAACCTGCTACGGCGGTTCAATTCCGCCCCGGACCTTGGACGGCACTCGGCACGTGAATTAGAGGCCTTTTGCAACCCGGCTGCCTCTGTTATACGGCGCGCGCCCTGCTATTCCTCGATAGCTCAGTTGGTAGAGCAAGGGACTGTTAATCCCTGGGTCGTAGGTTCGAGTCCTACTCGAGGAGCCAGCGGGGGCATTTAATGCCCTGTTATTAGCGGATATTCTTTCGCGGCAGCGTCCGCACCCCACAAGGCACCCCACGTATAGTGCGCGCTTGGCGGGATGCGGCTCATCCGCCGGCGCCCTGATCGACGTTATAGCTATCGGCGGGGTTGGCGCCGTGGTTGGTGCCCCAGGCTACGCCGCCGTCAACATCCCAGCCGGGAGCGTTGTAGCCCTGCAGATGCGCCGCATAGGCAGCCTGCGCGTCAGCGGGGCTGAGGTTGGTGCTCGGGTCCACGAAGTAGCCCCAGCCCTGCAATCGAGTGTAGGCGGCGTCCAACGCCTCGTTGAAGTTGGTGGGCCGGTGCACATCGATGCCGGTGACGCCCTGGGCGCGCGCCGCGGCTTGGTACGCTGGATCGATGTAGGCCTCGCCGCCTTCGCCGTAACCGATGTCTGCGTTAGCGCCGGCATAGAGGCCCCAGAGATCTGGGCGAACCTCGCCAGCGCCGCGCTCATTGGGCTGCAAGAACCAGCCGCCCACGCCGTCATGCGACCCGCCGCCGAAGAAGTATCCCTGCCCGTTCATGCCGGTGTTGGGCGCCAGGCCGTCCTGCGCGGCGCGCTGCTCGAAGTAGTTCGGGGCGATCTGCGAGAGCGCGTTGGCGGTGTCGTAGCTGCCGCCGCCGTGGCGCATCACGCCGGAGCCGGAGAAACTGCCATCGGGGTTGTAGAAGCCCTGCGCATAGACGCTCGGCATGTCGGTTTCGCGGCCGATCTGTGAACCGATCAGGCCGCCAGCGTAGGCGCCAAAGAGGGTGCCGGCCACCGGGATAGGGATAAAGCTACCAATGACGCCGCCGACGGCCGCGCCGATCTGGCCGTTTTCGGTGCTGTCTATCCGGCCATCATTGATCGATTGGCCGATGTAGTTGCCGGCCCAGCCGCCCGCCGCGCCGCCAAGGGCATTGGCGCCGCCGGCCATCAGGTCGCCGTATCCGCCAGCGCCGCCGGCTGCGCCTTCTACAGCACCGCCTGCCGCGGCTTCCGCACCGCCGACCGCCGCCGCGTCCGCGCCGCCATACGAGGCTGCATCGACAAACCCGGCAGCAAGGTCATGCCCATCATCGCCGACATAGGCGAAATAATCCGCCACGGGGCCTTCCTCACCAACAAAACCGTCCTGATAAAAGCCGGGGTCGTTCCAGGCGTTGTTCTCGAAAGTGTCGAAGCCGTCCGGGCTATCCCCGAACAGCCCCTGCGCCTTGTCGATCGCCTTGAACACGCTCGGCCCGTAGCGCGCCATCAACCCGAGAAGGTTCGCCCCGTCTGGGCCCGCACTCATGTCCGCAACGCCGCCGCTGGTGGTGGTGCCGAAGTTGAGAGGCGCCCACTGCGCAACCGGGCCGCTGATGTAGGGGTCGTACATACGCGGTGTGCGCGACGCCACCGGCTCAAAGTCGTAGTCGGCACCCTGTGCCCGCCCGTCCAGATACGTGCCTACCGAGCGGCTGGGGTTGTAGGTGAGGGCGTTCTGATAACGGGCGGCGGTGTTCGACATAGGGGGCAACTCCAATCTTGTGCGGGGGGCGCTACACCGTTGTAATCGCCGAATTGTACCACACACAGTCGCCAGACGCTGAAGAAACAAAGAGGTGTCCGCACAGTATTATTTGTGCATCACGCGCCTATGCCAAGTCAGAGCAATGAGGCCGCGGGCGCCGGGCCACCTATCTGGATTGTCATGGCAATGAAGCTCGCGCGTGCAATAGTGAGGCGAGGGAACGATGGATCAACGCCATGCGCCTTGTCTTTTTCATGTTGCCTTTGCTTGTGGGGTGCGTGTCGCCTGGCGACCAAGCCATCAGGATCGGCAGAGAGTGCGAAGCGCCCTTGGTTGAGGCTTTTCCAGACATCACGGAAAGGCTTGCTTGGCGCGGCGGAAATCCAACAGTGGGCCAAATGGCCAATCAGAACGCAGCAACTCCCGACGAGATTGCGAGGCTGATAAGCTTCCAGCCGGCCGCGTCTGAGTGCAGGCGTAGGATGGCAGCACCCTTAAGCGGGGCTAACCCCGCCTATGGGGATGCCTGGCGAAATCTTTCCCTGGCCGTCGACCGGATCATTCTAGCCTTGGTCCAGCGGCAGACGACCTGGGGCGAGGCCAACCAGCGGCTTGCCGATACTGGGCAACGGTTTAGGGGCGAGGTTTCTGCAGTTCGGGATAGGGACGCCGCACGCGAAGCATCCCGGCCGCGCCCGCAGTTTGTCCCAATCCCGATGATGCCAGTGCCTCAGGTCTCGCCCGTCTATCTCGCCCCGCTGCCCACATTCCAGGCGCCTACGCGCTTCCAAACGACGTGCCAGCGCGTTGGTCAGTTCACCTACTGCAATTAGAGGAAGGCGTCGGTAGGATCCCGCCGCCCTTCTGGCAGGGTGGAGCGGGTAGTCTGCCATGGAGCAACGATGAACGAGGCTGAAGCACACGCCCTGCTCGCCAACTTCGAAGGGGTCGGCGGGCTCGAGAACTGGATTGCCGACCGGGAGTGGAAGGCAGCACCTGGGGGGGTGGACCGTCATCGGTGAGCTGCAGGGGTTTACCTTCCGGGTCGAGGTCATATCCACCGGGCTGCGGCTTACCGCCACCGGGCCCGGCATCAGGCCGGCGGTGTGGGAGGTGCCCGGCAGCATCCCTTACCAGGCAACGTAATTCAGGAAGCGGCGACAGCCGCACGCCGCCGGCAGCAAGGATAGCCCCTACCCGGATACGAAAATGGCCGCCAGCGAGGCGGGTATCAGCCCGGCCGTGTGGCAGGTCCCCGCCAAGGGAAGATGAGCCGTGGCGGCGGCCGCAATCACCACGCGCGCCTTGCCAAATACACGGCGACCGAACGGTCCGCATCCGCAGCTGCCATGATCGCGGCATCTAGCTTGGCCTTCAACGGCTCCGGCAGGAACACCGCCACCGCGCCGTCTTGGTCGCGTGGGGCCCTGACCGTCCATCGCTGTCCCCGGAGCGCCGCGATGTTGAACACCACCTCGACCAAACCGAGGCGCACACGCACTGCCACAGCGGGCGTGCGGCGCGTGTCAGGGAGCGGTGTGAGGCTCAGGATCTCCACCAAAAGGCCCTCGCGCGCGGGCGCCTCCGCGCACGCGTTATTCCGGGGGGTGTTAGCCATTGCCTTTAGCCTCCATGAATTCAACGATTTCAACACTTAGGGCCGCCGCGATATCCGGACGTGCCCATACCTCTCGCCCATCCGAGTGCCGGAGTAGAACCCCGCCTGCCGGACAATCTTCACGCCGCGCGCCTGCTGCGATCGCCGTGCGGAAGGCCGCCGCAATGCTTCCCGGCAGGCATGGGCGCGGCGTCGGCAGTGCCGGGCACTCGGCGGCGTTGCAGGCATCAGCGGCCATCTGGGCGCCAAGCAGGAGGCCATCCCGGAAGTCACATGGATCCCCGGGAAGGTAGGGGTAGGCACTCGGCGGGGCGGCGTAGTGCGCTGCCATTGCCTCCCGCTCAGGGTCGTCGTCGCCTTCAGGCATCTCTAGCCCCGCCAAGGGAGCATGCTCGTTGGCGGTAAGGGGCACTGCATATCCTGGCACCCGCCAGCGCGCCGCCATGGTCCGGAGCGCCGCCATCGCTGCCCCACCATCGTTTTTGGCTGGGGCAACTGGGGCAGGCTGGGGCAAGGCCCATTCTATATAGGTTTCCTCGCATTTGGTGGCGTTGGGGCAAGTTGGGGCAAGTGGGGCAAGGGCTGGGGCAATCATGCTTCGCCCTCCACCCCGCCGATAATCGCGGCCCGATCGCATAGACGCGGGGCCGGCCAAGGCCTTCGATCACCGCCGGGGCCTTCGTGTCGTTGCGGCCGGCCTCCCCGCGGAGAAAGCCTGCGCGCTTGAGGGCGCCCAGCACCGTCTTGGGATCGCGGCCGGCGCATATTTCGGCTCGGAAAACGCTTGCCTCCGCCAGGTACTCCCAGCGTCCACCAGTAGCTTTCCACCGCCAGCCCATGCGCCCGCCGACGATCCGCGTTGCATCCTCGTCCAGCTTCTTGGTTTCGGCATTACGGGTCAGCATCGCGAAACGGCTCGCGCCATGCTGGACAAGGAAGCGGCGCACCGCGTCAACCGCCTCGGCGTCCTCATGCGCGCCAGCGCCGCCGCGGTGCGCCAGCCATAGCCGGAACCCGGCCGCCGCCGCGCGCGCCGCCTCGCCCTCTGGCCAGGGCAAGATGCCGAAGCTCGCTGCCAATTCGCCTGCTGCCGCGATGATGCCGAAGCGCCGTGCCGCCGCCGAGACTTGCCCGTCGGCATCGTTCGGCAGGTTGTCCGCTACCCAGGCGTCACGCGCCGCACCGATCGTCGCGGCCAAGCCCTCGGGATCGTCCGCCCGCATCTCCGCGAGCCTACCGAGAAATTCGGAGGCAGCCGTGCCGTGAAACCGCCGAGCGGCCTCATTCGCAGCGACCAGCAACGCGCCGCCGGTCTCCCGCCCGTGCAAGGCTTGCCCCATCGGCCCAGCGTCCGGCAGTGGGATGTTGAGCAGGCGAACCAGCTGCCCCGCCATTGCCCGCTTGCCGCCCTCGGCCAGCTTGGCAGTAAGATCCATCTCACCGGTGGAGAGCAGCATGAGGCGCCAGCTACGCGCCGCTCTCGCGCTGCCATCCCGCGCTGCTCGAGACTTCCCGGCGCCGTTCGCGAAGAGATAGGCAATCTCGCCCGCCTCCCGCGCGTCACACTGGCCTAGCTCATCGAGGGACAGCAGGGCGTCATTGCAAGCTGCCGCCACGCCCTCGAGCCCGTTCGAGGTGCTGCGCCACGTCCGGAGCGCGGCACCCGCTTCAGGCTTCCCCCAAGCGCTCGCGGCCAGGCGGAGAATGGTCGTCTTGCCCTTCTGCGATGCTCCGAAGGCGTGCAGCCCGCCCGAAGGCTCACCCACGATATCGAGGATCGGCCCCGCGAAGGCAGCAGCCAGAAACAGCGCGGCCAGGTCGTTGCCCACAGCCAGAGCCGCCACATGCTCTTGCCACTCGGCAAGCGTCCCGCTCGGCGCTGCCGTTGCCGCCGCGTCGGGCGCGGCGCCTTGCAAGACAACCCGCTCGGCGGAAGGCCCGAAGGTGTTGCCGTCGCCCATGACGTAGACGATGCCGCCTGCGCCATGATGCCAGCCGCTTCGGGAAACGCTGGTAATCCTCTGGGTGGTGCGGAGGTTCATCAGCGCGTCGCGGAACCTCTGACGAAGTGGCAGCGCGCTGGCGATGCGCATGCCCCCGTCGATCAGCACGCCCTCAAACTCGCGCGCCTCCCCGAGCAGCAGGCGGCGCGGCATGGCAAAGGTGTGGACGTGCTTGTCGCTATCCTGCCACGAAAGCAGAAAGCCCCATCCCTCGCCGGCTCCGGTGCGCGTCTCGCCTTCCACTGCGAAGGGGCTGGCGATCCAACTGGTTTTCGGGTCGTCGCCTGGAGACGTCCAGTGCAGCCCGGTGCGCTCCATCGTAAACCCCCGCGGCCAGATCACCGCCGCCGCATGAGTTTCCGGCGCGGCATCGTGGGGTGGGCCGTCTTCAGCGTCGCGCATGTCGATGCCGTCAACCATGGGCCACCTCCGGCGCGAGGCGGGCGCGCAGCATGTCGTTGAAGTCCTGTCCGGCAGGCGGCGTCGCCACCTTCACCGTGCGGCCCTCGGCTCGCCATCGCCCCGCGGCCGCCCATGCGGCGCTTTGGCCCGGTGCATCGGGATCCGCGGCGATGATGATGGCGCGTGCCTCGGCCGGAAGGGCGATCGCGGCGAGGTTGCCAGCCGCGATCGCGGCCCATGCCGAGCCGCCGCCGAGCATGGCCCGTGCCGAAAGTGCAGTCTCGACCCCTTCGCCGATCACCAAGGGCCAGACGTTGGGCAGATCATCCAGCGCGATCACCCCGCCCCGGATGCTGCCCAGTGTCTTTTTCGGCGTGTCCACCGCGGCCTTTCCGCGGCCATCGGCGGAGAGGTAGGTGCGATGCACCGCAATCACTTCGCCGGTCGCCGGCAACGTCACCCGTGCCACCATCGCAGGAAGGCGCTGGCCAGCCTCGGCGTTGTAGAGGGCGCCGTGGAAGCGCAGCGCATCGGAGGCGGCGCCAGGGAGCCCGCGCGCGGCCAGGTAATGCGCGGCCAGCGTGCCGGCGATCGGCACCCCTTCGCCCCAGATTGCCAAGGCGCGGAGACGGGCCTTCTCGCGCTTAGATGCCTCATCGGCGCCGCTGGTAGCAGCGGGGCGAGGCGGAGCCGCGTAGGTGCCTCCAAAGGCATCCCTGATGGCATCGCCGATGCCGCGCCAATCATCGCAGCTGTGGCAGTGCCAGACCGCCCGGCCACCCTCGCCCTTGTCGAGTGAGAAGGTCGTCTTGTACCCGCAGGCGGGACAGTCGCCGCGCCATCCAGATCCCTTCGCAGCGATCCGGAACTTTTCGGCAATCTCGCTGGCGCTGGGGAACTCGTTGTTATCGGCCATTGTGACGGGCCTCCATTGCTCGGAGCGCGGCAAGCGCGGCCGGAAGTGACGGGAAGGCGCGGAGAGGTTCGCCAGGAGCCGCGATGCAGGCCCGCGGCTCGCCCTCGGCATCACGCAAATCAGCACGGAGGAAGAGGCGGGCGGGGCAACGCCGCGGTCGCTGGTTCGCCGCACCCCACGCGAACAGGGGTAGGGATACCGGGGCGGCCATGCTGGCGCTCACTGCAGCACCGTGCCGGCGGGAACGCCTTCGCTCGGGTGGTGGTGGCCGTCTGGCGGCGCGACGATCAGGCCGGGCGTGTTGGGCGCGACCACCGACTTGAACGCGATCCAGTCGCCCAGGTACGCGGTAGCGGTTTCCACCATCAGCACCCGCCCGTGCGTCCGCGCGGCCTCGGCGGCAAACTCATAATGGAAAGGATGCCCCTCGGTTCCATGCACGATGACGGCCCGTGCCCAGCGCATCAGCCGGTGGGCTTGGGGGAAATGGCCGGGCCCAGCGGGGTCCGTGTCGTTGCCCGCGAGGATTACGACCAGCGGTAGGGGATGCCGGCGCATATCGAGCAGCGAGAGCTGCAGCTGCCCGCCTGGCGGCAAAATCAACAGCCGCAGTTGGTCCGCCATAGCTTTGCGGATTAGGGGCGCGTACCAGCCGGTTCCGGCTTGCTCTAGGCGGACGGCAAGTTCGGCCATCTCCGCTCGCGTTTTCAGTATCGGGATATCCATTGCGTCACCTCAAAAGGCGCGCTTGGAAGTGCTGGAACGGTAGCGTTCGATCGGCTATAAAACAGAGGTCCAGTCCGTTTACGCCTAACCAAAGCCCTCGCCAGCGCAACCATGCGGCGGGGGTTTAGGTTTTGGGGCAGAGACCGCGAGCGGCGCGGATCACGTCGCCATCCCCAGGAGTTCGCGTAGGCTTGCAGCGGGAACCAGCGTGCGACCGCCAACGCGATGGAAGCGCAGAAGCCCTTCCTTTTCCCGACGGCGCAGCGTGCAAGTGCTCAGGCCGGAGGCGGCGGCTGCAGCCTGAAGCGTGTAGGTCAGCGGCTCCGACGCGGTGCGTTCTTGGCGCGTGACGGGCTGGTCATTGAGGGCGGGCGAGGCTGCCATGTTGTGCTCCTGCTACATGACGCTGAGTGCGTCGGCAGGAACGGGGTAGATCGGCGTCGTCCCCAAAAAGAGGGGGGCTTCGTGGGGACTAAGCGGGCCCGCCGCCGAAAACTCGGTCTTCTAGAATTTGCAAGGCGAAGTGGCGGAGAGCGATAGGGGCACGTGCTTTGCCAGCTTCATTCGCTCGTTTTGCGGCTTCCGCAAGCATTGCGTGGTATTTAGCGACATCTGCTTGCGTCGAATTTGCGGCTGCCCCGCGTAACTTTTGTCGCCAGTTTTCAATCGAACGTGGTTTTGTTGCATACTGAGTCTTGGCCATCTGGCGGGCGACCTCAGTGGTTGCCTGTTCGAGAGACTGGCCTGCCTGCATCAAACAATCCGCCGCAGCGGCCATCTGTGCTCTAACCACCCGCGTGAGAAGAAGAACGGGAGGAGCGTTATTCGCCTTGCCAGCCTTCAACATGGGCGCAATTGCGCCTTCGTGCAGGCTCCCTAAAGCAGCAGCTAAATGGGCCAAAGAAGACATTAGTTCCATATTCTTCCGCCGGGCGTCCTGGCTACCAGCAGCACCAGTTTTCACAACAAAATCCATAGTCTCCTTGATGGCCAGCATCGCTCCCACTCGCCCGCTATAACGTTTGTCTTTTCGGAACTCTTCGTCGGCCGCATCGAGCCCGCGGAGGAAGGCTTCGTATTCTCGCCTAAGCTGGATAGCAGACAACATTCACGCCTCCGCTGCGTACCCCGCGAGGTATCGGTGGGGGCGGCCCGGCGCGGAGACACCTGGCACGCGGATGGCCATCCGGCCCCCACCGTCGAACAGTCTAGCTCAGTTTCGAAGGTCCGAGTGAGGGCTTCAGAGCTCGGACCCTCGGCCCCCTCGCTCGGACCCAGGCGGGATGGCGCCGCCTCCAGGTGTGCGCGGTGGCTTTGCCTTCACCGGCATAGGCCGCGGCACCGTGGACGGCGGCCAGACGAACCCGCGCGTCAAAGCCGCAGCTCCGGAAAGAACCGCTCGATCTCGTCAGACGTGGAGCTCAGGCACTCCACCTCGCACTCCACCTCGCACTCCATCATGGTCCAGCGAGCATCTTCGCCGCGGCGCATCATGGCGACCAGCTTCGTCATGACGTCGTGTGGCGTCTCCGACGCCGCTGCAGCGAGGTCCCAGACGGCGGCAATGTCGTCGTCGCACCAGGTGTCCACCTCTTCCTCAGTGCCGCCGCCGCTATTGATGTATGCCTTGCGCGCCTGGACTGCCTGAAGGGCAGCGTAGGCCTGCGCTACGGGCGTCAGAGACGCGCCAGGGGGGGCGAGTGGCGCGCCGCAGGCGGCAGGCAGCGCGGCGGTGAGTGCCAGCGCAGCCAGCGCGGTGAAGCCTCGCCTCCTGGAGGGATCCTGAAGTGTGTTATTGGAACCGTCAGCCATAGCCTTCTCCTTCACGAGAGGTGATGGTCAGGCCGGGCTTGGCGTTCGTACCGCCTCGCTCGGCCGCTACCGCTTGCACGGTGTCGGGATTTCTGACATTCTCTGCTTCGACAAGCAATAGGAAAAGTCGTTATTCCCGACATTTTACCTGCGCAGGTTCGTGCCGCCCGGGCACTGTTAGATTGGTCGCGCGACGAGCTCGCCTCAGTCTGCGGCGTAACCGTGCGCACGCTCGACCGGCTGGAAGCGGGCTCGGTCGTCCCTCACGACAAGACCCTCACGGCCGTCCGCGCCGCGCTAGAAGCAGCGGGCGTCGAGTTCATCGCAGAGAATGGCGGCGGTGCAGGTGTGCGGCTCGCAAAGCCCCTCGTTAGGTGAGCAAGGAGCCAATTCACCACCAGACGCTTGCGGACCTCGCGCTGCAACTCGGCGGAGTGTCGACCAAAACCGCGCGGCGCCGGATGGTCCAGGCCATGGAACTCGATCCCGGCTTGCGTGTGATCCGCAGTGGCCGGACGCTTCTGTTCAGCGACGCCGCCGTGCAGCGCATCCTGAATGCCCTCGAATGGCGGACTCCATTCGCTAGCGACGAACCACGCACCTGGCGCCAGGGCGTATCCGCGGCCGAACGGAAACGATCCTTGTCCTCCAAGTCGGTGCTGGAAACTGTCCTCGAGCTCACGGAGACGCGCAAGAAGCCCGTTAAGCCCTGACACGTGGCCGCCCAGACGAACCGTTGGCGTTGCTCCGCCGCCCGCCCTTGGCACTGTGCCGCCAAGTTCTATAAGGCCTTGCCTGACCAAGGGGGGCCGAATGCCGCATGACCGCGAACGCCTCCCCGACTGGCCGCGGGGTCTGAGTGACCAACTGGCGGCAAGCTATGTCTCCCTGGGCGTCACCACCTTTTGCGACGCCATGACGCAGGCCCGGGTTGCTCCGGTCTGGCTCACCAAGGGGCGCCGCGTGTGGCTGCGCGAGGATCTGGACCGCTGGCTAGACGGGCTGGCCGGCCGGCAGGCACTGGGAGCTCAACGAGACCAAGAATGGAGGAAAGACCTGTGACATTTCTGAGAAGGCGGCACCTCGCCGCGCTGCTCGCACCGCTTGCCATGACGACGGGCACGGCTACCGCGCAGGCCATTGACCGCGCGGCAAGGCCGGCCCGCATCCTCGTCGGCTTCTCCGCCGGGGGCACCTCGGACATCCTCGCCCGCGTGATCGCCACCGCAATCACTAACGATCTCGGGCGGCCCATCATTGTGGAGAACAAGCCGGGTGCGAACGGCAACATCGCGGCGGCTGAGGTGGCCCGCGCGCCGGCGGACGGACTTACCCTCTATATCGGGTCGTTCAACAACCCCGTGAACCATGCCGCGAGGCGCGAGCTGCCCTTCGACTTCATGAAGGACTTTGTGCCCGTCGCCATGATTGCCACCGTGCCCAACGTGCTGGTGGTGAGGCGCGACCTGGCTGCCCAGAACGTGCGCGAGCTCATCGCGTTGGCTCGGCGCGAACCGGGGAGGCTCACCTTCGCCTCCTCGGGCGCCGGCTCTTCCCTTCACATGGCGGCGGAGCTGTTTAAAGTGACCGCGCATGTGGACATGCTCCACGTACCCTACCGCGGCAGCGCTCCGGCTTATGCCGACCTGCTGGGCGGCAGCGTGGACATGATGTTCGACAACCTGCCCGCGGCCGTGCAGCTCGTCCGGGCGGGCAGTGTGCGGGCGCTGGCTGTGACCGGGACATCCCGTGTCCCTGCCCTGCCCGAAGTGCCGACGATCGCCGAGGCCGCCCTGCCCGGCTATGACTTAACCTCCTTCTTCGCGCTTTTCGCGCCGACCGGCACGCCCCCGGCCGCGGTCGCGCAGTTCAACGATGCGGTCAATCGCGCACTCGCGCGGCCGGAGATCCGGGACAGCCTGACCGGCATGGGCGCCACCCCCGCTCCCGGCACGCCGGACCAGCTCCGGGCGTTGACCGTCAGCGAGGTGGAGAAGTGGCGCAGGGTGATCGAGGAGGGCCAAATCCGCCTCGAATGATGTTACAAAATCTTGCCGGTCGAGGTTGATCACGCGCGAGCCCGCCCGCGGCCCGATGGTCCCTGACTTCCTCACCCTCCGCGAGGTACTCGCCCGCTTGCCGTGCGGCCGCACCTTCCTCCTCGGCCACCTGGCCCGGCATCCGATGTACGCCGGCGGCCCTACCCATCGCCGCATCGCTGGCCGTATCGTGTTCACCGAGCACGACATCGCCCGCCTCATGGAGACCTTCGCACCATGCCTCTCCGCGTCGTCAAGCGCCCCGGAAGCGCCGCGCTCTACCTTCGCGGCACCGTCCGCGGAAAGAGAGTTTTCGAGAGCACTGGCACTGCTGACGAAGGGCTTGCAGAAGAAGCCACGGAGCGCATGAGCCCTAGCGAGCGTGCCGACACGCCGGTGCGCAGCAGATATGGAGCACTAAGCAGTGATTACATTCGCTTTCACGTTGGATATATATAGTTGTTCAGAACCCTTGCAGCCCGTTCTAATTTGTTTGTTTTTGCATTGTATTCCACCCTCTCTTCCGCAGTAGGGGCTACAGCCCAACTTTCGATGATAAAATAAAATCTCGTCTGGTCAACACTTTGAGATCGCGAAACGTCCGAAATACAACCGAACTCTTGCGCCCGGATCAGAGCATCATACAGTTTTTTTATAGTCTGACGATTTTGTACAACTATATCCTTAATGTCTTTGTCTTCTTGTGATTTGAACCACACCCACTTGCAGAGCGTTTGAAGCTGCGTTGGCAGCAGCCACCATGGTCTCCATGGCTTCAACAAACGGGCCTGCGCGTAACACTTGAACTGCGTTCCAAGGCTCGGGTGAATGCGGATGCGAAACCGGAGCTCGAAGTCACCATCGCGGCTTTTGGCTTTGATGCAAGGCACGATCTTCAGTTGCCGCTTTGCGTCCTCAATCTCCGCTGTCGTCGCTACGTCGCGTAAGTATGAATCCAAGCCATACCGGACAATCAAACAATGGAAATCCGCAAGATTGCGGAGGTCTCTAACTTCTTCGATTTGCTCAGGCGAGGTTCCGGCACCCGCCTCTTCCGACGTGCAAGTGAAAGAGGTTGATAGTTTCCGCGGACGCAGGAAGACCTTCAGCCTAAGCCAACGGGTGAGCTTGTTCCATATCGCTACACCGAGTTTGGCGCCAAAGCCTCCAAGTATAGAGAGAAATGTCATTAAGGCAGAGAGGCCGGCGATGCCCCCAAGTGACTCAACAAATCTGGCTATTAGAGGAGAAGTTTCTGCCCATGCTTCAATTAATTCTAAAATGGTCTCAGACTCCTGCACAGCAATCCCCTTTCTAAGCTTAAGCGCCTGAATAGCTTTATGACGCTCCTAATCATCAAGCGCCGGGAGCATCACTCTGTCGAGAATCGCAGCTGCGCAGAACCACGCTCCACCCTGACGTTTATGTGCGCGTCGGAGGAGGAACATGCATACCTCGCCAAATTCCATGCCGGCGTTCGGTGAACTTCGTTCGCCCGGTCCTCTGCCGCGCTTGTCTAACGCGCGGGCATTTTCCTGAGCAGCATGATCACGATGCAGGCCCCGCTGCCGGCGAAGGGTGTCTGCAGTGCGATGCTCCAATGTGGCGCAGGGGCAAGGCGCCCGTTCCGATCGCCCCCCCCGCTTTGCTGGTGTGGGCCCTGAGGTTCCCAAGCGCGGATGATGGAGGGGGTGCCTAAGCCCGCCCCTAAGTGCCTGCCCCACTTGCCCCAACGCTGCCCCAGCCACTGGGGCAGAAGGAAACCCATATGGAATGGGCCTTGCCCCACTCTGCCCCAGTTGCCCCAGCCAAAAACAGGTAGGGGCGGGCTTGGGGCGCGGTCACGCCATAGCCTGCGCCTCGAGACGGACTACCTTCGCTGCCGCCGCCGGCGCGCAGCAGTGCGCCGTCCATGCCGCCATAAGGCCTTCGCGCCTGTCGAACAGGTCAGAGCGGCGGTGGGCGCCTACAACACGATTTGGCTCCTTGTGGGCTAAGGCCGCCTCCGCTGCTGTGGCATCCTCCGGGCGCGTGTCGTCGACCCATGTGCGGAAGCTTGCGCGGAACCCGTGCGGCACGACTGACTTGCCCTCAGCATCTCGCCACATAGGCAACGCGCCGCTGGCGCCGGCTGCGTTCATCCGCTTCACCACGGCCGAGAGCGCCATATCGGAAAGCGCCGTTGTGCGCTTGGCGCTTGGGAAGATGAGGGCATCGCCCATCAGTGCGGCTTGCCGGGCCAGGTCATCAGGCACCACGCCATGCGCAAGCTCGAAGGCTCGGCTTAGGGCATCGAGCGCGGCGGGCGTGAGTGGCACCCGATGTAGGGCGCGGCCCTTCATCCGAGCGCCGGGAACCACCCAGGCAGGGCGGCCCTCGAAGTAGAGCTCTGACCAGCGCGCGCCGCGCGCCTCGCCACTCCGGCTTGCCGTCAGGATGGCGAAGCGCAGGGCGAGTGCGCCCAGTCCGCCGACGTCATCGAGGGCAGAGAGGAAGGCCGGCACCCTCTGCCATTGCAAGGAAGCATGCTGACCGCCGGGCGGCATCGCAGGGAGCCCCGCGAGGCGGAGCATACGCCGATCGGCAGGGTTGTCGTTGGCGCGCCAACCGCGTGCAGCCGCATGGCGCAGGACAGCCCCAATGCGCTGAGACAGCTTCTTCGCCATCTCCGGCTTCGTGGCCACCGGCGCGACCGCGCGCATCACCGCATCGCGGTCGACGCTATCCACCGGCAGCGCGCCGATTACCGGATAGACGTGCAGCGCGAACGATCCGCGCCACTGGCGCAGCGTGCGCGGAGAGAGGGCAGCTTCCTCTGCTTTCAGATAGCCGGCAGCGACTGCCTCAAAGGTGCGCGCGGCCTTGGCTTCCCTCGCCTGGCGCGCCGCGATGCGGGCGGCCTTCTCGGCAGCGCGTGCCTCGACGGGGTCGGCCCCCTTCTGTGCGCCCTGCCGGGCGGCGAGCGCAGCCACCCGAGCCGCGGCGAGGCTCACCGTTGGGTAACCGCCCAGGCCCATGTCTCGGCGCTTCCCGTCCACAGAGAGGCGGCAGATCCAGGTCTTTGCGCCAGAGACCAAGACCTGGAGCAGGAGGCCCCCACCATCGGAGACGCGATAGGGCGCTTCCTTGGCCTTCAAGGCCCGGATCGTCTTGTCGTCCAAGCTCTTGCTGGTTCGCGCCATGGGGAAGCCTCCGAGAAGGCAGCATCACCTTCACACCCCACATTCCACCCCACACCCATTCTGCGATAGCCTGAAACGCTGTGACGCGATGTGAGCGCGCTTAGTTCAATAGGCATGGGGCTTTTCGGTCACACTATGAACCGCCGTGCTTCACCCTGGCTCTGTTCGATGGCTTCTACTCGAGGAGCCAGGCGGGCGGGCGGGCGTTGTCAGATGGCGCCGGAAAAGCCAATTCGCACACGAACGTCGATAAAAATTTCGACTTCGGATCAGCTAAGGTACCACTACGCCCCTGCCACCCGCGCCGCCGCCGCGATAGTGTCGGCAATGCCGGCTTCCATGCCGAAGCGCGGGGTGAAGCCCACCTTCTCCCGCAACCGCCGAACGTTGGCCGCGAGCCGCGCGGGCTCATTCGCCGGCATTGGCCTGGCGCCGAATCGCAGCAGTTCCTTGCGCCCAAGCTGTCGCCCGATCTCGCCCAGGAATTCAGCCAGCGGCCGATCCTCGCCGGATGCAATGTTCACGGGGCCCTGCACATCGGAATCCGCAAGTGCTGCAAGTGCGCCGGCGACTTCCGTCACGTGCAGGAAGTCACGCCTCTGCGTGCCGGCCGTGGCCTCGATGGGCTCGCCACGCAGCAGCCGCGCCACCGTGTCGCTCACCAGGCGCCCGGCCTTCTCGCCCGGCCCGTAGAGGAAGAACACGCGGCCCCAGGCGAAGCCAACGCCATCGAGCGCCGCCACCCCTGCAAGCACCCGCCGCGTCGCATCCTTGGCGATGCCGTAGAGCGTTGCTGGCCGGCAGGGCGACGTCGTCTCATCCAGCGGTGCTGCAACGACGTCCGGCTGCCAGTCGTACTCGGCGCAGCTGCCCGCACCCACGAAGCGCTTGCCGCCGGCGGCGGCAAAGGCGCGGTAGAGCGTGAGCGTCGCACCCACCCAATCCAGATTGTCGCGCGCAGTCCAGAACCCTCCCGGCGCCACGGTCCAGGCGAGGTGCAGCAGATGGCTC
>JAQGHV010000009.1 GCA_028288785.1 Rhodospirillales bacterium | reverse complement strand
CCGTCATTGCCGAAGGGCACCTCGCGCAGCAGGAAGTAGCGGAGCGCGTCCAGTCCGAACTCGTCGATCAGCGCCAGCGGGTCGATCACGTTGCCCAGCGACTTGCTGATCTTCTGGCCCTCATTGGTCCACCAGCCATGAGCGAAGACGCGCGTGGGCGGCGGCAGGTCGGCGGCCATGAGGAAGGCGGGCCAGTAGATGGCGTGGAAGCGTAGGATGTCCTTACCGACGAAATGCACCTCGGCCGGCCAGAAGCGCCAGTTCGGCGCGTTGGTATCAGGGTACCCCAGCGCGGTGATGTAGTTCGCCAGCGCGTCCAGCCACACATACATGACGTGGGCGGGGTCGCCCGGCACCGGCACGCCCCAGGTGAAGCTGGTGCGGCTGATCGAGAGGTCCTGCAGCCCCGAGCGGACGAAGCTCAGCACCTCGTTCCGCCGCGTCGCGGGCGCGATGAAATCGGGATGAGCCTCATAGAAGGCGAGCAGCTTTTCCGCCCAGTCGCCGAGCCGGAAGAAGTAGGAGGGCTCGCGCACCCACTCGACTGGTGCACCGCTGGGGGCGAATTTCTGGCCGTCCCGCTCGGTAAGCTCGTCGGGACCGTAGAAGGCCTCGTCGCGCACTGCGTACCAGCCCTCGTAATGGCCGAGGTAGATCTGCCCGTTGGCGACCAGCTTCTCCCACAGCGCCGTGCAGGCGAGCTTGTGACGTGGCTCGGTCGTGCGGATGAAGTCGTCGTTGGAGAAGCCCATGCGAGCCGCCAGGTCGCGGAAGCTCTGGCTCACGCGGTCGGTGAAGGCCTGGGGGTTCTCGCCGGCATCCTGCGCGGCCTTCTCGACCTTCTGGCCGTGCTCGTCGGTGCCGGTGAGGAAGAAGACCTCGCGTCCGTCTAGCCGGCAGAAGCGCGCCATCACGTCGGTCGCCAGCGATGTGTAGGCATGCCCGATATGCGGCTTGTCGTTCACATAATAGATCGGCGTGGTGAGGTAGATCGGCGGGCGGGGCATCGGGGGTCAGTCCTGCTCAAACATCTGGTAGCGGTGGACGGAGGCCGGCAGGCGGGCCAGACGTCAGGCGCCTTCGGGACGGAGCCAGGAAAGGCCGGTGAGCACGGCCTGCTTGCGGTCCAGGTTGAGCCGCTCCGTCTCTTCCGCAAGGCGCCCGAGCCTATCCCATAGGCCCGCCCAATCGGCAAGCGGACGCGCGGCGATCCAGGCTGGCGCGTCGCTACCACGGGCAGCGCTGCCACTTGCCGCCGCCAGGCCGCGCCGCAGCAGCGTGAAGAACATCCCGAAGGCGGCACCGCCGCGATCGGCGGCGAGCCGGTCGGCGATCTGCATGGCGCGCACCGGTGTCGGCGCGACCAGGGCTTCCTCGACCATCGCCTGCACCGCGGGGCCGCCACTTTCAGCGAGCTGCAGCGCGCGTCCTGGAGAGCCACCGGACAACCGCGCGAGCGCCCGCCGCTCGCCCTCCGGCATCGCCGGCAGCCACTCCGCGAGCATCGGGTGGAGCACCTCATCGGCGAGGGGGTGAAGGTCCAGGCGCCGGCAACGGCTGCGGATGGTCGGCAGCAGGCGGCCAGGCAGCGAGGAGACCAGCAGCAGCATGGCGCGCGGTGGTGGCTCCTCCAGCACCTTCAGGATGGCGTTTGCCGCCGAGGGGTTCATCAACTCGGCGCCATCGACCACCACCACGCGCCAGCCACCCTCGGCCGCAGTGAGGGCGAAGAAGCCGGGGATCAGCCGGGCGGCGTCCACATTGATGACGTCGCTGCGCTTGCGGTCGCCCTGTAGGGTGCCGGCCTCGATTGTCAGCAGGTCGGCATGGGAAGACGAGGCGATGCGTCGAAACACGCTGCTCTCGGGCGCCACATGCAGCAGCGGCGTCGCCTCCGGCCGTCCCGCCAGCAAAAATCGCGCGAAGCGGTAGGCAAGGGTCGCCTTCCCTACCCCCTCGGGGCCGGCGAGCAGCCAGGCGTGGTGCAGCCGGTCCGCCCGAGCGGCGCGCTCGAAGGCGGCGGCCGCGTCCTCATGGCCGATGAGGTGTGGGTTGGCGCGTGGCTCGATCATCGGGGCGCCACGGCCTGCCACATGGCGGCGAACACCGCGTCGGGGTGCTGGGCCGCGTCGATGACTACGCAGCGCGCCGGCTCGGCGGCGGCGATGGCGAGGAAGGCGGCGCGCACCCGTTCGTGGAAAGCAGGCTCAAGGCCCTCATACCGGTCGGCGAGTCCGCGCTGGACAGCACGGGCGTGGCCGATGCTGGCGGGAACATCCATGACCAAGGTCAGGTCCGGCGCGAAATTGCCAAGAGTCACCTTCCGAAGCTGCTCCCAGACGGCGCGTTCCAGCCCCTGCCCCGCCCCCTGGTATGCGAGCGTCGAATCGACGAAGCGATCGCAGATGACAGTGATGCCGGCCTCCAGAGCCGGCCAGACGGTGCTCACCACATGCTCGCGCCGCGCGGCGAAGTGCAGCATCGCCTCGGCCACGGGATCGAAGCCGGCACCATCGAGAAGCAGCCGCCGAATGCGCTCCGCTCCCGGCGAGCCACCTGGCTCGCGCGTACGCAGCACCGGAAAACCGGCAGCACTCAGCGCCTGCGCGAGCCGCAGCGATTGCGTCGTCTTGCCGGCCCCGTCGCCGCCCTCCAGCGTGATGAAGCGTCCGCGAACCTCAGGCACCGGACACCCAGCGCCCGACGACCGCCGGCACGCGCGAGAACATGCCCAGACGGCCGACATCGGCACCCGCGATCAGCGGCACCTGCATGCTGGGCACCCCCTGCCCGCCCACATCCATGCTGCCGATCTCCTGCCCACGCGCGATCGGCGCCGACAGGGGCGCGTCGTAGCGCAGGCGCACCTGCAGCCGGTTGCGCCAGTTGCGCGGCAGGCTCAGCACCACGTCGCGCCCGCCGACCAGGGGCACCGTCGGCCGCTCGCCGAGCCAGACCGGCACCTCCTCGATGGTCTCGGAGGCGCGGAACAGCACCACGTTCTCGAACTCGCGGAAGCCCCACTCCATGAGGCGCTCGCTCTCCTCGGCGCGGGCGCGCATCGAGGGCAACCCGTTGATCACCAGGATCAGCCGCCGATCGCCGCGCTTGACGCTGCCGGTGAGACCGTAGCCGGCTTCCTCGGTATGGCCGGTCTTGAGGCCATCGGCGCCGGCGACGCGGGCCAGCAGCGGGTTGCGGTTCTCCTGGGTGATCTCGTGCCAGCGGAAGCTGCGCTCATTGTAGTAGCGGTAGTATTCCGGGAAGTCCGCGATGATCCGGCGCGCCAGGGTCGTGAGGTCGCGCGCGGTCATCCTGTGCTCGGGGTCGGGCCAACCGGTCGAGTTTCGGAAGTTGGAATTGCGCAGGCCGATGCGCTGCCCGACCGTGTTCATCAGCTCCGCGAATTGCTGCTCGGAGCCGGAGATGCCCTCCGCCAGAACGATGCAGGCGTCGTTGCCCGACTGCACGATGACGCCGCGCATCAGCGCCTCGACCGGGATCGAATTGCCGATCTGGACGAACATCTTGGAACCGCCCATCCGCCAGGCGCGCTCGGAGACCGGCAGCTCCTGCGTGAGCTGCATGCGCCCGGCCTTCAGATGCTCGAACACCACGTACATCGTCATGAGCTTCGACATCGACGAGGGAGGCATCCGGTCGTCGCCATTCTTCTCCAACAGGACGGCGCCTGTATCGGCATCGATCAGCAGGGCTTGCCGGGCCAAGGTGTCGATCGGGCCGAGCGGGGTGACCGCCGGCGTGCCAGGCGGCAGCGGGGCGGGCGGGCGCCGCGGCTGCGCGCGCGCCTGGGCCAGCACCTCGGCCGGGACGAGCGGCAAGGCGCTGCCGCCCGCCAGCAGCAGGCGCCGTGAGACACGCAAGCGGGGCGACAGGCGGGTGAAAGGCGAAAACTCGGCCATGATGGCCTCCCTCATGCGTGGATCACGCGGTGGGTTCATTCGACGCGGATCGCAGCCTCGGATACGCCCGAAGCCAGCACCCGCTCAAGCATTCGATCGGCCTCGGCCAGCGTGGCCACCGGGCCGATCCGCACCCGGTAGGTGGCGCTCGTGCCGCCCCCCCGCTGTTCGATCGTGGCGCCAAGCCCACGCAGCCGCGCCATCTGGATCCCCGCCGCATCCGCGCGGGAGAAGGTGCCGGCCTCAACGACGAGGACACCCGGCTGCGGGCTGCCCTGCGTGACCGTGTTGGGGACGGTGACCTCGGCGAATCCCGCGGCCGCTTCGCTCGCGAGCGCGGCGACCGGGGTCGCTCTCGCACGGCCCGCGTCGCGCGCGCCGGGCGGCGGCGCCAGGCTTTCGGAAGTGACGCTGGCGCGCGGCGCCGCCTCGACGGGAAGCGCTTCCACCTGGCGCCCCGCCGTGCGGTTGGCGAGCGCGCGGGACATCTCGGCCTCCACGGCGATGCGGAGCTGTGCGGTGCCGCCTTCGGCGACGCCAAGTGTTGACGCCGCCTGTGATGACAGCCCCAGAACGCGCCCTGCCCGCTCCGGCCCACGATCATTCACGCGTAGCAAGATGGTGCGGCCATTCTCCAGGTTCTGTACCCGCAACACGGCGGGCAGCTGCAAGGTCCGGTGCGCACCCATCGGCAGGCTGGCATCCCAGCGCTCGCCATTCGCCGTAAGACGCGCAGAGCGGCCGCTCAGCGCCTGTCCGACCCCGGTCTCCGTCAGCGAAAAACTCTCCGCGGGGTAGGACCACACGCCGCCGAGCCGATAGGGCTGCCCGACCACGTAGCGCGGCTGTGGCGTCGGCCCGGAGCAGCCGACGAGTGCAACAAGCAGGACCAGCAGCGCTGGATGCTTCAAGCAACCCGCTCCGAAAGCAAGGCCACCGCCAGCGCATAATTCACCGGCGAGTTGTAGCGGCGGATCACCCGGAAATTGGTGAGCCCCAGGTACACCTCGCCAGTGCTGGACCGATTCGGTACGACGATGCCGGCCTCAGCCTCGGTCTGCGGCAACGCACTGCCATCCGCGCGGCGCCAGCCGGACCGCGACCAGTCGCGCAGAGCACGCCGCGCGGCCGGGTCGGCGCTGCCGGGATCGAAGCCTGCGGGCGCTCGTGCCGCGATGCCCCAGTCCTCGCCCTCGCGCCAGCCAAAATGGGCGAAGTAGTTGGCGATAGACGCCAGCGCATCGGGGCGGCTGTCCCAGATGTCGCGACGGCCGTCGCCGTCGAAATCCACCGCCAGGCGCTCGAAGTTCGAGGGCATGAATTGGGGCTGCCCCATTGCCCCGGCCCAGCTGCCGCGCATCCGCTCCGGCGTAATGTGGCCGGCATCCAGGATGCGCAGCGCCGAGAGGAGCTCGCCGCGGAAATAACTCGCGCGCCGGCCTTCCCAGGCGAGCGTCGCCAGGCTCTCGACAACGCCGAAGCCGCCGGTGTTGCCGCCGTAATTCGTCTCCATCCCCCAGATCGCGACCACGACGCGCGGCGAGACCCGGTAGCGCGCGCCGATCCGCTGCAGCAGCTCGCGGTTCTCGGCGTAGTGGCGCTGTCCAGCCTGCACCCGCGTCGGCGAGATGATGCGGTCCCGGTATTCCTCCCAGGAGAGCACGGTTTCGGCCTGCCGACGGTCGAGCTCGATGACCCGTGGCAGCGGCCGTATCTGGCCAAGCGCGCGGTTCAGGGTCGCCTCGCGCACGCCGGCGCGCCGCGCATCGGCGCGCAACCCTTCGAGGAAACGCTCGAAGGGAACGGACGGCACTGGGCCCTCCTGCACGGGCGTGGCCGCGACACGGGGCGCGACCGCTTCCGGAGGTGGCGATGAACCGCTCGCCGCGCAGCCTGAGAGCAGCGCGCCGGTGGAAAGGATGAGATGCCGTCTGGTGCCCATGCGCCTTCCCCTGCCACGCCCGGGTATCTCCCGGCAAGCGCCTTGCGCCGCGTCGCATCCAGGACAAAACTGTGCGCGCCTTCAGGAGGAAACAACATGGTCGCCGTCACTCGGGAGCTTGCCGCGTTCAGCGCAGCCATCCAGCACGACGCCTTGCCCGAAGCGGTCCGCACCCGGACCCGTTTCCTGGTGCTCGACCTCATCGGCAACATCGTACGCGGCCGCCACGATGCCGAAAGTACGGCGCCGTTGCTGGGCATGGTACGGGCTCTCGGCTTGGCGGCCGGCGGTGCCGCGGTGTTCGGCGATGCCACGCGCTACACCCCGGCCGGGGCCGCCTTGCTCAACGGTGCCCTCGCCCACAGCCTGGACTTCGACGACACCCACGCGGCCGGCAGCCTGCACCCCGGCGCGCCAGTCATTCCGGCAGCACTCGCCGCGGCCGAGATGGTGGGCGCCGATGGCAAGACCGTGCTCGCCGCCATCGTCGCGGGCTACGAGGTGACGTGCCGGCTCGCTGTGGCACTGCCGGCGGGCGACCATTATGATCGCGGCTACCATCCCACCGCCACCTGCGGTGTGTTCGGCGCCGCGGCGGCCGCCAGCCGGGTCTTCGGGCTCAGCGCCGCGCAGATCGAGGATGCCTTCGGAGTCGCGCTGAGCCAGTCCGCCGGCAGCCTACAATTTCTCAACAATGGTGCATGGACCAAGCGGTTCCAGGTCGGCTGGGCAGCCATGGGTGGCCTCGTCGCGGCGCAGCTGGCGCGCGAGGGGTTTCGCGGCGCGGGCGAGTCGATGGAAGGCAAGGCGGGCTTCCTCCGCGCCTACGCCCCGAACCCGGTGCCCGAGCGTGCCCTGGAGGCGCTCGGCACCGAGTGGGAGCTGATGAACACCGCGGTGAAGCCCTACCCCTCCTGCCGCTACGGCCATGCCGGCGTGGATGCCGCGATGGCCATCCGAGCCGAGAATGATTTGCACGCCGAGGAGATCGAGAGCGTCACCCTGGGCCTTCCCGCCAAGGGAATGCTGCTGGTCGGTCATCCCCTCGCCTACAAGCAAAACCCGCAGAATGTCGTCGATGGCCAGTTCAGCGGCCCCTTCGTGGTCGCCTGCGCGCTGGCCCGTGGGCATTTCGGGTGGGACAGCTACGGCTGGATGAACGATTCCGACCTCCGTGCCCTGATGCCGAAGATCACCTGCGAACAGGATCCCGAGATCGAGGCCGAATTCCCCACCAACATGTCGGGCAAGCTCACCGTCCGGGCGCGCGGCCAAGTCTTCACGCGCAAGGTCGTGGTTCCGAAGGGCGAGCCCGGGAACTTCCTCACGGAGTCCGAGCTGCGGCAGAAGTTCACGGCCCTGTGCGATGCCGTGCTGGGCGCAGACCGCACCCGGCAGCTCGCCGATGCGATCCTGATGCTGGACCGGGCGCCGGATGTGGGCGGGCTGATGCGGCTTGGCGCCCCCATGATGGCGGCGCGCCTCGCCGGAGAATGATCCTCCGTAGGGGACAGTCACAGTAACCTGTTTGAAACGCGCAGCTTGTAACGTCCGAAATCGTGCTAGTAAAAGCGCCGAACGGCATTTGGGCAGGCATTCGCAAATTTGGAGGCGCACATCCCATCGCTCCTGATCCTTGATGATCAGGACATCAACCGGCGCGTATACGCGAAGCTCGCGGAAACAGTCTCGCCCGGCGCGAGGATCGATTCGTTTGGCGATCCGCAATCTGCCTTCGACTGGCTGGGGACGCACCAGCCGGATGTGATCATCACCGATTTCCGCATGCCGGGTATGGACGGCGCCGAGTTCACGCGCAGGGTCCGGGCGATGCCGCATGGTATCGACGTCCCGATCGTGGTCATCACCGCGTATAATGACCGCCGCTTTCGCCTTGATGCCCTCGATGCCGGCGCCACGGACTTCCTGCTGAGCCCCGTCGACCACGCCGAGTTCGGCGCACGCATCCGCAACCTGATCGCGCTCAACCTCCACCGGAAGATCCTGCGCAACCAGGCGATGGCGCTGGAGCGCGAGCTGGCCGATAGCGAGCGCTCGCGCGAACGCCTGCTGCACGACAGCCGCGAGGCGCTGGCCCAGGTCATCGACACCCTGCCCGCGCTGATCAGCGCCACCGGTCCGGACGGGCGCTGCGTGTTCGCGAATGCCCATCTCGCCGCGAGCCTTGGCCTTGCGCTCGGCGACATCATCGGCCGCGACATGGTCACGTTGCTGGGCGAGCGCGGGCTGCGATCCGCCGAGGCTGACCGGCTGGTGTTCCAGTCCGGGACCGCGGTCGCGAACCATGAGGAGGAGTTTCCCGACCGCGAAGGCCGGACCAGGGTGTTCCTGACCACAAAGGCACCGCTCCGCGGCGCCTCAGGCGGCGTGACGGCGGTGCTCACCTCCTCGGTCGATATCACCGAGCGCAAGGCGGCGGAAAACAGGCTTCGCCATCTTGCCCATCATGACAGCCTCACGGACCTGCCGAACCGCTTCTCGCTGACCGAGCGGCTGCCGCGCGGACGCACCCGCGATACCGAGCAGCGGCTGGCGTTGCACTTCATCGATCTGGATCGCTTCAAGACGGTCAATGACGTGTTTGGCCATCAGGTCGGCGATGGCGTGTTGCGGGCGATCGCCCGTCGGCTACTCGGGGTCGTCAAGAACGGCGACGTCGTTGCGCGCCTGGGAGGCGACGAGTTCGCGATCGTGCAGGCCGGCATCGCCGGCCCCGACGAGGCAGCCGCCCTTGCCGAACGCGTGGCCGAGGCCGTCGCACGTCCCTTCCTGATCGAGGGCCGCGAAGTCATGGTAGGGTCGTCGATCGGCATCGCGCTGTCGCCCCAGGACGGTCTCTCCGCCGAAGAACTGCTGCGCCGCGCCGATCTCGCGATGTACCAGGCGAAGGCCGACCGCACCGGAGCGTACCGCTTCTTCGACGCTGGGATGGACGTCCTCGCGCGTCGGATGATGGTGCTGGAGGCGGATATCCGCAGCGGCCTCGCGCGCGGTGAATTCGTCCTGCTGTACCAGCCACAGCTGTCGCTCCATACCGGCAGCATCAATGGAGCCGAGGCGCTGGTGCGTTGGCGTCAGCCGGATGGCAGTCTTATCGAGCCCAGGGATTTCCTACCCCTCGCCGAGGAAACGGGGCTGATCCGGCCGCTCGGTGCATGGGTGCTCGCGGAAGCCTGCCGCCAGGCCGCGTTGTGGAACTCGCCTGGGTGCGCCCGCTTCCGTGTCGCGGTGAATATCTCACCGCTGCAGCTGCGTGGCGTGGACCTGATCCGCCTGGTTCAGGCGACCCTGGCCGAGACGGGGCTGGACCCACATTGCCTGGACCTCGAAGTCACCGAAAGCGCCGTCATCCGCGACGCCGAGGAAGTTTCCCGTGTCCTCGCGCAGCTCCGCGAGATGGGCCTGATGATTTCGGTCGATGATTTCGGTACCGGTTATTCGGCGCTTTCCTACGTCAAGCACCTTCCCTTGGACCGCCTCAAGATCGATCGCTCCTTCGTGGAAGGGCTGAAGCCGGCCAATGCCGACGCCGCGATCATTGCGGCCATCGTCACGCTCGGCCGCAACCTCAAGCTGGAGATCGCGGCGGAGGGAGTCGAGACCGAGGCCCAGATGCGTGAACTGGCCGCACTCGGCTGCGACATCGTCCAGGGCTATCACATTGGGCGCCCGATGACGCCGAGTGCCCTGGCGACGCTGATCGCCAACCAACCGATTGCCGGGGCCTTCGCCAAAGCGGCCGTGGCTGCTGTAACATGAGGACAGCGCTCGCCTGGCTTCGTAGCCTGCCCAGCCGAGCGGCAAACGATATCCCCGTGAACCAGTCCGGCAGCGAGTGGGAGATGGCGATTAACCGCATCGCCTTCTGCGTTGTCGTTGGTGTTTACATGCTCCTCGTGATGCCGCGCGATGCGGTGGCGGTCGAACAGGCCCTGGCCTACGTGGCCATCTCGGCGGCACTCTTTATGCACATCCGGGGCAAACCGGAGCCTCATGTCGCACGCCGCGCCGTGGCCCTGCTCACGGATATCGGCTTTCTCTCGCTGACGCTCTATGCCGGCGGCGAGCACGCGGCGATCCTGTTCCCGATCTACCTTTGGGCGACCCTCGGCAATGGCTTCCGTTTCGGAGTCGGTTGGCTCTATGCCGCGATGGCGCTCAGCGCCGCCTGCTTCCTCGCCGTCATTCTCCTCACGCCGTTTTGGCGCGACCAGACCCACCTCGCCACTGGCCTGCTCATCGGCATCGTCGCGGTGCCCCTGTATGCCGCCACGCTGATCAAGAAGCTCTCGAGTGCACGGCGCGAGGCGGAGGCCGCCAACGCCGCCAAGAGCATCTTCCTCGCCGGAGTCAGCCATGAGCTTCGCACACCGCTGAACGCCATCATCGGCATGGGCACGATGCTGCGCTCCACCACGCTCGACCATCAGCAGCGCGACATGGTCCGCACCGTCGATGGTGCCGCGCGATCGCTGCTTTCCCAGATCGAGGGGATCCTCGACTTCGCCAGCATCGAGGCCGGCGCCGCACCGGTGCAGGTCGAGGCTGTCGAGCTGGAGCACCTGCTCGGCGAGGTGGACCGGCTACTGGCGAGCCAGGCCGCCGAGAAGGGCATCGAGCTCTCGCTCCATTTCACGGCGCGCGTGCCGCTGCGCATCCAGGCGGATCCACGCCACCTGACCGCCATCCTGCTGAACCTCGGCGCCAATGCGTTGAAATTCACGGAGTTCGGCGGCGTGGTCGTTGCCGTCGATGCAACACCCCTCGACTCCGGCGGCCATCGGCTTCGGTTCGAAGTTTCCGACACCGGCATCGGCATCCCGCTCGAGGCGCAATCGCGCATCTTCGAGAGTTTTGCGCAGGCGGACGTGGACACGCTCCACCGCTACGGCGGCACCGGCCTTGGCCTCGCGATTTGTCGCCGGCTCGTGCTCGCGATGGGCGGCACCATCGGGGTGGACAGCCGTCCGGGCGAAGGCAGCACCTTCTGGTTCGAATTCTTCAGCGGCCCGAGTACGGCGACGGAACTCGACCTCGGCCGTGTGACGCTGCTCATGCTGACCATGCGGGGTAGCGACGGCAGCGCCCTGGCCGAACGTCTGCAGGCTGGTGGGCATCGCATCCAGGTCTGCGACAGCGGCGATGCCGTGCTTTCGGAACTCCGCCGGGCGCCGGCGCAGGAGCGGCGTGCGCTGCTGGTTGTTGGCGCCGGCCCGCCGCCCGGCTTTCGCGCGCCGCACTCGCTGCCGGTCATCCTGGCGACCCATGAGGCGCCGCCCGGCCTGCCGCCCCTTCTCATCCGCCGCCTGTGCCGGGTTCGGGTTTCGGCCGAAGCCTCCGACCAGGAACTGCACAACGCGCTTTTTGCCGCACTTGGCACCGCCCAGGCCCCCGATGCGCGCCAGCCGATTCCGATCAGCGCGGCACCCCGCCGGGTGCTTGTCGTCGACGACAATCAGATGAACCGCCGCGTGCTCGGCACCATCCTGGAGCGCGCCGGGCACCGGGTCCTGCTCGCCACGAATGGCGAAGATGCATTGGACATCCTCGACAGCAGCGGCGTGGATTGCGTGCTGATGGACCTGAACATGCCGGGCATGAACGGCGTCGAGGCGGTGAAGCTGCACCGGATGGCCTCGCTTGGACAGCGGCCGGTGCCGATCGTTGCGCTGACCGCCGATGCGACCTCCGACGCGCCAGAGCGCTGCCTGGAGGCCGGGTTCGATGCGTTCCTGCTGAAGCCGATGGAACCGCGCATTCTGTTGGAGCTTGTCGATCGCCTGTCGGCACAAGCCGAGGCCGCGGACGAGCGTCCCATCGCTGCCTACGGAGGCATGAAGATCGCGGCGATCAGCGAGCACCCGCGCTATCGCGCCGGCGCCGGGCCCGCGCTGGATCAGCAGATAATCGGACGGCTTTTGGACCTTGGCGGCCCAGAATTCGTGGCGGAGCTTGCCCAGGACTTTCTAACCGACGCGCTGGCGCAGCTGGATGCGATGATCGCCGCCGCCCTCGCGCGGGATATCCTGGCCTTCCGTGCCGCGGCCCACGGCATCCGCAGCATTGCCGCCAATCTCGGTGCTCGCGCCGTCGAGGACGGCTGCCAGACGGCCGAATCGCTGCCGCCGGAGGAATTCGCGGCGACCGGCGCGATCCTGGCACTCGCTGCCCGCATCCGGGTTGAGATCGAGCGGGTGCGGCAGTCGCTGCAGGACAACAAGGGCGGCGAACGGCACGGCAGTACCGCGTAATCCTCGCGGGCCGGCCCGCAAGCTGGGCCGGCCATGCGTAGAACCCTCACTCTGCCGCGATGCCGTAGGCAGGCGGCTGCATCGTCTGGACGCGGCGATCCTGGGCCATCGCGAGACGCTGCATCTTGCGCAGATCGTATTCGGTCACGGACAAGGCGGCATCGATCCAGATGTCGACGATGTCGGACAGTTCGGCGAAGGTGACGGGGTTGGAGCGACGGCGGGCGCGGTAGATCGCCAGGTGCGCGTTGTGCTTGCGGCTATTCTCCGCGATCAGGCGCTTCACCGCGACTTCACCTTCGCCATCATCGGCCAGGACGTCGACGACGCCCATCGCATGCAGTTCCTCGGCGGTATAAAGGCGGCCGCTCATGATCAGGCGCTCGGCGGCAATCGGGCCGATCTTGCGGTTGAGGAAGCTGGTGGCGCCCATGCCGGGGAACAGGTTGAACAGGATCTCGGGCAGGCCGAACTTCGCGCTGCGCTCCGCGACGATAAGATCATGCGCCAAGGCGGACTCGAAGCCGCCGCCGAGCGCGTCGCCCTGGATCAAGGCGATGGTGATCATCGGCAGGTCGCAAGCGACGTAGTTGTCGTAGGCGATGCGGATGCAGGCTTCACCGTAGCGGCGGAGAGCGGCGCGATCACCGGCGCGGATGCTTTCGGCGAAGTGAACGAGGTCGCCGCCAAGGTTGAAGACACCGGGGGTCCGCGATGCCAGGACGTGATACTGTACGCTGCTGCCCTGCTTGAACATGGTGCGCAGCGATTGATGCACCGTCGCGCAGTCACGAAGGAGCTGGGCGCTGAAGCAGGGGCGGCCGTAGGGGCGCATATGGACCCAGTGGGTACGCGCGGCCTCATCGACACTGGTTTCCAGCGTATCGTAATGGGGACGCATCGAGCTGGAGCCGGAGGTGTGGAGCAATCCTTCCATATTGGGAACCAGTGAGGCGGGGCTGGTGATGCATGTCATGGTCGAAACTCCGTCGAGGGTTGCGGACTGATTTTCGCGCACCTCACGGTGCGATACGCCCGCTTAATGAACCGGGCTCCCCCACGTTACCTCAAGTAGAATTGACAGGCCTATGACCTACCGGCGGTGGAGGTTATTTCATTATACGATGCAGATCCGGGCTGATCCGGAAAAATCGTTCGAACTCTGAAGATGGGGTTTGTCGCTGCATGCGCTCGAAGCCGAGCAGATTCAGCCCAGTTGAATGTCAAGCCTCCGCAACAACGGGGTCCAGCGCTCCTGTTCGCGGCGCAGAAAATCCGAAAACTCCTGGACGGTTCCGCCTGCGGAAAGGATGCCCTCATCAAGCAATCTCCCTTGGAGGACCGGTTCGCGGAGCGCCGTGGCAGCGGCCTGGTTGAGGCGTTCGACCTGATCCACCGGCGAACGTGCCGGTGCGAGCAGCCCGAACCACGTCACCGCGACAGTGCCTGGCCAGGCCTCCGCGAAGCACGGTTCCGTTGGCCGGTTGGGCAGCCGCTGTTCGCCGGTCCAGGCAACGATGCGGGCTCGGCCGGTGCGGCCCGCCGCGATCGCTGAGGCGCCGCCGACCAGCATGGCGTCCAACGTCCCGGCGATGACGTCGTTGAGCTGTGGCGCGTCGCCCCGGTACGGCACATCCTGCCATCGAAGGCGGAGTTTCTCCTCGAGCAGGGCGCCGGCGATGTGGTTGAAGCTGCCGCGTCCGTTGTGGCCCCAGTTGATGCGGCCCGGATTGGCGCGAACATGGGCGACGAACTCGGCCATCCCTGACGGCAGCCCGTTGCGCACCGCGACCGCGAAGGGCAGCGTCGAGACATGCGCCACCGGGGCGAAATCCTCCACACGGTACGGCAGGTTCCGCCCGATGATCGGGTTGATCGTGAGCGTCGTGCCGGAGGACATCAGCAGCGTGTTCGCGTCCGGCGCCGCCCGGGCAACGTACTCGGCGCCGATGATCGTCTGGGCCCCAGGCCGATTCTCGATGAACACCTGCTGCCCGAGAAGCGGGGCCATCCGCTCCGCGAGCAACCGCGCCGTGACGTCGGTGGAGCCACCAGGGGGAAAGGGCACGATGATCACGATGGGGCGCCCGGGCTGGGCCAGAGCGGGGCTCGCCAGCACGATGCCGCTGAGCGCGCGTCGGGTGATGTTTGCCATAAAGCCCTCCCCTGATTTTTGGCCACCCTGCCCTGTTCGGAGCGAGGTGGCCAGCACGCGGGGAGGTCAGTGCGACGGGCGCGCCTCGACGTCGCGGATGCGCGCGATAGCTGGGAACAGTATCTTGTGCAGCAGCACGACCAGCGCGCTGCCGATGAGAAGTCCCACCACGCCTGAGCCCACCGCGGCCACCAGCCACTCCAGTGCCCCGCCGATCGCGGGCACCGCAAGGGCCGCCGAATGCGCCACGCCTTGCAGCGCGTGGCCAAGGCCACCAAGACCGAATTCCTCGAAGCCATGGATGATGATGCCGCCGCCGACCCAGATCATCGCCGCCGTGCCGACCATCCCGAGCAGCTTCAGGAACCCCGGCATCCCGCTTACCAAGCCACGACCGATCGCTTGCGTCACCGGGCGCATTGTGCGATCCGCCCCCGTGGGGGCCAACGGCGCACGGCGGATGCCGAGCACGCTGCTCACCGGCGTGGCATTCACGGCAAGGGAAATCCCGGCGTCATCCGCCTTCACGATCAGCGCGACGACGCCATAGACGGCGATGGTGATCCCGAGACCAACGGCCGCCAGCACCACCGCCTGTATCCAGAAAACGCTCTGCGGCATCGTCCCGAGCGTGATCGCCATGATCTCGGCGGAGAGGATGAAGTCCGTCTGGATCGCGCCACCGATGCGCTCCTCCTCAAGGCGCTTCGGGTCGGGCGGTGCTGCGCCTGGCGTCGGGGCGACCTCGGCCGCGTGCGGCCATATCATCTCGAGGACCTTCTCCGCGCCCTCGTAGCAAAGGAAGGCTCCGCCGAGCATCAACAGCGGCATGATGGCCCAGGGCGCGAAAAGGCTCAGCGCGAGTGCGGCCGGCAGCAGGATCAGCAGCTTGTTCTTGAGCGATCCGATTGCGATGCGGCGCACGATCGGTAGTTCCCGGTCGGATGCGAAGCCCACGACATAGCGTGGTGTTACCGCCGCGTCGTCGATGACGACACCCGCCGCCTTGGCGCCCGCCTTGGCAGCCTGCCCCACGATGTCGTCGAGCGACGCCGCGGCGACTTTCGCCAGCGCCGCGACATCATCCAGCAACGCGATCAGACCGACGCTCATGAACCCTCCCGGCTAAAGGGACCTGCCGTAGGGCATTGCAGGCAGGAACGGCGGAACAAAGCCGCGCTTCATGAACATTTCATCATGTCTGATGGTTGCGGGTGCTTCACACCACGACGGGCGCAACCTCCGCAAGCATCCAGCGAGCGAGTGCCGTGATGTCGGCATCCTGCCCCATCTGGCCCATGAGCTGCACACCCAACGGCATGCCGCCGACGGCCAGCAGGGGCATCGTCACCGCAGGCGCGAACAGCGCCGAGGAGGGCGCGTTGAAGGTGATGTCGCCAGTCGGGCGCGGGTTGATCGGCTGGCCGGGGATATCCCCCGCCCAGACCGGCGCCGGACCGGGCGAGGACAGCATGATCACTGCATCGGCCAGCGAGGCAATCCGCGCATGGGCCGCCTGGGCGTCGGCGCGCTCGGCAAGCCGAGCCTCGTAGTCGGCGACAGTCATGGCCTCGGCCGCCACCAGGCGGCGCTTGGCACGATCGCTGACGCCTTCGGGGTGGTTGGCGACCAGGGCACGCAGCGACCAGCGCCCCTCCCAGCCCGTGATGCCGTTGGCCATCGCGCTGGCGCTGCCGAGTCGCTGTTCCAGCGTCTCGATCGCGGCGTGGTCGGCGCGCCGCAGGATACGGATGCCCGTCGCGGCAAGCTGCTCCAGAAGACTCTCGAAGGCGCCGCGGCTGCGTGCGTCGAGCGCGGTCCAGCCCTCCGTCTCCAGCACCGCAAGCGTGTGGGGGCGCCGGGGGGGCGGGGCGGTATCGGGACCCTTCAGCGACATCCGCCCTGGATCGCCGCCGGCCCGCTTCGCGATCTCGATCGCCACCTGCCACATATCCTCGATGCAGCCGGCATGGACGCCGTGGGTGCTCATCGAGGTCGACTGGCGCTCACCGCGGTTGATGGCGCCCTGGGTGGGCTTGAGCGCGACATTGCCGCAATAGCTCGAGGGCCGAATGATCGAGCCGCCGACCTGGCTGCCGATCGCGGCGGGGATCATGCGCGCCGCTACCGCCGCCGCCGAGCCCGACGATGAACCGCCCGGTGTACGGGAGGGGTCGAAGGGGTTCCGCGTCGGCCCAGGCTCGGAGGCGCCGAGTTCGGTCGTGACGGTCTTGCCCAGGATCACCGCGCCGGCGTCGCGCAGCGCCGCGACCGCCGCATTGTCGCGCTTGGGGAAGTCGCCGCGATAGGCCACGCAGCCCTGCTCGGTCGGCATGTCGAGGGTCTCAAGCAGATCCTTGATGCCGATCGGCATGCCGTCGATCGCCGAAAGCTGGCTTCCGTCTCGCCAACGCGCGGTAGACGCGTCGGCCGCCGAACGGGCGCCCGTCTCGTTCAGGGTGACCCAGGCCAGGACGCCCGGCTCGCGCTCGCCGATGACGCCGAGGCAGCGCTCCAGGTAGTCGCGCGGGGTGTCGCCACCGCCGGTGAAGCGTGGGGTGGCATCGTGCCACGCGAGTGGTTTGTGGTCGCGCGGATCATAGCCCATGGCCAAGCCCCTTCCTTTGCATTCGGTCAGCAGGCGCCATCACCGCGCCGGCCGGACACCCATCGCGAGGGTGCGTTCATCCATCCGCGGGTCATGCACGAGGCCGCGCCGATGCGCCCAGGTGTTGAGATACTGCACCAGCTGGATCATCGGAATCTGTTCCGCGTAATACCCGATCGCCTCGCGCAGGAGGCCCTCGCGCGCATCGGCGTCCATGATCGCGTTGGCCCGCACCAGATAGTCGTCGATGCGCGGATCCGAATGGCGGGACATGTTGCCCGCACCGGTCAGCCGGGCGCGATCATAGGTGGCGACGATCGAGAGCAGGTAGTTGGACGCCTCGCCGGTGCTGCTGCCCCAGGCACCCAGCTGCATCGCGAAATCCTGCCGTGTGCGGCGGGGTACGAACGCGGCGAAGGGCATCGCGTCGATGCTGGTGCGCACGCCGATGCGGGTCCACATCTGCGCGACCGCCTGGCTCAGCCGGCTGTCGTTCGGCCAGCGGTCATTGGGCGTCGCGAGTACGAGCCGGAAGCCATCGGGGAAGCCGGCCTCGGCCAGCAAGCGCTTGGCGCCATCGGGGTCGAACGGCATCGGCCGCACCGCGGGGTTGTAGCCGAATACGCCCTCGGGCACCCATTGCGCGGTGGCCTGGGCGGCGCCGTCCATGACGCGTTCGACCAGTGCCTCGCGGTTGATCGCCATCGACAGCGCGCGGCGGACTCGCGGATCAAGGAAGGGGTTGCGCGGGAGCGGCACGCCGGCATTGTCGGTGATGGTTGGGTGCGGCCCGGGCCGGGAATAATCGGGCAGCATGTAGGTGGTGCGCAGCGAGGGGATTTCGGTCACCACCAGGCGGGGATCGCGGCGCAGGCGTGCCAGGTCGGTTGTCGGGATCTGCTCGATGATGTCGATGTCGCCGGCGAGCAGCGCCGCCGTCCGCCCACCATCATTGAGCAAAAACTTCACCGTCACCCGCTGCCAGGGCTCCTGCTCGCCCCAGTAGGTCTCGTTCCGGGCGAACTCGATCCGGTCGCCGGACCGGTAGGAGAGCAGCCGGTACGGCCCTGTGCCGATGGCGGCGGTGCCGGCATTGAATTGCTCAACGCCCGCGCCGGTCGCCGCGTGCCGCGCCACGATCGCTACGGCGCCGAGGTCGATGGGCAGGTTCGGATGCGGCTGGTGGGTGTGGATGCGCATGGTGTGCGCGTCGATGACCTCCACGCGCGAGATGGCGCGCAGGAAGCCCGCGAAGCTGCCGGGGCTGTTCGCCACGTTCGGGACCCGTTCGAAGGTGAAGACCACGTCGTCGGCCGTGAAGGGGCGCCCGTCATGCCAGGTGACGCCCTGGCGCAGCTTCATCTCCCACAGGGTGTCGGTAATGGGCACCAGGCTCTCGGCCAGCATCGGGTGCGGCCTGGCCCGCGAATCGCGCCAGATCAGGGCATCGAAGATGTGCAGCCCGGCGGCGTTGTTCGGGCCGACATTATGATAATGCGGGTCAAGCGTGGTGACCGTCGCGCCATAGCCGAGGGACAGGTTCTGGGCGCCGGCCGGCACGGCGCCGGCGAGGATGGCCGCCAGGGCTGCCGCCGCGGCAAGGCGGTTGATCGTCTGCATGAATGTGGCTCCCGGCTGCTTGGCGCCAGGATGCACGGCTGCCCCGAGAAGTGAAGCCATTAACCAGATGTAAAAAATCTGTTGGCGATTTCACCGGGTGGCCGTCGCGGCAGGCACCTTCTACCCGCCGAGCTTCGCCTTCAGCACCTGGTTGACCACGGCCGGATTTCCCTTGCCCTGCATCGCCTTCATTGTCTGTCCCACGAAGAAGGCAAACAGCTTGTCCTTACCGCCGCGATACTCCGCGACCTTGTCGGCGTTAGCCGCCATCACGCCATCGATGACAATCTCGATCGCGCCGGTATCAGTGACCTGGCGCATGCCGCGCTCCTCCACGATGGCGGCGGGCCCCTTCCCGCTTTCCACCATCGCCTCGAACACCTCCTTGGCGAGCTTTCCGGACAGCGTGCCGTCGGCCATCAGGTCGAGCATGGCGCCGAGATCCTCGGCGCTGACGGGTGGGTCGGTGATGTCACGCTTGAGCTTGTTGAGCGCGGCGAAAAAATCGCCGGTCACCCAGTTCGCCGCGAGCTTCGCGTCGCGGCCTGTCGCGACCACGTCGAAGAAGGCGGCGGTCTCCTTCTCCAGCGTCAGGACATGCGCGTCATAGGGCGTGAGGCCCATCGCGACGTAGCGGGCGCGGCGCGCATCGGGGAGCTCGGGGAGCGCGAGGCGGAGCTGCTCCACCCAGGCCGCATCAAGCACCAGGGGCGGCAGGTCGGGGTCGGGGAAGTAGCGGTAGTCATGCGCATCCTCCTTGGAGCGCATCGACCGCGTCTCCTGGCGGGCGATGTCGAACAGGCGCGTCTCCTGGCGCACCTCCTCGCCGGACTCCCAGACCGCGATCTGGCGGCGCGCCTCAGCCTCCACCGCGAGCATCACGAAGCGGATGGAGTTCACGTTCTTCACCTCGCATCGCGTGCGGAACTCCTCGCCGTGCTTTCGGACCGAGACGTTCACATCGGCGCGCATGGAGCCCTCATCCATGTTGCCGTCGCAGGTGCCGAGATAGCGCAGGATCTGCCGCAGCTTGGTGAGGTAGGCGCCCGCCTCCTCGGGCGACCGCAGGTCGGGCTCGGAGACGATCTCCATCAGCGCGACGCCGGCACGGTTGAGGTCGATGAAGCTTTTCGACGCGTGCTGGTCGTGCAGCGACTTGCCTGCATCCTGTTCCAGATGCAGGCGCGTGACGCCGATCTGCTTCACGCTGCCATCGGAGAGCGTGATCTCGATGATGCCGGTGCCGATGATCGGGTGCGCGAACTGGCTGATCTGATAGCCGCTCGGCAAATCCGCGTAGAAGTAGTTCTTGCGGTCAAAGCGCGACCACAGATTGACCTGCGCGTTGAGCCCGAGGCCGGTGCGCACGGCCTGGGCCACGCATTCCGCATTGATGACCGGCAACATGCCGGGGAAGCCAGCATCGACGAAGCTCACCTGGCTGTTGGGCGACGCGCCGAAGGTGGTTGCGGCACCCGAGAACAGCTTGGACTGGCTGATGACCTGAGCATGGACCTCCAAGCCGCAGACGATCTCCCAGGGGCCGGTCTCACCTTCGAGGATATAGGTCATGCCATCACCGCCGGCTTCGCGGAGAACGCCGCGGCGCGCTCGATGGCGCGGCCCACGGCGAACACCGTCTCCTCATCGAAGTTCCGCCCGATCACCTGCAGCCCCAATGGCAAACCCTGCTTGTCCAGACCTGCCGGCACCGACATTCCCGGCAAGCCCGCGAGGTTGGCGGTCACGGTGAATACGTCGTTCAGGTACATCGTCACCGGGTCATCCGTGTTCTCGCCTTCCGCGAAGGCCGCGGAGGGCGTGGTCGGCGTCACGATCGCATCGACGCGTCCGAAGGCGTCCGTGAAGTCGCGCGTGATCAGCGCGCGGATTTTCTGCGCGCGCAGGTAGTAGGCATCGTAGTAGCCCGCGCTCAGCACGTAGGTGCCGATCATGATGCGGCGCTTCACTTCGTCGCCGAAGCCGGCGGCACGAGTGCGTTCGTAGAGGTCGCGCAGATCGTCGCCTTTCTCGCGCGACCCAAACCGCACGCCGTCGTAGCGCGCGAGGTTGGAGGACGCCTCGGCCGGCGCCACGATGTAGTAGGTCGGCAGCGCGTATTTCGTGTGTGGCAGGCTGATCTCCACGATCTCCGCACCCGCGTCGCGCAACCAGGCGAGCCCTTGTTCCCATAGCGCGGCGATCTCGGCGGACAGGCCGCCCAGGCGATACTCGCGCGGCACGCCGATGCGGAGGCCCTTCACGCCACGCTCGGCGGCGGCCGCGAAATCGGGCACCGCGACATCGGCGGAGGTGGAATCGCGCGGATCGAAGCCGGACATGCTGCCGAGCAGGATGGCGCAATCCTCCACGCTGCGAGCAAACGCGCCCGCTTGGTCGAGCGAGGACGCGAACGCCACCACGCCGAAGCGCGAGCAGCGCCCATAGCTCGGCTTGATGCCGGTGATGCCGCAGAACGCCGCCGGCTGGCGGATGGAACCGCCGGTGTCGGTGCCAGTGGCACCCATCACCAGCCGCGCCGCGACCGCCGCCGCCGAGCCGCCCGAGGACCCGCCCGGCACCAGCTTCACATCCGGCGAACCCGCGCGCTTCCAGGGATTCTCGACACCGCCATACGCCGAGGTGAGGTTCGAGGAACCCATCGCGAATTCATCAAGGTTCACCTTGCCCAGGAACACCGCGCCGTCGCGCAGCAGCTGCGCCGTGACGGTGCTCTCATAGGGCGGGATGAAGTCGGCCAGGATGCGGCTGCCGGCCGTGGTGCGCACGCCGGCGGTGCAGAACAGATCCTTCACGGCGAGCGGAATGCCCTCCAGCGCGCCGACCTCACCCCTGCCCCGCCGCGTATCCGACGCGCGAGCGGCTGCAATCGCCTGCTCACCGGTGACGGTGATGAAAGCGTTCAGCCGCGGGTTCAGCGTCTCGATTGCGGTGAGATGCGCGCGGGTGAGCTCCTCGGCGGAAACCTTGCCCTTCGCCAGCGCTGCTCGCGCCTGGGCGATGCCCCAATCCATGACGCTCATTCCACCACCTTTGGCACGCCGAAATATTCGCCCTCGCGGTCGGGCGCATTGGCGAGGATCTTCTCCGCCATGCCGCCATCGGTCACCGCATCCGAACGCCAGCGCAGCGCACCGCCACCACCCGCGATCGGCTCGACGCCGGTCACGTCGACTTCCTGCAATTGTTCGATCCAGCCGAGGATGCCGTTCAGCTCACCTTGCAGCCGCACGACATCCGCCTCCTCCACATGAAGGCGGGCGAGGGCGGCGACGCGGCGTACCGTGGCTTGGTCAAGCGACATGACAGGCTTTCCGGATGGCGGGGGCCGGACCATAACGGCGCCCATGCCGCTCTTCAACCTGCGCGACCTGCGTATTGCCCTGGCCCGCAACCAGCGGCTGATCGGGATCGATCCCGGCAGCAAAATCATCGGCCTGGCACTCAGCGACGTGACGCTGATGCTGGCGAGTCCCTACTCTGCCATACCCCGCGGCAAGCTGCTTGCGGTTTCAGCCGAGATCGCACGCATCGCGGCCAAGGAGGGTGTCGGAGGGCTGGTCGTTGGGCTGCCGCTCTCGATGGACGGCACGCACGGCCCGGCCGCCCAGGCCGCGACGGACTGGACCCTTGCCTTGTCAAAGGCAACCAACCTTCCGGCAGCTCTGTGGGACGAGCGGCTTTCCTCGGCGGCAGTGAACCGCATGCTGATCAGCGAGGCCGACATGACGCGGGGCAAGCGCGCCCAGGTCGTGGACCGCGCGGCGGCCGCGTACATGCTGCAGGGCGCGCTGGACGCGACGCGGTAACTCCAGCGCCGCTTTTTGTGCCCTGAAGCGCCGGGCGCCCGCTCCGCGTGCGTGGCTCGCCGGATTACCGGCGGCGCCCATTCGGGCTTGCGGCGCTGCGCGCCGGTTGTGCCATCAGCCGCTGTTGCGCTCTACCCTCGGCACCCGCCAACGGCGGTGCCTTCAGACCGGCACCAGCCGGCGCTGCTCGCCCTCCGGCAACACCACCCGCACGGCGTCGCCCGGCCGCACGTCGCCGCCGGTGAGCACCGTCGCCATCACGCC
>JAQGHV010000338.1 GCA_028288785.1 Rhodospirillales bacterium | reverse complement strand
ACATCATTGGCGGCGGCTGCTACCTCTACGCCAATGTCGAGAACCTGGTGCTGCTGGGCGCCACCCCGTTCGGCGTCGGCAATGCGCTGGCCAATGTGCTGACCGGGAGTGCGGGTTCGAACTGGCTGCTGGGTGGGGCAGGGGCCGACACGCTGCTGGGAATGGGCGGCAATGACGTGCTGTTCGGCGAGAGTGGGAACGACCTGTTCGTGTTCGGCCGAGGCTGCGCGGCTGACGTGATCGGCGACTTCACCGTGGGGAGCGACCGGATCGACCTTCGGGCCTTCGGCTTCGCGAGCTTCGCGGCATTGGGCACCGTCATGGTGGAGGTGGCAGGAACCACCGCGATCAACTTCGGGCAGGGCGACCTCCTCATCATCAACGGCGTGCCCAAGGCGGCCTTCTCGTCGGCGGATTTCCTGCTCGCTTGACGCGCCTGGGTGGCGGGGCCACGAGTCTGCGGCATGAGCATTCTCGCGCGCTGCACCCTACCGATCTTCGCACTGCTGCTGGCGGCGCCCGTCGCGGCCGTGGACGACTCACGCGCCCTGCTGGGGCAGCCGGTCCTGGCACTCGCGCAGCACGAGGGCATCGCCGGCGTGCTGGCGACGGCCACCGGAGGCAATCGCGGGGCGGTGTCGCGCCGCCTCCGTGAGGGCGGCCCGGGGCTGGCGCTGCTTGGCGAACGCTACGTGTATGGCTGGGGATGTGGGGCGGAAGGATGCGCGGCGGGCGGCATCTTCCTGGCCCAGGACTTCGTCGCCGGACGGATCTACCTGCTGCTGCTGGAAGATGGGCGGACCCGGCTTGCAGTGCCGCCGAGCCCAGCGGGCTGGCCGAGTGCCCTGGCCGAGGCCATGCAAGGCTTCGATACGATAAGGGCCGCGCAAATCGCGGCCCCCGACTGAACGTCACGAAAAAGGGGGCGATCTGCCCCCGTCTTCAGTCTTCGTCGGCTTCGACGACTTCAGGCTTCGGGCCGCTGTCGAGGCCCTTGGCCGCGACATTGCGCTCCACCAGCTCGATCACGGCCATCGTGGCCGCATCGCCGTAGCGAACGCCCGCCCGCAGCACGCGGGTGTAGCCGCCGGCGCGCGTCTTGTAGCGCTCCGCTATTTCGGTGAAGAGCTTGTCCACCACCTTCGGGTCCATCAGCTGCGCATAGGCCTGACGGCGCGCATGCAGACCGCCGCGCTTGCCGAGCGTGATGATGCGCTCGACATACGGGCGCAGCTCCTTCGCCTTGGGCAACGTGGTGGTGATCTGCTCATGCTTCAGCAGTGACGTCGCCATGTTGCGGAACATGGCGAGCCGGTGGGTAGAAGTAACGTTGAGCTTCCGCCCAGCCATTCCGTGACGCATCGTCGTGGTTCCTACACTCTGTCTAGCCGCCGCTGGTCACGCTTGGCGTGACACTGCGGTCGCGGCGGTTCTCAGAAAGGCTCTTCGATCTTCTTGGCGAGGTCTTCGATGTTCTCGGGCGGCCAGCCGGTGACGCTCATGCCCAAGGTCAGGCCCATCGTCGCCAGCACTTCCTTGATCTCGTTCAGCGACTTGCGCCCGAAATTCGGGGTGCGGAGCATTTCCTGCTCGGTCTTCTGCACGAGGTCGCCGATGTAGACGATGTTGTCGTTCTTCAGGCAATTCGCCGAGCGGACCGAGAGCTCGAGCTCGTCGACCTTGCGCAGCATGTTGCGGTTGAACGGCAGGTCGTCGCGCACTTCCTCGACCTTGCGCTCACGCGGCTCGTCGAAGTTGATGAACAGCTGCAGCTGGTCCTGCAGGATGCGGGCGGCAAGCGCCACCGCGTCCTCGGGGGCCACGGTGCCGTCGGTCTCGACCGTCATCACCAGCTTGTCGTAGTCGGTGCGCTGGCCGACGCGCTCCGGCTCGATCTTGAACGCGACGCGGCGAACCGGCGAGTAGATCGCGTCGACGGGGATGAGGCCGATCGGCGCATCCTCGGGACGGTTCTCGGAGGCGGGGACGTAGCCCTTGCCGGTCTGGACCGTGAGCTCCATCGACAGCTTGGCGCCGTCGTCGAGCGTGCAGATCACCAGGTCGGGGTTCGAGATTTCGATGTCGCCGGAGACCTGGATCTGGCCGGCCGTGACTTCGCCCGGGCCTTCCGCGGTAAGGGCCAGACGCTTCACGCCCTCGCCCTGCATGCGGATGGCAAGCTGCTTGATGTTGAGGACGATGTCGGTGACGTCCTCGCGCACGCCCTGGATGGAGCTGAATTCATGCAGCACGCCATCGATGCGAATGGCCGTGACGGCCGCACCCTGGAGCGACGACAGCAGGATCCGGCGCAGCGCATTGCCAAGCGTCTGGCCAAAGCCGCGCTCGAGCGGCGCCGCAACCATCGTGGCAACGCGGTCGGGGTCGGAACCCTGATCGATCGCCAGCTTTTCCGGGCGGATCAGCGAACGCCAATTCCTCTCAAGCACTGTCATCTCTCCTCATCGGCCCATGAAGCCGGCGGCGCGCGAACGCGCCCATTTCAGCGCGGCGCGTTTCCGCGCCGATCAGCCACGCGCCGTTCCCGGCACGCGGCTCGCATCAGACGCGGCGACGCTTGCGAGGGCGGCAGCCATTGTGCGGGATCGGCGTCACATCCTTGATGGAGGTGACGTAGAAGCCGACCGACTGCAGCGCGCGGAGTGCGGATTCGCGGCCCGAACCGGGACCGTTCACCATGATCTCCAGCGTCTCCATCCCGTGCTCACGGGCCTTCTTGCCGGCATCCTCGGCGGCCATCTGCGCCGCATAGGGCGTCGATTTCCGGCTGCCCTTGAAGCCCTGCGTCCCCGATGAGGACCAGGCGATAGCGTTGCCCTGGGCGTCGGTGATGGTCACGATGGTGTTGTTGAACGTGGCCAGCACGTGGGCGACGCCCGACGTTATGTTCTTGCGCTCCTTGCGGCGGACGGGAGCAGCGCCGCGACCGGCACGGGCGGGTTCGCGAGCCATTACTTCGTCACCTTCTTCTTGCCGGCAATCGCCACGGCCTTACCCTTGCGGGTACGGGCGTTCGTGTGCGTGCGCTGACCGCGGACTGGGAGGCCCTTGCGATGACGCAGGCCGCGATAGCAGGCCATGTCCATCAGACGCTTGATGTTCATCGCGACTTCACGCCGGAGGTCACCCTCGACGCGGTAATCACGATCGATCACCTCACGCAGACGGAGAATTTCTTCATCCGTCAGCTGGTTGACGCGGCGATCTGCCGGGATGCTCAGCTGTTCACAGATGACCTTAGCGTTGTTCGGGCCAATACCGTAAATATAGCGAAGCGAAATCAGGACCCGCTTATTGGTCGGGATGTTTACGCCGGCGATGCGCGCCACAGTGCCTCTCTCGGAGCCGTCGCTCCTGCTCGCCGACCGTTCCCCGAAGTTGGGGCGTTTCGGCGTGGTGGTAATGATGAACGCAAAGGATGTCGCGGCCGAGGGGATGAACCCCCGTCCACGGGAGGGGGCGATCTAGCCCGTCGACCCGGTTTCGTCAAGCCTTCACGGTAGAATTGATGATGGTCTCCAGCGCGGCAAACACGCTGGTCATCGTCGCCATGCCATCCACGCCCGAGAGCTTGCCCTGGGCGGCATAGTAGGGGAGCAGGGGAGCCGTCTGCCGGTGATAGGCCTCAAGCCGCGCAGCGACCGTCTCGGCGTTGTCATCGGCACGGCGATTGAAGCCGGTGCTGCCACAACTGTCGCAAACCCCGGCAACCGCCGGCTGCTTGAAGCGGTCATGATAGCCCGTGCCGCACTTGGCACAGGTGAAGCGGCCCGCGATCCGTTCGACCAGCGCGGCGTCGTCGACACGCAGCTCGATCACGTGGTCCAGCGCCAGGCCCTTCTCGGTCAGCATGGCGTCCAGCGACTCGGCCTGCGGTACGGTGCGGGGGAAGCCATCGAGGATGAACCGCTTGGCGCAGTCCGGCTGCGCCACGCGCGCAGCGATCATCGTGGTGATCAGGGCGTCCGGCACGAGGGCGCCGGCCTCCATGATGGCCTTGGCCTGCAGGCCAGTCGGGCTGCCGGACTTCACCTCGGCGCGCAGCATGTCGCCGGTGCTGATCTGGGTGATGCCATAGGCGTCCTCGAGGCGCTTCGCCTGGGTGCCTTTGCCGGCACCAGGCGGACCCAGCAGGATCAAGTTCATTCGTCCATTCCCCCGCGAAAACCTGTCGCCCCCAAGCCTGTCACCGTCGCGTCGGCTGCCCGCGCCCGCCGAGCTTCGCCTTCTTGATCAGGCCCTCGTACTGGTGCGCGAAGAGATGGGACTGCACCTGGGCTACGGTGTCCATAGTGACGGAGACGATGATTAGCAGGCTGGTGCCACCGAAGTAGAAGGGGACGCCGTAATTGCTGATCAGGATCTCGGGCAGCAGGCAGACGATGCAGAGGTAGACGGCACCCACCGCGGTCAGCCTGGTGAGCACGCGGTCGAAGTAGTCGGCCGTGTTCTGGCCAGGCCGGATGCCCGGCACGTTGCCATTGTACTTCTTGAGGTTGTCCGCCGTCTCGGTCGGGTTGAAGACCACGGCCGTGTAGAAGAACGCGAAGAAGATGATCATCGCCATGTAGGCGGCCATGTACAGCGGCTGGCCATGTGCCAGCAGGCGGGCGATGCCGGTGAACCAGTTGTCGGGCGCGTCGGTGGAGAAGCCCTGGACCGTGGCCGGGAGCAGCAGCAGCGACGAGGCGAAGATCGGCGGGATCACGCCGGCGGTGTTCAGCTTCAGCGGCAGATGTGTGTTCTCGCCGTTGAACATGCGGTTGCCGACCTGGCGTCTTGGGTACGTCACCGGGATGCGCCGCTGCGCCCGCTCGATGAAGATAACGAAGGCAATCACCGCCAGCGCGATCAACAGGAAGAAGATGATGAAGATGGTGGACAGCGCGCCGGTGCGGCCCAGCTCCAGGGTGCTGACCAGGGCGGATGGCAGGTTCGCTACGATGCCCGCGAAGATGATCAGGCTGATGCCGTTGCCGATGCCGCGCGCGGTGATCTGCTCGCCCAACCACATCAGGAACATGGTGCCGCCGACCAGGGTCACGACGGAGGAGAACCGGAAGAACCCGCCGGGATCCGCGACTGCTGGGCCGCTCGAACCGCGCATGCCCTCGAGACCCACGGCCATGCCATACGCCTGCACGATCGCAATGAGGAGCGTTAGGTAGCGGGTATACTGGTTGAGTTTCTTGCGCCCGGACTCGCCCTCTTTCTTCAACGCCTCCCATGCAGGGATCGCCGTGCTCATCAGCTGAACGATGATGCTGGCGCTGATGTAGGGCATGATGTTGAGGGCGAAGACGGTCATGCGCCCGAGCGCGCCGCCGGTGAACATGTCGAACATGCCCAGGATGCCGCCGCCATGCTGGGCGAGGATCTCACCCATGACGGCCGCGTCGATGCCCGGGACGGGCACGTAGGTACCGATGCGGAAGACGATGAGCGCGCCGAGCGTGAACCAGATCCGCTTCTTGAGCTCTGTCGCCTTGGACAGGACCCCAAAATTCAGACTGCCTGCGAGTTGTTCAGCGGCGGATGCCATCGTTGGTGTTCCCTGCGCCTCGGGGATATCCCCTGGGGCCCTGCCGTTCGAGAGATCGGCGCCAAGTGGCAATAATATAAGAAGGGGAGGCGGGGGAAATTATCCCCCCGCCGCAGTCTCAAGCCGCCGCTTCGACCTTCTCCGCCTTGACGACGGTTACGGTCACGACGCCACCAGCGGCCTCGACCGCGGCGATCGCCGCAGGGGAGGCGCCGGACACGGTGATGGTCACCTTGCGGGTGATCGCACCCTTGGCCAGCAGCCGAACGCCCGCGAATTTGTTGGAGCGCTTGACGATGCCGGCCGCCTTCAGCGCCGCCTCATCAATCACGCCATCGGCCGGGATACGCCCCGCCTCGATCGCCGCATCAAGCGCGCCGATGTTCAGCGGCGCGTACTCGACGCGGAAGATGTTGACGAAGCCACGCTTCGGCAGCCGGCGGTAGATCGGGAGCTGGCCGCCCTCGAACCCGTTCAGCCGCACGCCGGAGCGCGCCTTCTGGCCCTTGACGCCACGGCCGGACGTCTTGCCCTTGCCGGAGCCGATGCCGCGACCGATGCGCTTGAATTTATGACGAGCGCCGTCGTTGTCGCGCAGTTCATTGAGCTTCATGGCTCAGCCCTCGACCTTGATAAGGTGAGCGACCTTGCGGATCATGCCCTGAACGGCGGGCGTGTTCTCGAGTTCGCTGCTCTTATGCATCTTGTTCAGGCCAAGCCCGATCAGCGTCTCGCGCTGACCGGGCTTGCGGCCGATCGGCGAACCGATCTGCGTCACCTTCACGGTGCCCTTTACCTCAGACATTGGCGGCTTCCTCGGCGCCCTTCGGCGTGCCCAGGATATCCGCAACCTTCTTGCCGCGCCGGGAGGCGACGGCACGCGGGCTGGTGCAACGCTGGAGCGCGGCGAACGTCGCCTTGACCATGTTGTGCGGGTTGGCGGAGCCGAGGCACTTGGCCACGACATCGCCCATCCCGAGGGTCTCGAACACGGCGCGCATCGGGCCACCGGCGATGATGCCGGTACCCGCAGGCGCCGCGCGCAGGATCACGCGGCCGGCGCCGTATTCGCCGATCACGTCGTGATGCAGTGTGCGGCCTTCGCGCATCGGCACCCGGATGAGTGTCTTCTTCGCCCGCTCCGTCGCCTTGCGGATGGCCTCGGGCACTTCACGTGCCTTGCCCGCGCCCCAGCCAACGCGGCCCTTGTGGTCGCCAACGACGACGAGAGCGGCGAAGCTGAAGCGACGACCACCCTTCACCACCTTGGCGACGCGGTTGATGGTGACGAGCTTGTCGGTGAGGTCGTCACCGGGCTCGTTCGACTGGCGGTTGTCATTACGGTCACGGCTGCGGCGACGGCGATCATTGTCGCCACCACCTTCGCTGCCGCCGCCACTCCTGGGTTCACGTGCCATGCGTCATGCTCCTCAGAAGGACAGGCCGCCCTCGCGGGCGCCGTCCGCCAGGGCCTTGACCCGGCCATGGTAGAGATAGGGACCGCGGTCGAACACGACCTCGGTGATGCCAGCTGCCAGCGCGCGCTCGGCAACCAGCTTGCCGACCGCAGTTGCTGCGTCCTTGTCGGCACCGGTCTTCAAGCCTTCGCGCATCGCCTTCTCCTGGGAGGAGGCGGCGGCCACCGTGCGCCCTTCGGCGTCCACGATGATCTGCGCGTAGATGTGCTGGCCCGAACGGAAGACCGAAAGCCGCGCACGGCCACCGGACTTCTGCTTGAGCTGATAACGAAGGCGGCGGCGGCGCCGCGCCTGTAGGGCGAGCTTGTCGGCCATTACTTCTTCTTACCCTCCTTCCGGAGGATTTGCTCGTTGACGTACTTGACGCCCTTGCCCTTGTACGGCTCAGGGCCGCGATAGCCGCGGATCTCAGCCGCAACCTGGCCGACCTGGCGCTTGTCAGCACCCTCGACCCGGATTGCGGTGGGCTTTTCGCAAACGATCTTGATGCCCGGCGGAACCGGGTAGCGGATCTCGTGGCTGTAGCCGAGGGCCAGCACGAGATCGGTGCCCTGGATCGCCGCGCGATAACCCGTCCCGTTGATCTCCATCGACTTCGTGAAGCCAGTGGAAACGCCCGTGACCAGGCTGTTGATCAGGCTGCGGGTGGTGCCCCACATGGTGCGTGCCTGACGATCGGCGCCACGCGGTGCCACCGTGACGAGGTCGCCCTCGACGGTGACATCGACGAACTCCGTCAGCTCGAGGCTTAGCTCGCCATTCTTGCCTTTGGCGACCACGGTGCGGCCCTGGAGTGCGACCTGCACCCCCGCCGGCACGGTGATCGGGTATTTTCCGACGCGAGACATTTCTATGCTCCCCTCAGAACACGCGGCAGAGGACTTCGCCGCCAACATTGGCAGCGCGGGCCTCGAGGTCGCTCATCACGCCGCGCGGCGTGGAGAGGATGGAAATGCCGAGCCCGTTGTAGAACTTCGGCAGCTCCTTGATCTTGGAGTAGACGCGGCGGCCCGGCTTGGAGATGCGGGTGATCTCCTTGATGGCAGGCTCGCCCTCGGCATATTTCAGCTCGATGTTGATGAGCTTGATGCCGGGACGGACGTCCTCGGTGTTCCACGCGCGAATGAAGCCCTCGCGCTTGAGGACTTCGAGCACGTTCTCGCGCAGCTTGGACGCCGGCGCCAGGCAGCGGCTCTGGCGCGCGCGCTGCGCGTTACGGATGCGGGTGAGCATATCGCCCAGCGGATCTGACATGGACATTCTGGCGGGCCCTTACCAGCTCGCCTTGACCACACCCGGGATTTGGCCACGCGAGGCCAACTCCCGGAACTGGTTCCGGCTGAGCTTGAATTTCTGGTAGTTGCCGCGCGGCCGCCCGGTCAGCTCGCAACGCAGGCGCACGCGATTTGCGGCACCATTGCGCGGGAACTGCGCGAGCTTGAGCGTCGCCTCGAACCGCTCCTCGACCGGGAGCTCCTTGTCCATGACCACGGCCTTCAGCGCGGCCCGTTTCGGCGCATGCGCCTTGGCGAGCTTCTCGCGCCGCTTGTTCTTCATGATCGACGAAGTCTTAGCCATTAAACCCTCCGGAACCTGCGTGAGAGCATCACGCGGTTTTCCAACATCACTTCTGGAACGGCAGCTCGAACGCTGTAAGCAGCGCCTTCGCTTCCTTGTCGGTCTTCGCCGTCGTCACGAACACGATGTCCATGCCGCGAACGGTGTCCACCTTGTCGTAGTTGATCTCGGGGAACACGATCTGCTCCTTCAGTCCGAGGCTATAGTTGCCCCGGCCATCGAAGCCGCGATTGTTCGGGATACCACGAAAGTCGCGAACGCGTGGCAGCGCGATGGTCACCAGGCGGTCGAGGAACTCATACATCCGCGCCTTGCGCAGCGTGACCTTGCAGCCGATCGCCTGGCCTTCGCGGATCTTAAAGCCGGCGATCGCCTTCTTGGCGCGCGTGCGCACCGGGCGCTGGCCGGCGATCGAAGTGAGATCGCCCACCGCGGCGTCGAGCTTCTTCTGGTCGCCGGCAGCTTCGCCGACGCCCATGTTGATCACGATCTTCTCGAGCTTGGGCACTTCCATGGAGTTCCTGTAGCCGAACTCCTCGGCAAGCTGCTTGCGCACAGTCTCTTCGTAGAACTTGCGCAGGCGCGGCTGCTCGGCAGGCGAGGCCGCGGCCTTGCCCGGGAAGGCGCCGATCGGGGCATCCTTCGCACGGTCGGCTTTCGCGGCCTTCTTGCTGGCCGCCGGGCCCATGCGGTTCTGGGATTCGCTCATCGGTCAAGCACCTCGCCGGAGGGGCGCGCCACCCGGACCTTCTTGCCATCGATCTCGGAAAATCCGACGCGGGTCGGCTTGTCCGATTTCGGGTCGATCAGCGCGAGGTTGGACAGCGCGATCGGCGCCTCCTTCTCGATGATCCCACCCGGCTGGCCCATGCCGGCCGGCTTCTGGTGACGCTTCACCATCTGCCGTCCCTGCACGAGCGCACGCATCTCCTCAGGCATCACGCGCAGCACTTCGCCGCGCTTGCCCTTGTCCTTGCCAGCGAGCACCTCGACCGTGTCGCCTTTGCGGATCTTGGCGGCCATGATTACAGGACCTCCGGCGCTAGGGAGATGATCTTCATGTACTTCTTCGCGCGCAGTTCGCGCACGACCGGCCCGAAGATGCGGGTGCCGATCGGCTCGCCCTGCTTGTTGATCAGCACGGCCGCATTGGTGTCGAAGCGGATCGCCGTTCCGTCGATGCGCCGCACTGGATAGGAGGTGCGGACGATGACGGCGCGATGGACTTCGCCCTTCTTCACCTTGGCGCGGGGAATGGCTTCCTTGACGGAGACCACGATCACGTCGCCGACGCCGGCGAACCGGCGCTTCGAGCCGCCAAGCACCTTGATGCACTGGACGCGACGAGCGCCGGAATTGTCGGCGACCTCGAGATTGGCTTCAACGCCGATCATGGGGTGGCCCCCTCAGACGCCGCGGCGGCAGGCGCAGCAGCGGCCTCGACGGCGAGGAACTCAGGAAGTTCTACCGCGCCACCATTGCGCAGCACGACGACCCAGGTCTTCCGCTTGGAAATCGGGCGGCATTCCTCGATCTGCACGGTGTCGCCTTCCTTGCACAGGTTGGCGTCATCATGCGCGACGTAGCTCTTCGAGCGTCGGATGAACTTCTTGTACAGCGGATGCATGATGCGACGCTCGACAAGAACAGTGATGCTCTTGTCCATCTTGTCGCTCGTGACCCGCCCGGTGAGGACGCGCTTCGGCATGGCCGGCTGTCTCCTCTTTCTTTGTCAGGCGTTGACGGCGGGGGCGCGGGTGCGCTCCGCCTGGATGGTTTTAACCCGCGCGATGTCGCGGCGCACCAGCTTGATGCGGCTGACCGCCTCAAGCTGACCCGTCGCGCGCTGGAAGCGCAGGTTGAACTGTTCTTTTCGGAGATCCAGGAGCATGCCCTGCAACTCGTCGGGGCTCTTCGCCCGTACATCGACAATCTTCGTCACGGCTTAGGCCTCCGCGCCCAGGCGCACGATGAACTTGGTCTTGATCGGCAGCTTGGCCGCGCCGAGCGACAACGCCTCACGGGCGAGGTCCAGCGACACGCCGTCGACTTCAAACATGATGCGGCCAGGCTTGACCCGGGCCACCCAGAATTCCGGCGCGCCCTTGCCGGAACCCATACGGACTTCCGCGGGCTTGGTCGAGACCGGCACATCCGGAAAGATGCGGATCCAGACGCGGCCGGCGCGCTTCATGGCACGCGTGATCGCGCGGCGGGCCGCCTCGATCTGGCGAGCGGTGATGCGCTCCGGCTCCATGGCCTTCAGGCCATAGGCGCCGAAATCGATCGAGAACCCGCCCTTGGCGAGGCCCTTGATGCGGCCCTTATGGGCCTTTCGGAACGTCGTGCGCTTTGGTTGCAGCATTGTCCTACTTCCTCAGCGCTGCGGCGCTTGTTCGGCGGCGCGCTTGTCCTGCGCCATTGGGTCATGGGCCAGGATCTCACCCTTGAACACCCAGACCTTCACGCCACAGGTGCCGTACGTGGTCATCGCGGTCGCGGTGCCGAAATCGATATCGGCGCGAAGCGTGTGCAGCGGCACACGGCCTTCGCGATACCATTCGGCGCGCGCGATTTCGGCGCCGCCAAGACGGCCCGAGCAGTTGATCCGGATGCCCAGGGCGCCGAGGCGCATGGCGGACTGCACGGCGCGCTTCATGGCGCGACGGAACGCAATGCGGCGCTCAAGCTGCTGGGCGATGTTCTCGGCCACCAGCGTCGCGTCGATCTCCGGCTTGCGGATCTCGACGATGTTCAGCGCGACTTCGGCGCCGGCGAGCTTCATCAGGTCCTTGCGCAGGACCTCGATGTCGGCGCCCTTCTTGCCGATGACGACGCCCGGGCGCGCCGCATGGATGGTCACACGCGGCTTCTTCGCCGGGCGCTCGATCACGATGCGGGAAACGCCGGCACCCTTCAGCCGCTCGCGCAGGACGGCGCGGAGCTTGATGTCTTCATGCAGCAGCTTGGCGTAGTCGCGATCGGCGAACCAGCGGCTATCCCAGGTACGGTTGATGCCGAGCCGGAACCCGATCGGGTTGATCTTCTGACCCATGTTATGCGGCCTCCTGCTGAGCCGCGACCTGCTGTTCGGCGACCACGATCTTGAGGTTGCTGAACCACTTCTGGATCTGCGACGCCTTGCCACGGCCACGGGCCGCAAAGCGCTTCATCACCACGGAGCGGCCAACTTCGCACTTGTGGACGACCAGGCGGTCGACATCGAGCTGGTGATTGTTCTCGGCGTTCGCAATCGCGCTCTCGAGCGTCTTGCGCACGGTGACAGCGATGCGTTGCTTCGCGAAGGTGAGTTCGGCCACGGCTTGGCTCGCCGCCTTGCCGCGGATGAGTCCGGCAACGAGGTTCAGCTTGCGCGGGCTGACGCGGATGTTCCACGTCACGGCCTGGGCTTCGGTTTCCGCAAGCGTGCGGACGTGTTTCGGCTTGCTCATGACTTAGCCCCGCTTCGCCTTCTTGTCCGCGGAGTGGCTGGTGAAGGTACGCGTCGGCGAGAATTCGCCGAACTTGTGCCCTACCATGTTCTCCGACACCTGCACCGGCAGGAACTTGCGGCCGTTATAGACACCGAAGGTCAGTCCCACAAACTGCGGCAGGATCGTGCTGCGCCGCGACCAGATCTTGATGATCTCGTTGCGGGTGGAGTTGCGGGAGGCCTCAGCCTTGTTGAGCAGGTAGCCGTCGACGAACGGCCCCTTCCAGACGCTGCGCGACATCGCGGTCAGCCCTTCGTCGCGTTGCGGCGGCGGACGATGAGCCCGTCCGTGCGCTTGTTGTTGCGTGTCTTGTAGCCCTTGGTCGGCTTGCCCCAGGGCGTGACCGGATGACGGCCACCCGAGGTCCGGCCTTCGCCACCGCCGTGCGGGTGATCGACCGGGTTCATCACGACGCCGCGCTGATGCGGCTTGCGGCCGAGCCAGCGTGCACGACCGGCCTTGCCGAGTTCCTGGTTGCTGTTGTCGGGGTTCGACACCGCACCGATGCTCGCCATGCACTCGGCGCGCACGACGCGGACTTCGCCGGACATCAGCTTGATCTGGGCGTAGCCGGCATCCTTGCCGACCAGCTGCGAGAAGGTGCCGGCCGAGCGCGACATCTTGCCACCGGCACCGGGCTTCAGCTCGATGTTGTGGATGATGGTGCCGACCGGAATGTTCGCCAGCGGCATCGCATTGCCCGGCTTCACGTCAGCCTTCTGGTCGGCCACGACGCTGTCGCCGACCTTGAGGCGCTGCGGAGCCAGGATATAGGCGAGCTCGCCATCCTGGTACTTCACCAGCGCGATGAAGGCGGTGCGGTTCGGGTCGTATTCCAGGCGCTCGACGATCGCGGGGATGCCGAACTTGCGGCGCTTGAAGTCCACCATGCGGTAGGACTGCTTGTGTCCACCGCCGCGGAAGCGGCTGGTAATGCGGCCGTGATTGTTGCGCCCGCCCGAGTGGTTCTTGCCCTCGGTGAGGCCCTTGACGGGCTTGCCCTTCCACAGGCCGGAGCGGTCGATGAGGACCGTTCCGCGCAGGCTCGGGGTGATCGGGTTGAAATGCTTCATCGCCATGGCGTTACGCAAGCCCCGTGGTCAGGTCGATGCTCTGGCCTTCGGCCAGGCGCACCATCGCCTTTTTGTAATCCGAACGGCGGCCGGGACGGTTACGGAACCGCTTGGCCTTGCCCTTGGTGACGATCGTGTTCACCGAGACGACGTTCACGCCGAACAGGCCTTCGACGGCGGCCTTGATCTCCGGCTTCGTCGCATCCAGCGTCACCCGGAAGGTGATCTGGCCCTGCTCGGTCAGCAATGTCGCCTTTTCGGTCACCACGGGTGCCAGGATCGTCTGGTACATCCGCTCGCGCGTGATCACCGTCTTGGGCCTTCTCTGCAACCCGCTCATGCCAGGCGCTCCTTTAGGGCCTCGAGACCGGCGCGGGTGACCGCGAGGGTGTCGTGCTTCAGGATGTCATAGACGTTGGCGCCGATGGTCGGCAGCACCTGCACCTTGGGCAGGTTGCTGATGACACGGCCGAAGTTCACGTCCACGGCCGCGTCAACCACCAGCACGCTGGTCCAGCCGAGCGCCTTGATCTTCGCGGCCATCATGCCGGTCTTGGCACCGTCGCCAGGCGCGGCGGCATCGAGCACCACCAGCTTGCCTTCGGCGGCCTTCATCGACAGCGCCGAGATCAGGCCGAGGCGACGAACCTTCTTGTTCAACGAGTAGCCGTGGTCGCGCACGACCGGGCCGTGGACGATGCCACCCTTGCGGAACTGCGGCGCACGCAGCGAGCCCTGGCGTGCATTGCCGGTGCCCTTCTGCCGGTACGGCTTCCTGGTGGTGCCGGACACTTCGCCCATGCCCTTCACCTTGTGGTTGCCGGAACGGCGCTTGGCGAGCTGCCAGTGGATAACGCGCGCCATGATATCGGCCCGCGCGGTGACGCCGAACAGCGCCTCCGGGAGCTCGATCTCGCCGGCATCGACGTTGTCGAGAGTGATGATCTTGACCTGCATCATATTGATCCTCAGGCCGCCACAACCGTGGGGAAGGGCGCGTCCGCGTGGCGGGCGTGCTTCACGGCATCGCGCACCAGGACATAGGTGCCGATCGAGCCGGGAACCGCGCCCTTCACAAAGAGCAGGCCCTTCTCAGCGTCGACGAGCGCCACTTCCAGGTTCTGGGTCGTGATGCGGTCCTGGCCGAGATGGCCGGCCATCTTCTTGTTCTTGAAGGTCTTGCCCGGATCCTGGCGATTGCCCGTGGAGCCATGCGAACGGTGGCTGACCGAGACGCCGTGCGACGCCTCGAGGCCGGCGAAGTTCCAGCGCTTCATGGCGCCGGCAAAGCCCTTGCCCTTGGTCGTGCCGGTCACGTCGATCTTCTGGCCCTTCACGAAGTGCGCCGGGCTCAGCGTGGTGCCGGGAGCGATCAGCGCGTCCTCGGCGACACGGAATTCCACGACGTGATGCGGCGCCTCGACGCCGGCCTTCGCGAAGTGGCCCTTGTTGGCCTTCGAGACATTCTTCGGCTTGGCATTGCCAATACCGATCTGCACAGCTGAGTAGCCTTCGCCCGCGATGGTACGATTGGCGACGACGCGGACATTGTCCACGTGCAACAGCGTGACTGGGACAGTGGAGCCGTCATCATTGAAGATGCGGCTCATGCCCAATTTCTTGGCGATTAGGCCAGTACGGCCAGTCTTGGCGGCCATGATCTTGCTCCCTCGGCCGTCAGATCTTGATCTCGACGTCCACACCGGCGGCGAGGTCGAGCTTCATCAGCGCGTCCACGGTCTGCGGAGTGGGGTCGACGATATCAAGAAGACGGCGATGCGTGCGGATCTCGAACTGCTCACGCGACTTCTTGTCGACGTGAGGGGAGCGAAGAACCGTGAAACGCTCGATGTGTGTGGGCAAGGGTATGGGTCCGCGCACATGCGCACCCGTCCGCTTGGCCGTGTTTACGATCTCGCGCGTGCTGGAATCCAGCACGCGATGATCGAACGCCTTGAGGCGAATGCGGATATTCTGACTGTCCATGGCGATATGCCGGTCTTCCCTGACGACTGCTTACGCCACGATCTTCGCGACAACGCCCGCACCGACGGTCCGGCCACCCTCACGGATGGCGAACCGCAGGCCTTCATCCATCGCGATCGGTGCGATGAGCTCCACGTCCATGGTCACGTTATCCCC
>JAQGHV010000330.1 GCA_028288785.1 Rhodospirillales bacterium | reverse complement strand
CCAACTGCTGCAGATGCGCCGGCAGGCGGCCAAGGCGCTCATCATAAGGCAGCACCGCGCGCGACGTGTACCCCATGGCGTTGCCGTGCCAGACATCGACCAGCGCGAGGAGCAGCGGCAGGTTCTCGGACAGCGGCGCGTTCAGGAAATGCGTGTCCACGGCGCGCGCGCCGCCGAGCAGCGCCGAGAACCGCTCCCAGCCCAGCCCCAACGCCAGCGACAGCCCGATGGCGGACCACAGCGAAAACCGGCCGCCCACCCAATCGTGGAAGCCGAAGACACGCTCCGGCGGGATGCCGAACTCCGCCGTCCCGGGTGCGTTGGTGGACAGCGCGGCAAAATGCGCCGGCACCCCCGCCTCACCCACCGCTTCGGCGAGCCAGGCGCGCACCAGCCGCGCATTGGCCATCGTCTCCTGCGTGGTGAAGGTCTTGCTCGCGATCAGCACCAGGGTGCGCGCAGGATCGAGAACCGCACGAAGCGCCGCCCAGGCGTGGGCATCGACATTCGCCAGGTAGTGCACGCGCGGCCGATCACTCGGACCAACTAGCGCGCGCGCGACCATCGCCGGCCCGAGGTCGGAGCCGCCGATGCCGATGTTCAGCACATCGGTGAAGCGCTCCCCGGTCGCACCCAGGATCGTGCCCTCGCGAACACCCGTCGCGAAGTCACGCATCCGGTCCAGCGTCTCGGCGACCTGCTTGGTCTCGGTGGGGCCGCCCACGCCCGGCGTCTGGCGCAGCGCCATGTGCAGCACGGCGCGCCTCTCGGTGGCGTTGATAGCCTCGCCGCGCGCCATCGCGCCGCGCCGCGGCGCCACGCCGCTCGCCTCTGCGAGGCCGAGCAGTGCTGCAAGCGCCGTGTCATCGAGGCTGGTGCGCGAAAGGTCGAGCAGCAGCCCCGCGGCGGAATGGGTGAAGCGCGCAGCGCGCCCAGGGTCCTCGGCGAAGCGCGTGCGGATGGCGCGGGCATGCGGGCGGGCGGCGGCGGCCATGATCTCGGCCCAGGCATTGTCGGTGTTCATGCGGCGGAACCTCCGTGGTGATGGTGGCGGGCTGATGGCGACGCTGGCAATCTCCCGCGGATGATCATTCGCCGGGCCTTGGTTTTCGCGGCGCTCTCCGCGCCCCATGCAGCCAATGCGCAGCGCATGGCGGCGGTTGCCGCGGAAAGCCCGGCCGGCGCCGCGCTGGTCGCCAGGCTGCGCGCGGGCGGGCTGGTGCTGTTCTTCCGCCACGCCGATACCGGCGGCGAGCCCTGCGACCGCAGCTTTGCCATCGGCGACCGGGCCGGGCAGCGCAACATCTCGCCAGCGGGACGGGCGCAATCCGTGGCGATCGGCGCGCGTCTGGCAGCCCTCGGCATCCCCATCGCGGAGCCGGTGCTGGCCGGGCCGGTGTTCCGCGCGCGCGACACGGCAGAAGCAGCCTTCGGCGCCGCGCGTGTCGTGGTCACTGACAGCCTGCTCGCCGACGACTACGCCGGCGCGCGGCTCGCCTGGGTGCTGGCCGAGCATCGCCGATTGTTCAGCGAACCGCCGCCCGCCGGGCAGAACCGCATCCTGGTGGGGCACCGCACGCCCGCGATCCAGGTGGTGGGCGACGCCGTCGCCGGCCAGGCGTTTCCCGAAGGCGCGGCACTCGTCCTCGCACCCAGTGGCACGGGCTTCACGCTGCTCGGCATCCTCGAATTCGTGCCCGCACCGAGCGGCGGATTCCACGGCTGCGGTTAATGTTTCGTATCCTGGCGCGGCCTTGCCGCTGCGCCTGACGCCGCCTAGCCTCGCTGCAAAATCAATGGAGGATACGCATGCAACGGAGGCTGTTGCTGGCCGGCATGGGCGCCACCCTGGCGTGCCCGGCCATCGTCCAGGCGCAGGGCGAATGGCCCGGCACGCGACCCGTCCGGATCATCCAGCCGAGCCAGGCGGGTAGCCCGGCGGATGTCTATGCGCGCCTCTATGCCGAGCATTTCTCGCGCGTCACCGGCGGCACCTTCGTGGTCGAGAATCGCGTGGGCGGCACCGGCACCATCGGGACGCAGGCCGTGTTGCAGGCGCCTCCGGATGGCTGGACGCTGCTGTTCACTTCGAACACCTCGCACGTCGCCGCGCCGCTCGTGCTGCGCAACCTGCCCTATGATCCCGTGCGCGATTTCGTGGCGATCGCTGGCCTCTATCACTACGGCATGATGCTGATCGTGAACCCGACGATCCCCGCCCGCACCACCGCCGAGTTCATCAACTGGGGCAAGTCGCGCCGCCAGGGCGTGAACATGGCAAGCGTCGGGCTCGGCAGCGTCGGCCACATGACGGCAGAGCGCTTCTACCTGCGCGCCGGCTTCCAGCGCGTGCATGTCCCCTATCGCGGCGGCCCCTCCGCGATCCTCGCGCTGTCGCAGGGCGAGTGCGACTACATCTTCGACAATATCGGCAATTCCGGCGCCTTTTTGCGCGAGGGCAGGTTGCGCGGGTTGTCGCTCACGGGTCGCAACCGGGCGCCCCAGATGCCGGAAATTCCGACCCTGTTGGAGGAAGGCATGCCCGACTTCACCCAGGATGTCTGGTTCGGCGTCTGGGGTCCGGCCGCGATGCCGCGCGCCATCGTCGAGCGGGTGAATGCGGAGTCCAACCGCTGGCTCAACACGCCCGACATCCGCGCCCGCATGGCGCAATCGGCGCACGAAAACCTCGAAGGCCCGCCCTCGCGCATGCACGAATACTGGATGGAGGATCTGCGCCTGTGGACCGAGATCGTGCGCGAGGTCGGCACCCAGCTGGAATAGGCGGGCTTGGACAAGTTCACCGCGCTCACGGTCTTCGCCCGCGTGGTCGAGCATGGTGGCTTCACCGCGGCCGCCAGCCGGCTTGGCCTGTCGCCTTCCGCCGTCACCAAGACCATCGCGCGGCTGGAGGACCAGCTGGCGACGCAGTTGTTCACCCGCACCACGCGGCGCCTGCGCATCACCGATGACGGCCAGGATTTCTACGAGCGCTGCGTCCGTGTCCTTGCCGAGTTGGAGGAGGCGGAGAGCATCCTCAGGCAGGGCAGCGTCGTCGCGCGCGGCCGCATCCGCGCCGTGGTGCCGCTGAGCTTCGGCCGCGTCACCCTCGCCCCCGAGCTGCCCGCCTTCTTCGCCCTGCATCCGGAGGTCAACCTCGATCTGCACTTCAGCGACGGCCAGGTGGACCTCATCGCGGAGGGGTTCGACGTCGCGGTGCGCACCGGCAATTTCTCGGACAGCCGCCTGACCACCCGTCTGCTGACGCGCGGCGCCCAGGTGACGGTGGCCGCGCCCTCCTACCTCGCACGCTGCGGCGAGCCCGCGGTGCCCCACGACCTCCGCGAGCACAACTGCCTCATCAGCCGCTTCGGTCCCGAGTGGAGTTTCGTCGGCGCCGACGGCAAGCCCCTGACGCTGCGCGTGCGAGGGAATGCCGTGATCAACAGCGGCGATGCGCTGCGCGAGACGGCGGTGGCCGGCACCGGCATCGCCCAGGGCACCTGGTGGCTGTACCGCAAAGACCTCGAACGCGGTGACCTCAGCCCGATCCTGGCCGCCTTCGCCGCCGAGGGCGCGCCGGTGTCGGTGCTGTATCCGCAGCAGCGGCACATGGCGCCGAAGCTGCGGGCGTTCATCGATTTTTTGGTGAGCATCACCCGCACAGCTTGAGGCAAGGCGGGGAAAGAATTCCCCCGGCCCCCTTCTTTTGTTTTTGATTGTCTGGTGCCGGATGCCCAGCCAGCCCCTCGCAGGCGACAGACATTCTGTCGGGAGCGGCCACCAGGGAGGCCGCTTGGCGCAAATCACGATCAATACCGTATGAAATTCTAATTCACGCTTGATGTACGTTTTTAATTGAACTCCACGTTCGCGCGGCCAAAATACGGTTCCCGCACTGAGGAACTTCGGCCCATGGCCACCGCCTCGCTCGTCCAGGACATGATGTCCACGCGTCTCGCGCATCCGATGCGGGCCTGTTGTCGCGCGGCCTGACCGCGCCGCGAGACCACCGGCGCACCGCGCCGCCCGGACGACACTCAGCCTCATCGAGACCGCACCCATGATCCAGTCACGCCCCATTTCCGCGGGCGGCCATCTGATCGGCGTCGCCGCGCAGACCGACCGCGAATGGCACCTCATCGCCATCGACCCCCGCATCGAGGATCTCCACGGCAGCCGCTACGCCGATGCCCAGCAGGCCGAACGCATGGCCCAGCGCGTTTATGCCCGCGAAACCGCGGCCGCCGCCAACGCATGGTCGACGCGATGAACGCCTTCACCGGGATCGACCACCGCGGCGCCATCGCGGGCACCGATGCCCGTAGCACCCCTGCACTGACGCCCATGCTCGCCGCCATCGCGCAGGAAGCCGCGGTGCGCGACCGCGACGCCCGCTTCCCGACAGCGTCCATCGCCCGGTTGCACCGCGCCGGCGTACTCGCGCTGACCGTGCCGATCGCGCTCGGCGGCGGCGGGGCGGGCCTCACCATCGCCGCCGGCGCGGTGCGCCAGATCGGCCAGGCCTGCCCCGCAACCGCGCTGATCCTCGCGATGCAGCTCGGCAAGCAGGCGGCGCTGGGCCGCGACGAGGACGTTCCCCAGGCACTGCGCGAGCGCATCGGCAGCGCCGCCGTCACCGAGGGCGCGTTGCTCAATGCGCTGCGTGTCGAGCCCGAGCTCGGCTCGCCCACCCGCGGTGGACTACCCGCCACCACGGCTTGGCGCACCCCGGGCGGCTGGCGTCTCAGCGGACACAAGCGCTACGCCACCGGCGCGCCCGGCCTGCGCTGGATGGATGTGCTCGCGCGCACCGACGAGGATCCTGCGCGGCTCGGGCGCTTCTTCGTCGAGGCGGAAACCCGCGGCATCACCATCCGCGACACCTGGAACCATCTCGGCCTGCGCGCGTCGGGCAGCCACGACGTGATCTTCGAGGACGTCTTCATCCCCGACGATCAGGCGGTCGGCCTTGCCCCCGCGCCGCTGTTTCGCGGCAATGATGCGACGCAGGCGGCGTGGAACGCGCTGCTGATCGGCGCCGTCTACACCGGCGTCGCACACGCCGCGCGGCGTTGGATCATCGGCTTCCTCCGCGAACGCACGCCATCCGGCCTCGGCGCCCCTCTCGCCACCATCGATGGCGTGCAGGAGAAGGTGGGCGCGATCGAGGGGCTGCTCTCGGCCAATGCGCGCATCACCGAAGCCATGGCCGCGGCCACCGATTCCGGCCGCACGCCCGAGGCCACCGAAGCCGGCCTCGCCAAGGTGACGCTGGCCGAGAACGCCGTCCGCGCGGTCAAGATTGCGGTCTCACTGGCGGGCAATCACGGCCATGACCGCGCCTATCCGCTGGAGCGGCACTGGCGCGACGTGCAGTGCGCCCGCGTCCACGTGCCGACCGAGGACGCCGCGCGCCGCGCCGCCGGCCGCCGCGCCCTGGCGCAGGACGGTGCGCCATGACCGGGCTCGCGCTCCGCGCCAGCCTCTCCACCGCGATCCTTTTCATTCTCCTCGCCACACTGGGCCTCGTCCGATGAATCTTCCCCGCCGCACCCTCCTCGCCGGCTTCCTCGCCGCCCCCGCCATCGGCCGTGCCGAGGGCGGCTTTCCCAGCCGCCCGATCCGCTATCTGTGCCCCTTCCCGCCTGGTGCCACGAACGACAACGTCTCCCGCACCATGTCGCGCGCGCTGTCGGTGCGCCTTGGCCAGCCGGTGATCGTGGAGAACCGCGGCGGGGCCGGTGGCGCCATCGGGGCGCGCGCCGTCGCCGAAAGCCGGGCGGATGGGTACACGCTGCTCAACGCCTCTGCGGGTAATCTCACGATCGCGCCGCATCTCGGCCCGGTCGGCTACGATCCGCTACGGGCCTTCGCGCCGGTCGCGATGGTGGGTGAGAGCTTCAGCCTAATCGCCGTGAACCCGGAGCTGCCGGTGCGCAGCCTCGACGACCTCATCGCCTTCGCGCAGCGCAATCCCGGCGTGCTGAACTACGCCTCCGCCGGAATCGGTTCGGCCGGGCACCTGCGCGGCGCGCTGCTCGCCGAGGCTGGCGACGCAGAGATGGTGCACGTCCCGTTCCCCGGCAGCGCCGGCGCAGTGAACAGCGTCATCGCCGGCGACAGCCACATCATCCTGGACCCGATCGCCGCGCCGCATGCGCTGTCCGGCCGGCTGCGCCCAATCGCCACCATCGGCGAGGTGCGCTGGCCCGCCTTTCCGGACGTGCCCGCCACCGAGGAACGCGGCGTCGGACGTGACTGGCCTTCGGGTGGATGGTTCGGCCTGTTCGCGCCGGCGCAGACGCCGCCCGCGATCGTCGCCACGCTCAACCGAGCCTTCAACGAGGCCTTGCTCGAGCCCGAGGTGGACAACGCGCTGCGCCGGTTCGGCCTGCGTCCAGAACCGCTATCACCGGCGGAACTCGGTGTCCGCCTCGCGGCCGATCACGCCGCTTCCGGCGCCGCCATTCACCGCCTCGGAATCGCGTAAAGGTCACGGATGACGCCGGTGGCGCCTCTCGTGCCCTCGGCCGCGTGCACACATTCGTGCCGCCGGGACCAAACGCCGGGTGCATACTCCGTGCGCTCGGCTCCTCCGAACCATCCGAAAATTCGTGCCTTCGTTGAGACAGGGAAACCCAGCATGACCGACCACCCGCTCGAATTCATCGGCATGATCTCGCATCGCCGGACCTCCGAGATCCACCCGGCCGACACGGTCTTCGACCCCGGCTACATCGCCCGCATGGCCCTCGCGCATGAGGCCGCCGGCTTCGACCGCGTGCTCGTCGCCTGGCACTCCGCGCACCCAGACGCGCTGCTCGTCGCCTCCCACGCCGCAGCCCAAGCCAAGCGCATCGGCTTCATGATCGCGCACCGCCCCGGCTTCATCGCGCCCACCCTCGCCGCCCGTCAGTTCGCCACCTTCGACCAGCTTACCGGCGGCCGCGCCGCCATCCACATCATCACCGGCGGCAGCCCGAAAGAACAACGCGCCGACGGCGACTTCCTCGACCACGGCGAACGCTACGCCCGCTCCGACGAATACGTGGGGCTCCTGAAGCGCACCTGGACAAGCGAAAAGCCCTTCGACCACCACGGCCCGCTCTACCGCTTTGAAGGCGCCTTCTCCGAAATCAAGCCCGCCCAAAAACCCCACATCCCCATCTTCTTCGGAGGCTCCTCCGACGCCGCCATCGACGTCGCCGGCCGCCACGCCGACACTTACGCCTTCTGGGGCGAAACCCTGGAACAGGCGCGCGACACCATCACCCGCGTCCGCGCCAGCGCCGCCCGCGCCGGCCGCAACCCCGACACCCTCCGCTTCTCGCTCTCCTTCCGCCCCGTCCTTGCCGCCACCGAAACCGCCGCATGGGACCGCGCACACGCCATCCTCGCTCGCATCCGCGAACTGCGCGGCGACGCCCCCACCGCAAACGCAAAGCCCGACAGCGTCGGCTCCCGCCGCCTGCTCGAAGCCGCCGCCGGCGGCGCCGTGCGCGACAAACGCCTCTGGACGGAAGTGGCCGCCGCGGTCGGCGCCGGAGCCAACACCACCGCACTCGTCGGAACCCCGGACCAAGTGGCGGAAAGCCTCGCCGCCTACCACGCGATCGGAGTCACCACCTTCCTCATCCGCGGCTTCGACCCGCTGGACGACGCTGAGGAATTCGGACGCTCACTGCTGCCGGCAACACGTGCGGCTGTGGCGGGGTTGAAGGCGGCGGCGTGACGCAGAAGGCGGGGGAAAGAATTCCCCCGGCCCCCTTCTTTTGCTTTTTTATATTGGTGCGGGGTGGAGGGGCAGTTTGT
>JAQGHV010000318.1 GCA_028288785.1 Rhodospirillales bacterium | reverse complement strand
CTGGACATGGAAGCAGCCCGCGCCGCGGGTTTCCACGCCGTCCTGCTGGGCGATGCCGCCCATGATGGTGGGATCGCCGCCGCCGCCCCGGATGCCGTGTTCAGCGACGGGTATGCACTGGCCGCTTGGCTGCGAAATTAATTCTCTTCGCAGGTGCAGCATAAGTGCTGGACAAACTGGGGCGCCCTCTCCAAATCTACGAAACCTTGGTGCCGCAGGAGCGTCACCGTGCTGCCGTTCGGACTGTCCCTGAAGGTACAGCCGACAAGAAAAAGGACGAGCCCATGGCCGCCGAGAAGTCTCAGAATGTCCAGGATGTTTTCCTGAACCATGTTCGCAAGAGTAAGACGTCCGTAACAGTGTTCCTGGTCAACGGCGTGAAGCTGCAGGGCATCATCACCTGGTTCGACAACTTCTCGGTGCTGCTGCGCCGCGATGGTCACACGCAGCTTGTCTACAAGCATGCGATCAGCACTGTGATGCCGGGCGCGCCGATCCAGCTGTTCGACGGTATCCCCGCGGCCGCCAGCGCGAGCCCGCCGCCCTCCGAGAGCCGCCTGACGCTGAGCCGTGAAGTGGCCACCGCCGGGGCGGAGTGAACACGGGGCGGGGAGGGGGGCTTCCCCTCACCCGCCGCCGGCCCCAGATTGGCAGCGAATGACAGCAAGCAACGATAATACATCACCCGGGCCCACGCGCGCTGCGGTGATCCTTCCACATGAGCGCAGCCGGAACAGCGAAGGCAACGTCCATCGTGCCGCCGAAGCACGGCTGGCCGAAGCCGTTGGCTTGGCGGCTTCGATCGGCCTCACCATCGTGCACACGGCCATCCACCCGCTGCGCGAGCGCCGTTCGGCGACGCTGCTTGGCGAAGGCCAGGTTGCGATGGGGACCGCCGCCATCGCCGAGCAGAAGATCACCGTAGCCGTGGTCGACGCTGCGCTTTCGCCCGTGCAGCAGCGCAATCTCGAACGCGCCTGGGGCTGCAAGGTCATCGACCGGACGGGCCTGATCCTGGAGATCTTCGGCGAGCGCGCTCGCACCCGCGAGGGCTCGCTGCAGGTCGAACTCGCCCATCTCGAATACCAGCGCACGCGGCTGGTACGGTCCTGGACCCACCTTGAGCGGCAGCGCGGCGGCTTTGGCTTCCTCGGTGGCCCCGGTGAAAGCCAGATCGAGATTGATCGCCGCCTCATCGGCGAACGCATCGTGAAGCTCAAGAAGGAGCTGGATCAGGTGCGCCGAACGCGTGGCCTGCATCGCAGCGCGCGAGAGCGTCAGGCGGAACCCTTGATCGCGCTTGTCGGCTACACCAATGCCGGCAAGTCCACGCTGTTCAATGCGCTCACCGGTGCTGGCGTCTATGCCCAGGACCAGCTCTTCGCGACGCTGGATCCGACCATGCGGGCGGTCAAGCTGCCCTCCGGCCGCGGCGCCATCCTGTCCGATACGGTGGGCTTCATCTCCGATCTCCCGACGCAGCTCGTCGAGGCCTTCAGGGCCACGCTCGAGGAGGTGGCGGCCGCCGACATCATCCTGCACGTGCGCGACATCTCGCATCCGGACAGTGCCGCGCAGCGCGACGATGTGCTGGGCGTGCTCTCGGCTCTCGCGGCCGGGGACCATCCGACGCTCGATGCCGAATGGCAGGAACGCGTGGTCGAGGTGCTCAATAAGATCGATCTTCTCGATGCCACGCCAGGTGCCGTCGAGACCGCGGAGCGCGCCTCGGTTCATGGCGCCATCGCCGTCTCGGCCCTGACCGGCGATGGGCTGGAGACGCTGCGGCTTGCCCTCGATGCCCGTCTCTCCGCTGGCCTCGTCACCCTTGAGGTGGCGATCGCGCCGGCCGATGGAGCCCGCGTTGCCTGGCTCTACGCGCATGGCGAGGTGCTGGAGCGCCAGGATGCCGAGGATGCCATTCGTCTGAAGGTGCGGCTCTCCGCCGCCGACAAGGCGCGTTTCGACCAGCTGCACGAAGTCGGATGATCACCCGCACCGAGGCGACCGCAGTCGCACGGCTGCTGCGAGAGGCCGTGCGCGCGGAGGTATTGCCGCGTTTCCGTAACCTCGGCCCCGGCGCGGTCCGGACCAAATCGGGCCCCCTCGACCTCGTCACCGACGCCGACGAAGCCGCGGAGGCGATGATCCGAGCCGGGCTGCTCAGCCTGTTTCCCGAATGCACCGTGGTCGGCGAGGAAGGCACGGCAGCGGACCCGGCGCTGCTGTATCGCCTTGCCGAACCGGGCCTCGCCTTCGTGGTGGACCCCGTAGACGGCACCTCGAACTTCGCCGCCGGGGTTCCGCTGTTCGGCTGCATGGTGGCCGCGATTCGCGACGGGGTGACCGAAGCCGGTTGGATTCACGAGCCCTTCGCCGATGACTGCGCCGTCGCGCTGGCCGGGCAGGGCGCCTGGATCGAGCGCGCCGATGGCAAGCGCACGCCGCTCCGCGTGGCGGCGGCGAAGCCAGTGGCGCAGATGGTCGGCGCGATTTCATGGGGATATCTGCGCGAGCCGCAACGATCCACGGTTACCGCCAACATGGGCAAGCTCGCATCGGCGGTCGGCTACCGATGCTCGGCGCACGAGTACCGGCTGGTCGCCTCGGGGGCGGCGGATATGCTGCTGTACAACAAGATGATGCCCTGGGATCACGCGCCCGGCGTCCTCATCCACGCCGAGGCCGGCGGCTTTTCGGCCCGCTTCGATGGCGCGCCCTACTCACCTCTCGTGCATGATGGCGGCCTGATCGCCGCCCCCGACGAGGCCAACTGGGCCGAGTGCCGGACCGCGCTGCTTGGCTGACGACGACGATGATGATGACTCCGGCCCGCCCGGCCTGCCCGAGGGCACGCCCTTCTATATGACGGCTCCCGGTGCGGCCGGTTTGCAGGCGGAGTTGAAGCGCCTCTGGGTCGAGGAGCGGCCCAAGGTCGTCGAGATCGTGTCCTGGGCGGCGTCGCTCGGTGATCGCTCGGAGAATGCCGACTACAAATACGGCAAGCGCCGCCTGCACGAGATCGACCGGCGCATGCGCTTCATCACCAAGCGGCTGGAGCGCGTGCAGATCGTCGCCCCCGGCGCCCAGAAGCGCCGCGACCAGGTGTTCTTCGGGGCGAGCGTCACCTATGCCCGCGCTGATGACAGCGAGGTGCGGATCACGATCGTGGGGGTGGACGAGGCGGAGCCCGATCTCGGCCGCATCTCCTGGGTAGCGCCGATCGCGCGGGCTTTGTTGGGTAAGCGGGTGGGCGATGAGGTCAGCGTCCGCACGCCCGCGGGGATCGAGGAGATCGAGGTGATGAAGATCAGCTATCCGGACGCGATGCCATGAGCCAGTCCGATGCCGAGGGCCCGCGATTCCCGGCGCCACCGCTTGGCGTGGAGGCGGTGATCATCCCTCGCGCCCACGATGCCGGTGGCTTTGAGGTGCGCCGTGCCTTGCCGCGAAGGAGCGCCAGATGGTCGGCCCCTTCATCTTCTTCGACCAGATAGGGCCGGGCGAGTTCCTCACCGGAACTGGGCTGGATGTACGCCCGCACCCGCATATCGGCCTCTCGACCGTGACCTATCTGTTCGAGGGCGAGATCATGCATCGCGACACCCTCGGCGTGGAGCAGTCGATCGCGCCGGGTGCGTTGAACTGGGTGGCGGCCGGCAGCGGCATCGTCCATTCCGAGCGCAGAGACGCCGCGGCGCGCGATCGCAAGCGGGCGCTGTTCGGCATCCAGAGCTGGGCCGCGCCGCCCAAGGACCAGGAAGAGATCGCGCCCGCCTTCGCGCACCACGCCGCGGAGACATTGCCGTTCGCCGAGGAGCAGGGGCTGCGGTTGCGCCTGAT
>JAQGHV010000295.1 GCA_028288785.1 Rhodospirillales bacterium | reverse complement strand
CGATGCCGCCGCAACAACAGCCGCAACCGCGCCAAGGTCTCGGCACTGTCATAGGGCGGCACGAACTGGCCGCGCGTGGCGAAATGGCTGCCCTTCTCAAGGTGCAGATCAGCCACCGCTATCAGCTTCTGCGCGGGCCAGATGAGGGCGCCGGCAGGGTCAAGCATGAGGCGCTCGCCGGCGATGTGGAGGGGGGCGAGGCTCATGGGGACAGGTTGGGGGAAAGAATTCCCCCAAACCCCTTTCTTTCATTTTTGGATATTTGGCTCGGGTTGGCAGGTCGCGCTGCGTTCGGCAGAGGCGCACTGACCGCCGAGCCGTCCCCAACCGATAAAAACAAAAGAATGGGGGTTTGGGAGAAATTCATTTCCCCCATTCTGTCGCCAAAGCCGCCTGCCGCTCCTACCCCCAAACCATTTATGTGCTCGTGGACTGAATTCACTTTACCCATGCTTTCTTCGCCACGCGCCGCGTAAACCTTCCTTGATGATGTTTTGGCCGGTCCATATTCGCCGGCCGGATGGTTATCCCTTCGAGCACTTCCGACAGCGTCTCCGAGAACGCCTCCGCCCCTTCCGTCGCCTCCGCGACCAGTGCTTCGGCCTCCGCGAGCAGCGCGTCTTCCGCCCCACCGGCGACCCATTCGCGGCCTTCCTCGATGAGGGCGGGCACCGCGAGGGGGGATACGCGGTTCAGGCGCATGTGTCGGATGCGGCCTTTCGCACGAGCCAGGATCATTGCGATGCGGCGGACGTCTGTGAGCCCACCGGCGGCCTCGGCGCGGGTTGCGCGGAGGAGGATGTGGTCGGGCTCATGGCGGCGCAGCACGTCATAGATGAGGTCCGCGCTCATGGACATCTGGCGGCCGGATTTTTCCTGGCCTGGTTGATTGCGCGCGATGAGTCCGGCGATGGTCGCGATGTTGCGGAAGCTGCGGCGCAGGATGGAGGATTCCGCGATCCAGTCTTCGAGCGGCTCGCCGAGCAGGTCTTCGTCGAACAGCGGGTGCACGTCTTCAGGCTCGAAGGCGGACCAGATGGCGATGACGTAGTCGGTCGCGACATAGCCGATCGGGCCGTAGCCCAGCGTTTCCATCCGCCGGGTGATCAGCATTCCCAGCGTCTGGTGTGCAAGGCGGCCCTCGAAACCGTAGGCAACCAGGAACCAGCGGCCGCCGCGCGGGAAGGTCTCGACCAGCAGCCCGTCGCGCTGGGGCAGGGCGCTGCGCAGTTGCTGCAGGCGCAGCCAGTCGCGCACGGATTGCGGCAGAAAGGTCCAGCGCGAGGGGTCCGCGAGGATGTCGCGCACACGGGCGGCCAGGTAGGTCGAGAGGGGCATTCGCGCGCCGGCGTAGACGGGGACGCGCGGGTCTCCCTCGCCGCCGCGGGTGACCACGCAGGACATGCCGTCGATGCCCTCGTAGCGAAGCAACTGACCGCCGAACAGGAAGCAGTCGCCGGGCGTCAGGGTGGCGGCGAAGTACTCCTCGACTTCGCCGAAGACGGGCCCGCCGCGCAGGCGCACCTTGAGCATTGCGGCTTCGACGATGGTGCCCAGGTTGAGCTTCAGCAGCAGGGCCGAGCGAGCGTCGCGCAGGTGAACCACGCCCTCGCTGTCGCGGAACAGACGGCGGAAGCGTTCATAGGCTTGCAGCGCGTAGCCGCCATCCTCGACGAAGCGGAGCGTGTCGTCGAAGTCGCGCCGGGTGAGTGCGGCGTAGGGTCCGCAGGCGACGACTTCGGCGAACAGGTCGTCCGGGTGGAAGGGGCCGGCCACCGCCATGGCCAGCATGTGCTGGGCCAGCACGTCGAGCCCGCCGGGGCGGGGTGCCTCGCCATCGAGGTCATGGGCAGCGACGGCCTCGGTTGCGGCGGCGCATTCGATGACCTCGAAGCGGTTGGCCGGCACCAGGATGGCGGCCGAGGCCTCGTCCATGCGGTGGTTCGCGCGCCCCACACGCTGGAGCAGGCGGGAGACGCCCTTGGGCGCGCCGACCTGGATGACCTGGTCCACCGCGCCCCAGTCGATGCCGAGGTCGAGTGAGGCCGTCGCCACCACGGCGCGCAGGCGGCCCTCGGCCATCGCCGCCTCAACCTTGCGGCGGGTTTCGATCTGCAGGCTGCCATGGTGCATGCCGATCGGCAGGTTCTTCTCATTGAGCCGCCACAGCGCCTGGAAGCACAGCTCCGCCTGGGCGCGGGTGTTGACGAAGACGATAGTGACGCCGGCCGCCTCGATGCGCCGATAGACCTCGGGCATGGAGGCCAGGCCCATATGCCCGCCCCAGGGCAGGTGGCCCGCTGGCAGCAGCATCCCGAGCACCGGCGCGGCGCCGGGATCGGCGGTGACCAGGCGCACATCGTCCGGCTGGGCGGTGGGGGAGAGCCAGGCGCGGAGCGGATCGGGATATGCCACCGTAGCTGAAAGACCAACGCGGCGGGCTCTGGGCGCAAGCGTGGCCAGGCGCGAGAGGCACAACGCGAGCTGGTCACCACGCTTGGTGCCGGCGAGGGCGTGGATCTCATCGACGATGATCGCGTCGAGCCCCGCGAAGAATTGACCGGCTTCTGGCTGCATCAACAGCAGCACCAGGCTCTCGGGCGTCGTGAGCAGAAATTGGGGCGGCGTGACGCGCTGCCGGGCGCGGCGGTTGGAGGGGGTGTCGCCGGTGCGCGTCTCGATCCGGATCGGCAGGCCCATGGCCTCGACTGGTGCGGTGAGGTTGCGCGCGATGTCGACGGCGAGGGCCTTGAGGGGCGAGATATACAGCGTGTGCAGCCCAGTCCGCGGCCGTGCGTACAGGTCGAGCAAAGACGGCAGGAAGCCGGCCAGCGTCTTGCCGCCGCCGGTTGGTGCCACAAGCAGGGTGCTCTCGCCGCCCGCCGCGGCCTCGATCAGCGCGGCTTGGTGCGGGCGGAGCGTCCAGCCGCGCCCGGCGAACCAGCCGGCGAAAAGTTCTGGCAATGTTCCCATCGGTCGCCGAATATGGCGACTTGAGCCGAGCCCGGGAAGGCCCAGTTTCACACCTATGCCGCCGCACCCCGAAACTTGGCTCTGCGTCCGTCCCGAAGGGCTTTATTGCCGGCCCGGGGAATTCTTCATAGACCCGCTGCGCGCCGTGCCGCGCGCCATCATCACCCATGGCCATTCCGACCATGCCCGCCCCGGACACGGCGCGGTGCTTGCGACAAAGGAGACGCTCGCCATCATGCGGGCACGCATGGGCGAGGGCCGCGCCGGGGAGAGCCAGCAACCCTTGGCACTGGGCGAGTCGCTCGACATCAACGGCGTGACGGTGTCGCTGGAGCCGGCCGGGCATGTGCTGGGCTCGGCGCAGGTGGTGATGGAGTGGCAGGGCAGCCGGGCGGTGGTCTCGGGCGACTACAAGCGCCGGCCGGACCCGACCTGCGCGGGCTTCGAGCCCGTCATCTGCGACGTCTTCGTCACCGAGGCGACCTTTGCGTTGCCGGTGTTCCGCCACCCGCCGGTGGAAACCGAGATCGCCAAGCTGCTGGACAGCCTGGCCCTGTTTCCCGAGCGGGCGCATGTCGTGGGCGTCTATGCGCTGGGCAAATGCCAGCGGCTGGTCGCGCTGTTGCGCCGTGCCGGGTGGGAGCGGCCGATCTACCTGCATGGCGGGCTGGTTGCGCTGTGCGGGCTGTATGAGGAGCTCGGCGTGGCCCTCGGGCCGCTGCTGCCGGTGCCGCTGGTCAAGCGC
>JAQGHV010000285.1 GCA_028288785.1 Rhodospirillales bacterium | reverse complement strand
GCCGATCCGGCTGAAGGCGCCGCCCGGCAATGGCAGGCCGGTGACCTACGTGTCCTACACCAACCCGGCCTTGGCCTCGATCGAGCCGAGCCGGGTGCGCGCGCGGGCGAAGCAGGGCCCGAACTGGCGGTTCATGGAGCTGGACGTGGCGCATGACGCGCAGGCGGCGACGCCCGCGCGGATCATCGCGCTGCTGGAGGGGATGTAGGACTGGATGGCCGGGCTGCGTACCGGCGTGACGCGCTTGGCCCTGCCGCGCCTGCACAGGTAGGTTCAGGCATGGCCGAGACGACGCGCATCACGTTCACCCTGTCCACCGACCTGGCGGAGTTGCTCACCGAGGCCGTTGCCTCGGGCGACTATGCGAACCGTGGCGAGGTGGTGCGCGATGCGCTGCGTCAGTGGCGGGACAAACGAAGCCAGGTGCAGTTGGCCACGCCGCTGCGCACGCGGGGCAAGGAAATCTGGATCAAATAGGCGCTCGGCGCCGGGCTGCCGGACCTACCGTCCGGCGAAAATCATTTGCCGAGCTTGGCGAAATTCGCTCGAACCGCGCGCCGCGCCGGCGCCAGGGCCGCCGCCTGCACATGGGCCGGCGAGGCGCCGCGCATCATCGCGCGGCCTGCCGCGAAGGCGCCGTTGGCAAAGGCCCGCTGCTTCTCCGCCGCCATGCCGGCGAGCGTCGCGCCCGCGTTCGGGTCGCTGAGAAGCTGCGTGCCCCGCGTCATGAACACCATGCCGGCGCTCCAGGCGAACAGGCCCATGGACCAGGCGGAAGGTAGGCTGGATTTCTTTGTCATGGGTTCAAAATGGCCCCCTAAGCGCCTGTCGCAATGCACGGTTCAATGTTGTGATCGCCGCCTCAGGGCGCTTCGGCGAAGCCGCGCACTATGCCCGCCGCAAGCGCCACCGCCGCCGGGCTGCCCGCGACGCCCCGGCTTTGCAGCAACTCGATGCCCATGGTGCCGAGCTCCGGCAGGCCATCCGCCGCCCCGAGCCAGGCGAGCCCCTCCGGCAACGGCGCCGTGGTGCTGACCGTGACGCCGAGTCCCGCGAGGGCCAGGGCAAAGCAGCCGGACTGCGTCGCGCTGTTGTAGGTGACCCGGGACGCACGCCCAATTCCCGCAAGCGCGTCGAGCGCGGCCTCGCGCCAGGTGCAGCCGTCACGGGCGAGCACGAGCGGCAGCGGGTCGCGGCGATGCGCGGCGTGCCGCGCACTGCCGACCCAGCGTAGCGCGCCCCGCCAGATCTCCTGCCCCGTCCAGCCGGGTGCCGAGTGGCCCTCGCTGAGCAGAGCGAGATCGAGCAGGCCCAGTTCCATGCGGTCCGCCAGCGCGTCGGAGTTGAAGCACACCACCTCGACCTCCACCGCCGGATGCGTCTCGGCAAAATCCGCGAGGATGCCGGGGAGCCAGCGCAGCGCGTAGTCATCGGGCACGCCGAGCCGCACATGGCCGACCAGCGCCGGTTCCCAGAACCCCGCCACGATCTGGTCGTTCAGCGCCAGAACCTGCCTGGCGCGGTCGAGCAGCCACGCTCCGTGCGGGGTGGGCGACAATCCGCGCCCGTTCCGCATCAGCAAGGGTTTGCCTAGGAATTCCTCCAGCCGCTTGATCTGCATGGACACCGCGGATTGCGTTCGACCGACGCGCGCGGCGGCGCGGGTGACGGAGCCACCTTCGGCGATCAGCACGAAGGCGCGCAGCAGATCGGGGTCGAGGCCCGGTGGGATTGCGAGCATGAAGATCAAGATTCCTGATGGTCGACGTCAATACTATGCGTTTCTCTTATTACGCATGCAACCGCATTATCGGGATGTCGCAAACCCCAAGGAGGTCCCGATGTCTGGCCTGACCCTGTCCCGCTCTGTTGCCGCCCCCCGCGCCGAGATCCGCACGAACCCGTTCCGCGCCTTTGCGCGCCTGGTCGCCGCGGCCTACCGCGCCGGCGTCACGCGCCGGGAACTGGCCGGAATGGATGACCGCATGCTGCGTGATATCGGCATCACGCGCTACGATGCGCTGCGCGAGGCCGCCCGCAAGCCATGGGACCAGGCGCCAGCGACCCGCGACTGATATCAACGGTCATGAAGAATGACCGTTGACGCCTTGTTGTGCCCTCGAGCGGCTGGCGCCGCCTCCGGCGGCTTGCCTCGCCGAACTATCGGCGTTGGCAGTTCGGCCGCTCAAGGGGGCTAAGGATCGTACCGTCGGGTATCATGCTTTGAGGTGAAGTCCGGCGCCCGGCAACGTGGCGCCGGACGCATGTTCGGCTTTTTGAACACGAAGGCCCCTGCCCTACCCGGCATCGTGGAAGATTACGCCCAGCGTGTGCCGCGCGCCCCAAGTCACCCGGCTAACGCCGTGGCGCATCTTCACCCGGTAGGTTCCGCGGGTGCCCTGCACCGGCCGGTCCGCGACCGCGAAGATCACCGCCTCGCCCTGCGCGAGCGGCACGACCTCGGCGCGGGATTGCATGCGTGGACGCTGCTCGGTGAGCACGAAGGCGCCACCACCGAATTCGGCCTCGGGCGCGGAGAGCAGGATGGCGACCTGCAAGGGGAAGACCTCCGCGCCATACAGGTCCTGATGCAGGCAATTGTAGTCGCCGGGGCCGTAGCGCAGCAGCAGGGGCGTCGGTTTTTCCTGCCCGGCCGCATGGCATCGCGCGAGGTATTCGGCGTGGCTCGCGGGGTAGTTGCCGCCCGTCCAGCGATTGGCGATGCCCACCAGGCGCGGCCAGAAACCAGCGCGCAATGTGGCGACCAGCGGCGGCAACGGGTTCGCGAAATACTGGTACTCGCCGCGCCCAAATCCGTGCCGGGCCATCACCACGCGGCTGCGGAACGCCGCCGGCTCGTCATAAAGTGCGATGAGCGCGGCGCATTGATCGGGGTCGAGCAGCGGCCCGGTAGCGGCGCTGCCATAGGCGTCCAGATCAGCCTCGATGCGGGGCCAGGCGAGTGTGTCGAGTTTCGTCATGTCCGACATAGGAGCACAGGTACGCGGCACGGACCTTCCACCGATTGCGCCGGTGCGAGGCGCGCACCCTACGAAAACAGCGCCGTCCGGCGAGAGCGGCGTTGCTTTGAGCGCTACGCCAGCGCCGCGCGCACCCGCCCGATGAAGCCATCGAGCGCCGCCGGGTCCATCCAGCGGCTCACCGCCACGATGCCGGTCGACGGGTCGATCCAGATGGTATTGCCGCCCGCCCCGGACGCAAACACCGCATCCTTTGCCGCAGACGGCAGCCGCTTGCCATCGCTGTTGAGCCACCAGAGGAAGCCGTAGCTCGGATTCAGCGCGCAGGGCGTGGTGCTGGCGTCGATCCAGGATTCCGGCAGGATGCGCGTGCCGTTCCAGGCACCGCGGCCGAGCATCAGCAGCCCGATGCGCGCCTGGTCCTCGGCATGCATGACCACGCCGCCGCCCCAATGCCCGCCCCCCGAGACGGACTGGATGCGGCGCCCCTCGATCTCGACCCAGCTCGTGCGATAGCCCTCCCAGCGCCAGTTGGTGGAGCCGCCGATGGGCTTCAGGATGCGGTCATAAAACACCTCGGGCAGCGGCTTGCGGAACAGGCGCAGCAGCGAGAGTGCGAGGCGGTTCACACGCACGTCGTTGTATTCCCAGTAGCTGCCCGGCGGCTGCATCGGGCGCGCCTGACCCTTCTGGCCCTTGCCCTCGACGACGAGGTTGCGGCCGCGGTCGATGATGTCGGACTTGCCGAACAGCTCACCCTCCCATTCGGAGGTGTTGGTGAGGATGTGGCGCCAGGTGATTCCAGCGTTCTGCGGCGTCTCGAACCCGCCATCGGTGATGGTGGCGCCGATGCGGGCATCGAGGTCGGGGATCAGGCCGTCGGCAAGGGCGAGGCCGGCGAGCAGCGAGAGGTAGGATTTGGCGACCGAAAAGGTCATGTCGGACTGCCGCGTATCACCCCAGGACGCGACCAGCACGCCGTTACGGGTGACGAGGCCGTTGGGCGCCCCGCGCGGGCTGACGGGACCCAGGATCTCGTTGTGCGGCGGTCCTTCGAAATAGCCGTGCGCGATGTGCGACGCGATGTCGTTCGGCCACGGCGTCGCGTGGGCGGCAGCGAAGTTCACTGCCTCCGCGAGCAACTTTGCATCAAAGCCGCGATCGGCGGGCGTGACGCTCCGCCAGGGTGCGGGATGCGGTGCGGGAAGGGTCAGGCTCATGCCGGGATGCCGCCTTGTTCGAGGATGAAGGCGGCGATCTCGCGCACGCCCTGATCGATCTTGAGGTTGGTGAAGATGAAGGGCCGCGGGCCGCGCATGCGCTTCGCGTCGCCGTCCATGATTCCGAGATCTGCACCTACCAGCGGTGCGAGATCGGTCTTGTTGATGATGAGCAGGTCGCTTCGCGTGATGCCCGGCCGCCCTTACGCGGGATCTTGTCGCCGGCGGAGACGTCGATGACATACAGTGTCAGATCGGCCAACTCGGGGCTGAAGGTGGCGGCGAGGTTGTCGCCACCAAAGGCGATGAACAGCACCTGCAGGTTGGGGAACCGCTCCCTCATCTCGGCGACAGGTGAGGTTGATCGAGGCGTCCTCGCGGATGGCAGTGTGCGGGCAGCCGCCGGTCTCGACAGCCATGATCCGCTCGGGCTCCAGCGCACCGGAGCGGGTGAGGAAGTCGGCATCCTCCTTTGTGTAGATGTCGTTGGTGATGGCGGCGATGTCGTGCGTCGCGCAGATGTTTGCGCAGGCGATCGACCAGCGCCGTCTTGCCGGACCCGACCGCCCCCCGACGCCGACACGGTAAGGCCGGCTTGCCGGTGGCACGGGGTGGTTCGGAGCGGTGTGCCGAGTTCTGTGCTCATAAGCGGAACAGCCTTGTGTATTGGGTCTCGTAACGCATGGAGAGCATGTCCAGCATGGGTGACGCGGTGCCGAGATCATTGAGGTCGGCGACCAGCGCCGCCTCGGTCGCGTCGGTTATGTCCGACAGCAGCCCCGCCGTCACGCGCTGACCGTCCCTCCGCCCTAGCGGCACCAGCCGCACGCCCGCCGAGGTGAGGTTCGCCGCGGGGGCGGCGAGGTAGGCGAACACCGCCTCGCGCGCGGGGATCGCCGCGAAGCGGGAGGCGGCACGAAACACGGCGGCATGGGCACGCCGCTTCGGGTGCCGCGCGCAGAACGCCGCGAAGCGCGCATCCGGCCAAGCCCGCGTCACGAGGGCGAAGGCGCTGCCCTGGGCGGTGCTTTCCAGTGCCGTCTCCGCGGTGCCGCGCCAGGCGAAGGCGAGCTCGGCGATCGCATCGAACGCGGCGCCATCTTCGGTGGCCAGGGCGGCGGCACACAGCGCGCCATCGATGCGCCAGGCGCCATCGCGCAGGACGGTGCGGATGTAGGCGCCAGGCTTGCGGCGTCGCGCACGGCGCCATCCTCGACGGCGGCCTCGATGCCATGGCTGTAGGTGTAGGCGCCGGCGGGATAGGCGGGCGACGTCCAGGTGAGCAGGCGCGCGAAATGCTCAGTGTTCATGATCGTGGTCGTGATGGTGGCCGCCCTTGTGTTCACCATAGGCGCCACCTTCGGGGTGGACCGTGCCTGCACCGCCTCCACCGTGGCGCCGAGCATGGCGGCGATGACATGGTCCTCGCGGTTCAGGATGGGGATGCCTTCAACCTGCGTCGGCAGATGCCTGTTGCGGAGATGCCACGCGAACTGCATCAGCAATAGCTCGATCGGGAAATCCCTCCACAGCTGGAGCGCTCCGGTAAATAAGCGGCCGGTATGAAGGTGACGCGTACCGTCCGCGATCAGGTCTGCTCCCCAGCTCCACCTACCTTACGAATGGTCGGAGAGAGTGGTGCCGCCGTCCCAATCGGGCGGAACCTTGATCCCTATTTTGATGCCGCGGGGAAAAGCTGCAATGTCGACTCCTTCGCGTGGCTGCCCTGCGTGTTTGGATGCATTCGCTAATTGTCTCTACCACGACCCAATCCGGAACGCCCTTGGCCGGAAGGATGACCTGCGCCCGCGCTGCGCAGAAGTTCCTGCATGGCGCCCGCCTGTTCCCCGCAGAACAGTAGGGTTGCCAGCCCCTCGGCACCCGCGAAGCCGAAGAGGTTTTGCAGCGCGGCGGGAGGGTCGAAGGCCAAGCCATCCGCCCAGACCATCGCGGCGGATGCGCCAGCTTTCACGGAGCGCGCCGTGGGCGAGCACCTCGCCCCGCGCGGCACGGCCGGAGACCGGGGTCTCGGCGGCGAGCAGCGTGGCAGCGGGTGCGACTGGCCGCGATACGCTGCTGCAGCCTGGCACCGTCGAACAGGATGGTCTCCTGCGGGATCCACTACAGCATGGCACCGTCGCCGGCATGGAGCGTGCGATCGATCCGGCTTGGCGGGCCGAGGCTCCGGTAGATCTTTTCCGCCGCGAGCGCGCTGATGGTGGCGCGCGTTTCGGCTCCGGCATGGATCGCGATGCTGAGCCGATCGCCGCCGGCCAGCCCGCCCCCGGTATTGACCAACGTCAGCGGGTCGTCCCGTTCCGGCGAGGGGAACAGCGCGCGGAGCGGCGAGACCTGATGGAGGTTGCGGAGCGTGGTGCGCCCTTCGCGAAGCGCGAGAGTGACGTCGGGGATCCCGCTGCCGCGCTGATGCAAAGCTGACACGCGCTGAAACTGGCACAGCCGCCATACGGCAAAACGCGTCGCGCTTGCCTCGGACGT
>JAQGHV010000261.1 GCA_028288785.1 Rhodospirillales bacterium | reverse complement strand
AGCGCGCGCGACACGGTGGCGGCCGAAACCTGTGCCGCCCGCGCGACCTCCTCGATGCGCACCTTCGGCCGCATCGGCATGGCGTCGGGGGGTGTTCGTGTCACGGTGCTCACGCGGAACGCAGATGGCAGGCGACGGCGTGGCCCGCGGCGTTCGCAATCAAGGGAGGCTCGACCTCACGGCAGAGCGGCACGGCAATTGGGCAGCGCGTGTGGAACCGGCAGCCGGGCGGCGGGTTGATCGGGCTGGGCACGTCGCCCTTCAGCACGATCCGCTTCCGGCGCAGGCGCGGATGCGCGACTGGCACCGCCGCCAGCAGCGCCTCCGTGTAGGGATGCAGCGGCGTCTCGAACAAGGCGGCGCGCGGCGCGATCTCCACGATCTTGCCGAGGTACATCACCGCCACGCGATGGCTGATGTGCTCGACGACGCCGAGGTCATGCGCCACGAACAGGTAGCTGAGCTTCAGCTCCTCCTGCAAATCCACCATCAGGTTGATGACCTGCGCCTGCACGGAGACATCGAGCGCGGAGACGGGTTCATCGCCGATGATGATGCTCGGCCCCAAAGCGAGGGCGCGCGCGATGCCCAACCGCTGACGCTGCCCGCCGGAGAACTCGTGCGGGTAGTTCCGCCGCTGGTCCGGCCGCAGGCCGACACGGGCGAACAGGGCGTCCACACGCTCCCGCTGTTCGGCACGCGTGCCGATGCCGAAATTGACCAGCGGCTCCTGCACGATATCCCCGGCGGTCATACGCGGGTTCAGCGAGGAGTACGGGTCCTGGAAAATCACCTGCATGCGCCGTCGCTTGGCGATCATCGCGGCGCGGCCGAGCGCGGTGATGTCCTCGCCTTCAAGCGTGACGCGTCCGGCGGTGGGCTCGACCAGGCGGAGGATCGCCTTTCCCACCGTTGACTTGCCGCAGCCGCTCTCGCCGACCAGGCCCAGGGTCTCGCCCGGTGCGATCGCGAAGCTGATGCCATCCACTGCGCGCACATGCGCCACTGCACGGCCGAACAGCCCGCCACGGACGGGATAGTGCTTCACCAGGCCGTCAACCTGGAGCACAGGGGTTTCAGTCATCATGCATTCCCCGCCGTGACCCAGCAGGCGGCGGCATGCGTCCCGCCGACGCCGAGCAGCGGCGGTGCTTCCACGCGGCACTTGTCGAGCACGAGGGGGCAACGCGGCGCGAAGGAGCAACCAGGCGGCCGGGCGTGCAGCGCGGGCACCACGCCGGGGATTTCATTGAGCCGCCCCCGATGCCCCTGCCCGCCGCCCAGATGCGGCATCGCCGCCATCAGGCCTCGCGTATAGGGGTGCGTCGGAGCATCGAAGATCTCGGTGACGCTGCCTTCCTCGACCTTGTTGCCGGCGTACATGACCAGCACCCGCTCCGCCATCTCAGCGACGACGCCGAGGTCGTGCGTGATGAGGATGACCGCCGTCCCCGTCTCCTGCTGCAGGTCGCGCACGAGGTCGAGGATTTGCGCCTGGATGGTGACATCGAGCGCGGTCGTCGGCTCATCGGCCAGCAGGACGCGGGGCCGGCAGACCAGCGCCATCGCGATCATCACGCGCTGCCGCATGCCCCCCGAGAGCTGGTGCGGATACTCCTGCAGGCGCCGCTCCGGCTCGGGGATGCGCACCTGGCGCAGCATCTCCAACGCGCGGCCCATGCAGGCGGACCAGTCAAGCTGCTCATGCACCATCACCGTCTCGGCGATCTGGCGGCCGATGGTGAGCACCGGGTTGAGGCTGCTCATCGGTTCCTGGAAGATCATGGAGATCGCGCGGCCGCGCACGGCGCGCATCTCGGCATCGCTGATCTGCGCGAGGTCCTGCCCGTCGAGCAGCACGCGTCCCGCCCCGATCCGCCCGTAGGGACGCGGCAACAGCCGCAGGATCGACAGCGCGGTGAGGCTCTTCCCGCACCCGGATTCGCCCACGATGCACAGCGTCTCACCGCGCCGCACGGTGAAGGACAGGTCATGCACCGCGACGCTGGGCGGGCCCTCGCCGGTCGCGAATTCGGTGCGCAGCCCGTCCACGACCAGGACCGGCGCCTCGGCTGCGTCAAACGCCATCACAGCCGCCGCGCCAGGCGGGGGTCGAGCATGTCGCGCAAGCCGTCGCCCAGGATGTTGATGGAGAGCACCATCAGGCCAAGGAAGACGCTCGGAAACAGGATGTTCCAGAAGGCGATCTGCACGTACAGGCGGCCTTCGGCGATGATGTTCCCCCAGCTTGGAACCTCCGGCGGCGTGCCGACGCCGAGGAAGCTGAGGTAGCTCTCGACCAGCACCGCGGAGGCCGCGATGTAGGTCGCCTGCACGATCAGCGGCGCCAGCGTGTTCGGCAGGATGTGCTTCAGCATCAGCCGCGGAAAGCCGGTGCCGATGGCGGTCGCCGCCTCGATGTAGATCTGCTCGCGCACGGTCAACACCACCGCGCGCACCAGCCGCACGACGCGGGGAATTTCGGGGATGGTGATGGCGACGACGACGACCCAGACGCTCGCCCGCGTGAGCGACATCAGCGCGATCGCGAGCAGGATGCCCGGGATCGCCATCAGCCCATCCATGATGCGCATCAGGATCGCATCGGCGAGGCGAAAGTAGCCGGCGATCACGCCGATGACGAGCCCGATGATGGTGCTCGCAACAGCGACCGCGATGCCGATGACGAGCGAGACCCGGCCGCCATGCAAGGTGCGACTGAACATGTCGCGCCCGTAGGCGTCGGTGCCGAACCAGTAGTCAGCATTCGGCGGCTGCAGGCGATCGACGACATTCATCTCGAACGGGTCATGCGTCGCGATCCACGGGGCGCCGAGCGCGCTCGCCACCAGCAGGATGAGCAGCAGCGCACCGATGGTGGGCAGCGGATAGCGGCGCATGCGGCGCAGCAGGCTGGCGCGCCGGCGCGGCTGCTCGGCCAGCGACGCGCCGAGGATTGTCGTGCTCATCAGAAGCGTATCCTCGGGTCGAGCAGCGGATAGGCCAGGTCGATCGCCAGGTTCACGAACACATAGACGGCGGCGATGACGAGGATGACGCCCTGGATGACCGGGTAATCCCGCTGCAGCACCGCCTCGATCGTGAGGCGCCCGATGCCGGGAATTGCGAAGACGCTTTCGGTCACGACCACGCCGCCGATGAGTAGCGCGAGGCCCGTGCCGATGGTGGTGACGATGGGAACCGAGGCATTCTTCAGCGCGTGCAGGAGAAGGACGCGCGGTTCCGCCAGTCCCTTCGCCCGCGCGGTGCGGATAAAATCCTCGTTCAGCGTCTCGAGCATGGTGGCCCGCGTGATCCGTGCCAGCAGCGCGCTGTAGACCAGCCCCAGGGCGATGGTCGGCAGCACGAGGTGCCGCAGGAATTGGAGGGGATCATCGCTCAGGCTCACGAAGCCCTGCACCGGCAGCAGATCGAGCGTCAGCGAGAACCCGATCACCAGCCCATAGCCGATCAGGAACACCGGCACCGAGAAGGCGAGGACCGAAAGCGCCATGATGGTCTGGTCCACCCATGACCCCGCCCGCCAGGCCGCGAGCACGCCCATCGGGATCGCCAGCAGCATGGCGAAGGCCATCGTCGTGACGGAAAGCGCCAAGGTGGGCTCCACACGCTCCATGATCAGCCCGATCACCGGCCGGGCCAGGTAGATCGAATTGCCGAAATCCCCGCTCAGCAACTGCCCCAGCCAGAAGACGAACTGCTGCAATAGCGGCCGGTCGAGGCCGAGCTGCGCCCGTATCATCGCGATGTCGTCGACGGTCGCATTGTCGCCGGCGATGATCGCCGCCGGATCGCCGGGGCTCAGCCGCAGCAACAGGAAGACGATGATCGCGACGACGCACAGCACCGGGATCGTCGCGAGGATGCGCCTGATGGCGTAGGACCACATGGATCAGCGCTTCTCGATGTTCCAGTAGACCGGCAACCCAGCGGCGACGATGCCATGGACGTTCGACCGCACCGCAATCGGCTGGGTGTACTGGCCGAACGGGATGTAGGGCAGCGTCTCCCAGGCGCGGCGATGGATACGCTCCAGGATCGGCCGACGAGCGGCGGGGTCGCTCTCGCGTGCCCACTCGGCGACCATGCCATCGAGTTCCATGTCGCAGGCCCAGCCGGGATTGGCCCGCTCGCAGCGCGAGTTGAACCAGGTGTTGGAGACCGGCGCCGCCGTGTCAGGCCCGCCATGCGTCGTGATGAACAGGTGGTAGCCACCCTGGTCCGGCGGGCTGCGATTGGCCCGGCGCGACAGGAGCGTGCTCCAATCCATCGCCTGCACATCCACGTTGACGCCGGCACGGCGGAGGCTCTGGATCAACACCGCGGTGGCCGCATTGTATTGCGGGCGATCGGTCGGCTGCATGACGACGATGCGCTCACCATTGTAGCCGGCCTCGCGCAGCAATTCGCGGGCGCGCTCGATGTTTGGCTGCTGGTAGGGCTCACTGCCGACCGCGGTGTCATTGGCCGATCCGCACTGGAAGAACGCGCCGCAGAAGCGCTGGTACAGCCGCGGATTGCCGACCACCACGCGCATGTAGTCTTCCTGCCGCACCAGATGCGCCAGCGCCTGCCGGGCGCGGGGATCGTTGAAAGGCGGGGACAGGTGGTTCGGCCGGATCAGCCCCTGGGTGCCGAGCGTGTCGATGTTGACGATTCGCACGTTGCGGTTGCGTTCAAGGCTGGTGATGAAGTCGAGCGGCGGCGCCTCGTAATAGTCGATCTCACCGGCGTTCAGCGCTGCCAGCGCGGTGTTCTGGTCGGGGATGTACAGCCACTCGATCCGCTCCATCAGCGGACGCTTGCCGCCGGACATGTAGTCGGCGGGTTCGGCGCGCGGCACATAGTCGGGGTTGCGGCGATAGACGACGCGGTTGCCTGGACGCCATTCATCGCGCACGAAGATGAAGGGGCCGGAACCGATCGTCTCCGTCACCTGCGTGCTCGACGGCGTGTTCGCGATACGCTCGGGCATGATGAAGGCCGGGTTCGAGGCTTTCCCGAGTGTCTCGATCACGAGGCCCCAGCGCTCGCGCAGGCGGATCTCGAAGGTGCGTTCATCAACGGCCTCGATGCCACTCGTGACCGAACCCATGCGCTGGCCCATCGCGTCGCGCGTCATCCAGCGGCGCAGCGAAGCCACCGCATCCTGCGCGCGGACCGGGCTGCCATCGTGGAAGCGCAGGCCTTCGCGGAGGCGGATGCGGTAGAGCAGGCCGTCTTCCAGAACTTCGTGGCCCTCGGCCATCTGCGGCTGCGGCTCGAAGCGCGAATTCATCCCGTAGAGGGTGTCGTAGATGAGGTAGCCGTGCCGGTTGGTGATGAAGGCCGTGGTCCAGACCGGATCGAGGATCTGGAGATTGGCGTGCACGACCACGCGCAACGTCGTGGCGCGGTCCTGCGCCTGCACCACGCCGGGCGCGATGAAGGCGAGGAACAGCGCAGCGATCTGGATAATGCGTTTCACGTATTCATTCCTCCCGTTTGCAGCCCGGGCGCTTGGTGCGCCTTCGATGGCTGGGTCAGCCGCTGATGCGAAATTTCGGCAGCGTCAGCTCGTCATCGACCTTCTCGAACACCGCCTCGACACCGGCACCAATGACGATGTCGTCCGGCTCCACGCCGACGAGGTTGCTCACCAGGAGCGGCCCCTCCTCGAGGCCGACCAGGCAGACGAGATAGGGAAGGTCGGCGCGGAAGCTGTCCCAGTAGGCGCGGTGGAAACGCACCCAGGAAAGCAGCTTGCCCCGGCCGGATACCTCCACCCAGGACTGCTTCTCCGAGAGGCATCGCGGACAGACGGGGGAGCCCGGGAAATGGACGTCCTCGCAGGCGCCGCACTTCTGCACGGACAGTTTCTGGGCGCGCGCGTTGTCCCAGAAACCCCGGTTGACGTTGTCGATCTTAGGGCGCGGCTTGGCGATGGCGGTTTGCATCGGACGACCCTCAACCTGGCGTGTAGATGATGGAGCGGGAGCACGGCGTCGCGCCGCAGTATTGGACGACCTGCGCGTTGGGCACCTGGCGATCCTCGCACTCGCCGCGGATCTGGCGCACCGCCTCGACGTTGAGCGCCCAGCCCTGCATGTAGGAGTTGGAGAGATGGCCCCCATCGGTGTTGGTCGGCAGCTTGCCGCCGAGTTTTAAGGTGCCACCCTCAACGAAACTCCCCGCCTCGCCCTGCTTGCAGAAGCCCAGCCCCTCGAGGCTGAACAGCACGGTCGGGCTGAAATTGTCGTAGCACATGAGCGCATCGACATCGGAGGGTCCGACACCCGCCATGCCATAGGCCTGCGCGGCGACGTCCTGCATCTCGTCATGCCAGAAGTTGAGGTCGAAATTGCCGATCGACCCGGTGGTGAAGGCCTCGCGCGCGCCGATGCCCGAGATCATCACCGGCTTCTTCTTCAGATCCCGCGCGCGCTCCTTCGTGGTCATGATGATGCAGACCGCGCCGTCATTGATGAGGCAGTAGTCGAGCAGACGGAGCGGTTCGGTGATGGGCCGCGCGGCCTCGTGGTCGTCGATGGTGATGGGCTGCTTCATGACCGCGGCCGGGTTCAGGCAGGCGTGGTGGCGGAAGGCGACTGAGACCTCCGCGAGCTGGCGCGTGGTCGTGCCGTACAGGGCGCGGTGGCGCTGGAACATCATCGCATGCGCGGCACCCGGCGAGGTGAAGCCCCAGGGATCCCAGACGCCGGGGCTCTCCTCGCCGCCGTAGTTCACCCGGCGGGAGCGGCCGATGTTCGCGTAAATGAGTGCGGCGTAGTCGCACAGCCCCGCATCAAGTGCGGCGGCCGCCTCGATGATGGCCATGCCCGACATGCGGCCATGCGGCGGCATCTGGATGGTCCAGCGCGGGTTGAGGCCGATGATCTCGCCCATGCGCGCGTAGTGAGGCACGCGGCAGACGAGGAGGCCGTCGACCTTGTCCTTCTCAATCCCGCAATCCTCGACCGCGTTGCGGAAGGCGCGCGCGCCGAGGCCGTAATCGTCGGTGTCCGGGAAATTGCCGTAGGGCGTGTTGCCGACGCCCACGATCGCGATGCGATCCTTCAGCTTGTGGAACTCGTTCACGGGCGGAATCTCTCCGCGATCTTGATCGTCATGCAGCGGATCATTTTCGTCTCCTCATTCGGCGCTTGTTGCGCGCCGTACCCCTTGGTGAAAATCCTACGCGGAAAGAAAGCGCTTTCATAGGGGGGGGTTAAGAGCCGTCGCCATTCACCGGTTACGGCAGGGGTCCGTTCTTGAGGTTACGCATCCACGCCCTCAGCCCCGGCCTCGCTTTCGCGCGTCCCTCAGGATCGCCGGCTGAATCTCCGGCCCAGGAGCAGCGGCAGACGGATGATCATCCCGAAAAACAGCCGCGCGTGCATGCGGGTCAGCAGCAGGTTGTCCCGCCCATATCTGAAGTGCGACACGCCCCCTTCCGCCGCCGCGACATAGCGTACCTTGGCTGGCAGGTTCAGCGCCGGGACCCCTGCCCAGCTGAGCCGGACCGCCGCTTCGGGATCGAAGTCGAAGCGCCGCATCCCACTCTGGCGGCGCATGATCCGCAGCAACGGCGCGATCGGATAGACCCGAAAGCCAAACAGGCTGTCGCCGACGCCGGCCCCCAATGTTTCGAGGTTGGCCCACCCGTTGGAAATCTGCCGACCGCGCACGCGAAGCTGCGGCGCCTCAGGCCCGAATACCGGCACGCCGAGCACCATGGCGTCCGGCGCGGCGATCGAGGCGGCCATAAACTCAGCGATCTGCGCGGCAGGATGCTGGCCGTCCGCATCCATCACCAGCGCATGGGTGAAGCCCTGCCCTTCCGCCTCCATGAGCCCCGCCATTACGGCGGCGCCCTTGCCACGATTTCGCGGCAGGCGGAGCACGCGAAAACCTGTGGCGGGGTCATCCTGCAAGGCATCTGCCGAACCATCGGTGGTGCCGTCGATGACGAGCCAGACCGGCGCCCAGGCGGCCCTCGCGCCAGCGAGGGTTTCGGCCAGGATCGCGCCAGTATTGTAGCTCGGGATAAGGACCAGGTGGCTGTGCGATGGGGTCACGAATGGTGCCCCCCGGGCTGCAGGTGATGGAGGAAGACGGCCCTCAGCGTCTGGGCAAACTCCTCGGCACGCCCCTGTACCTGGAGGCGCGGCCCCAAAGTCACCTGATACCTCAGAGGGAATTCGGGGCGCTTCCACAGCGGCCAGCCTTTGCGCAGATAGGGCGAATTGCTCTCGATGAAGAGCGTCTGCACCGGTGCCTGGGCCTCCTTCGCGATCAGCGCGAAGCCGGGACGGAAAGGGCCCAGCTGGCCGGCCGGCTGGCGCGTGCCCTCGGGAAAGATGAGAAGGTTGGAGCCCTCGCGCAGTGCCGCGGCCGCGTTGCGAACCAGGCGCAGCGGCTCGTCACTCCGGATGTATCCGGCCAGACGCCCGCCGCCCAAAACCGGGTTGCCCCACAGGCTGGCCTTGATGATGCAGACGGTGCGCGGAAGGCGGGAGCCAAGCAGCAGGATATCCAGCAGCGCGAGATGGTTTGCTACGAACACGACGCCTCGGGCGTCGCGCACCTCGTCCAGTGCCGACAGGTCGACCCGGGCGATGCCGAGCCCGCGCATGGTCCAAAGGAAAAAGCCGAAGGACGCACCTATTGCTTTCTGGCCAAGCCGCTGCCCGAAGCGGCGCGGGAGCAGGTGCACCAGGACCATCGCGATCATGCTCCAGATGGAGAAGCCGACGGCCAGGAGCGTAAGCACTAGGAAGAAGCTGAACGTGTCCCACGCGTGGCGCAAAGGCCGACGCCGCGCAGCGATCTCGGCCGCTTCGTCCGGACCGCACCCCACTGCGGCGGATTGATCGGAAGCCATCCTAGGCAGGTTCCCTCGATAGGCATCGTTTGGTAGCGTCGTCATCGACTAGCGCAGACAACCGGGCCTTGCATCAGCGCCCAGCACTCTGGCGGAACTTCCCGCCGCCCTCCATTGCGGGAACGCCGATGTGACCCAGCCCCATCCAGTCCTGACCGGATATTATGGCGACGCCCGCGAGCGTGAAGCGTTCGTGCGTGACCTGTTCGACAACGGCGCCGCCGATTACGACCGCATCAACTCCATCATGTCGCTCGGCTCGGGCGCCTGGTACCGCCGGCGCGTGCTGCGCAACAACGGCCTGGTGGCGGGGCAGCGAGTGCTCGACATCGCCGTGGGTACGGGCCTGCTGGCGCGCGAAGCTGTCAGGATCGTGCAGGCGGATGGGCTGGTCGTCGGGCTGGATCCAAGCTTCGGGATGCTGCAGCAGGCGCGCGCCAGCCTCACGCTGCCGATGGTTCAAGGGCGGGCCGAGGCACTTCCGTTCGCAGATGGCAGCTTCGACTTGGTCACCATGGGCTACGCGCTGCGGCACATGGCCAATTTCGGCAGCGTCTTCGCGGAGTTCCGCCGGGTGCTGAAACCTGGTGGCCGTCTGCTGATCCTGGAGATCGCCCGCGCGGAGAACAGGTTTGTCCAGGCGGCCGCGATGCTCTGGCTCGGGCGGATTATCCCGGCGGTGTGCGGATTGATGATGCCGCGCAGGCAGGGGCGCCTGCTGATGCGGTATTACTGGGACACCATCGAGGAATGCGTGCCCGCCAAGACCATCGAGGCGGAGCTTCGTGCATCCGGCTTCGGTGACGTGCACAGCACGGCTTCGTTGGGCGTCTTCAGGGAGTATGTCGGCGTAAGCCGTGCGCGCGGCTAGGCGCCGAACAGGTCGATGCCTGAAGGCTGCGTAATCTAAGCGCTTTC
>JAQGHV010000259.1 GCA_028288785.1 Rhodospirillales bacterium | reverse complement strand
TCGACGTAGTTGCCGTGGCCCTGGAGAAAGCGGGCATCTTCCTTGCGACGCAGGCTCGCGCCGATGCCCTCGAAGGGTAGGACCACGTTCATTGTTGTGTTCTCCCTGATGACAGCATCGGGGAGATGAGTTCCCCCCAAACTCCCATTCTTATTCTTTTATTTGTGGGTGCTTCCCCAAAACCAGCACCAGAAAGCCAAAACAAAAGAATGGGGTCTGGGGAAATTCCTTTCCCCAGCCTTGCCTACTCAGCAGCGCGAGCGAGTTCTGAAACGCGGCCGTGCATCAGGTCCTGCGCGGCGGAGATCGCCTTAACGATATTGTGATAGCCCGTGCAACGGCAGAGATTGCCCTCGAGCCCCTCGCGAATTTCATGCTCACTGAGGCCCTGCGGGTTCTTCTGCACCAGGTCGATGGCGCTCATCACCATGCCCGGCGTGCAGAAGCCGCACTGCAGCGCGTGGTACTCGCGGAACGCTTCCTGCATCGGGTGCAGCATGCCATCGGCGGCGGCCAGACCCTCGATCGTAAGCACCGAAGTGCCTTCCGCGGCGACGGCAAGCACGGTGCACGCCTTGGCACTCTCGCCGTCGATGTGCACCACGCACGCGCCGCACTGACTGGTGTCGCAACCGACATGGGTGCCCGTCAGCCGCAGCGTCTCGCGCAGCAATTCAACCAGAAGCGTGCGGCCTTCGACCGTCGCCGTGTGGCTCTTTCCATTCACCGTCAGCGTGACCTGCGGCATGAGCGTCTCCCGATTTCAACGGCCGCGCCTCATAGCGCTGGTCCTTCGCCCGCAACGTCGCCCCGCACGGCCCGTCACGTCAAGCCGATCAATGCGCGGCGATGAGATCCGCACCCTTGGCGCCAGCCAGCGGGTTCTCCTCGGGCGGGCGATCATGCAGGTGGCACGCCGCCCAATGCCCGGCATCGGTGATCTTCAGCAGCGGCTCATCCACCCGGCAGCGGTCGAAGGCATAGCCGCACCGCGTATGGAACCGGCAGCCCTTGGGCGGGTTGATCGGGCTCGGTACATCACCCGTGAGGATGATGCGCTCCCGCTGCGCACCCGGCATCGCCACCGGGACCGCGGAGAGCAACGCCTCCGTGTAGGGGTGCTTCGGGGCCGAGAACAGGTCCCGCTTGGTCGCGACCTCCACAATCTTGCCGAGGTACATGACTGCGACCCGGTGCGTCATGTGCTCCACAATCGCGAGGTCGTGGCTGATGAACAGCATCGCGAGCCCGAGCTCCTTCTGCAGATCCTGCAGCAGGTTCACGATCTGCGCCTTGACCGAGACGTCGAGTGCGGACACCGCCTCGTCGCAGATGATGATGTCCGGCTCGGCGGCGAGCGCGCGCGCGATGCCGATGCGTTGCCGCTGGCCGCCGGAGAACTCATGCGGCCAGCGGTTCACCGCGTCGCGCGGCAGCCGCACCTTGTCCATGAGCAGCGCGACCCGCTCCTCGAGCTCGGCCTTGTTCTTGGCGAGGCCGAAATTGCGAATCGGCTCGGCCAGGATGTCGCGCACGCGCATCCGCGGATTGAGCGAGCTGTAGGGGTCCTGGAAGACCACCTGGATGCGCCGACGCAACGGCCGCAACGTCCCCGACGGCATGTCGTCGATCCGGGTGCCGTCCAGCACGACCTGGCCACCGGTCAGGCCGAACAGCCGCAGGATGGCCTTGCCGACGGTGGATTTGCCGCAACCGGATTCGCCCACCAGCGCCAGCGTCTCCCCCTTCTCGATCGAGAAGGAGATGCCATCCACCGCGTAGACCTTGCCGGTGACGCCGCCGAAGAAGCCGCCATGGACCGGGAAATGCTTCTTGAGGTCCATGACCTCCAAAACGGGGCGGCTCATGCGGCGATCGCTTCTTTCATGGCGTAATGACAGGCGGCGACGTGGCCCGGCGCCTTTTCTTCCAGTGCGGGTGCCAGCTTGCGGCAAAGATCGGTTGCGTAGAGGCAGCGCGAGGCGAAGACGCAGCCATCGATCTTGCTCTTCAGGCTGGGCACGAGGCCGGGGATCTCCGCCAGCCGCGTCTCGGTCCCCGTGAGCGAGGAACCGAGCTTCGGCACGGAGCCCAGCAGCCCCTGCGTATAGGGGTGCCGCGGGGTGCGGAACAGCGCGCCGACCGGCGCCTCCTCCACCTTCTTGCCGGCGTACATGACGACCACCCGCTCCGCGACCTCGGCGACGACGCCGAGATCGTGGGTGATCAGCACGATGGCCGCACCGACGCGGTGCTTGAGGTCGCGCATGAGGTCCAGGATCTGCGCCTGGATGGTGACGTCCAGCGCCGTCGTCGGCTCATCGGCGATCAGCAGCTTCGGATTGCAGGCAAGAGCGATCGCGATCATGACCCGCTGCCGCATGCCGCCCGAGAGCTGGTGCGGGTACTCGCGCACCCGCCGCGCCGGCTCGGGGATGCCCACGAGGGTGAGCATCTCGATGGCCTTGTCCTCCGCCTGTTTAGCGGACAGTCCCTGGTGCAAACGAAGCGTCTCGCCGATCTGGCGGGCCACGTTCAGCACCGGGTTGAGCGAGGTCATCGGCTCCTGGAAGATCATGCTGATCTCGTTGCCGCGGATCGAGCGCATCTCCTTCTCGGAGATCTTGAGCAAATCCTTGCCCTGGAAGCGGATCGATCCCGCGATCTTGCCGGGCGGTTCCGGGATCAGCCGCAGCATGGACATGGCGGTGACGGATTTGCCGCAGCCGCTCTCGCCGACGATGGCGATGGTCTCGCCGGCATTGACGTGGAACGAGATGCCGTCGACCGCGCGGTTGATGCCGTCGGGTGTCCAGAAATGCGTCTGCAACTGCTCGACGACGAGGAGGGGTTCGCTCATGGCATCAAACCCTTTTCGCCATGCGCGGATCGAGGCTGTCGCGCAGCCCGTCGCCCAGCAGGTTCACGGCGAGCACCGTGATGGAGAGGAAGATCGCGGGGAAGAACACGATGTAGGGCTTCACCTGCCAGAGCGCGCGGCCCTCGGCCATGATGTTGCCCCAGGACGGGATGATCGGCGGGGTGCCGGCACCGATGAAGGACAGGATCGCCTCGGTGATCATCGCGCTCGCACAGATGTAGGTCGCCTGCACGGTCAGCGGTGCCAGCGTGTTGGGCAGGATGTGGCGGATGATGATGCGCGGCGTCCGGGTGCCGGAGGCGACGGCGGCATCGACATAGGGCTGCTCGCGCAGCGACAGCACCACGCCGCGCACCAGGCGCGAGACGCGCGGTATCTCCGCGATGGTGATGGCGATGATGACGTTCTGCACCGAGCCCCGTGTCAGCGCCATCAGCGCGATGGCGAGCAGAATCGGCGGGATCGACATCAGCCCATCCATGCAGCGCATGATGACGGTATCAGCCACCCGGATGAAGCCCGAGATCAGCCCGATGGTCAGCCCGACGACCGAGGCAAGGATGGCGACCGAAAAGCCAACCGTGAGCGAAACCCGCGTGCCGTAGAGCACCCGCGAATAGACGTCGCGCCCCAGCATGTCGGAGCCGAACCAGAACTGCGCGGAAGGCTCCCGCGTGCGCAGAGCGGGTGCGAGCGCGGTCGGATCGCGGGTGAACAGGAAGGGTGCGAAGATGGCGACGCACACCATCGCCAGCACCAAGCCACCGCCGAAGGCGATGGTCGGGTTGCGGCGCAGGAAGCCGAGGAAGCCGCCACGCGGACGCACCGGCGGCAGGATGTCCGGCATCGGCGGCGCAATGGCGACGTTGGTCGCGTTGCGGTCCATCAAGGCATTGGCCGCGTTGCGCGCCATGATGGTGTTGGCCGGGTTGGGCACGTCGTGCGGGACGTCGCGCCCGTCTGCAGTACTTGCGCTCATCAGTAGCGGATCCTCGGGTCGAACAGCGTATAGGCCAGGTCAATCGCCAGGTTGACCAGCACGTAGACGAAGCTGAACAGCAGCACGACACCCTGGATGACGGGGTAGTCGCGCCGCAGAATTGCATCGACCGTGAGGCGGCCGAGGCCAGGAATGGCGAAGACGCTCTCGGTCACCACGGCGCCGCCGATCAGCAGCGCGATGCCGATGCCGATGACGGTCACAATCGGCACCGCGGCATTCTTCAGCGCGTGGACGAAAAGGATGCTCGACTGATTGGCACCCTTTGCCCGCGCCGTGCGGATGTAGTCCTGCTGCAGCACCTCAAGCATCGTGGCGCGGGTGATGCGCGCGATGAGTGCGATATAGACGCCGCCGAGCGCGATCGAGGGCAGAATAAGATTCTGCAGCCACGGGAAGAACCCCCGCGCAAAGGGCGTGTAGCCCTGCACCGGCAGCCAATCGAGCTCAAGCGCGAAGATATACGCGAGCACATACCCAACCACGAAGACCGGGACGGAGAATCCCAGCACCGCGAAGCCCATCACCGCGCGGTCGATGAGCGTGCCCTGCTTCCACGCGGCGATGACGCCCATCGGGACGGCGATGCTGATCGCGAGGATCAAGGTCAGGATCATCAGCGACAAGGTCGGCTCGATGCGCTGCGCGATCATCGTCGTCACCGGCAGGTTGGTGAAGATCGAAAGTCCAAGATCCCCCTGCAGGATGCGGAAGAACCACTCCCCGAAGCGCACCAGATAGGACCGGTCCAGCCCCAGTGACGCGCGGATGCGTTCCACATCCTGCGGTGTCGCCTGATCGCCGGCGATGACCGCCGCGGGATCGCCCGGAGCGAGATACAGGAGGGAGAACACGAATAGCGCCACGAGCCCCATGACGGGGATGGTGGCGAGAACCCTGCGGACGACGTATGCGAACATCAGCTCTTCGCCACGCCCCAGAAGAAGGGCAGCGGCCCCTTCTGGATGCCGGTGACGTTGCGGCGCCACGCCTGGTAGCTCTTGAAGAAACCTGTCGGCGCATAGACGACATTGTCCACCGCCTCACGGTTGATCTTGTCGAGCGCCAGCTTCTCCGCACCGTCGTTCGGCGCGTCGAACCACTCCGTCACGCCGGCCTCGACCGAGGGGACATTCGGCCAGCCGAACCAGGCACCCTCGCCATTGGCGCGGAGCGCGTTGTAGGCCGCCGGATTCACGGTGTCCGCCCCCGCATGCCAGGTGTGGAACATGCTCCAGCCGCCCTGCGCCGGCGGATTGCGCATGGCGCGGCGCTGCCCGACCGTGCCCCAATCCGTCGCGACGAAATCGACATTCATGCCCAGTCGGCGCAGCAGGTCGGCGGTGACATCGCCCTGCGCCTTGGTGATCGGCTGGTCTTGCGCGACCAGGCAGATAACCGGCTCATTTGCGTAGCCTGATTCCGCCAGCATCTGTCGCCCGCGCGCGATGTTCTTGGCCTTCAGCGCCTCGCCCCCAGCCTCGGTGTAGCTCGAGGTGCCCGGGGTGAAGTAGCCGCCAAGCACGCTCCACAGGGCCGTGTCGTCGCCGACCAGCGCGCGCATGTAGTCTTCCTGGCTCAGCGCCGTCATCACCGCCTGGCGCACCTTCTTGTTGTTGAAGGGCGCGTGCAGGTGGTTCATGCGAAAGCTTCCGATATTGCCAAGCGGATCGGCGATATCGACCGCGATGTTCCGGTTGCGGCGCAGCAGCGGCACGAGGTCGCTGATCGGGTTCTCCCACCAGTCGACCTCGCCATTCTGCAGCGCGGCCGCGGCCGTCGCGGGGTCGGGCATCACCACCCATTCCAGGCGATCGACCAGGATGCGCTTGGGTCCAGCCATCCAGCTCGCGGTGCCTTCGCGCGGGACGTAGCGCGCAAACTTCTCGAACACGGATCTGGCGCCCGGCACCCACTCGTCACGCTTGAAGACCATTGGGCCGGAGCCGACATATTCCGTGATCATGGTGGTGTTGCCGGTCGCGGCAATGCGCTCGGGCATGATGAAGCAGCACGGCGTCGCAGACTTGCCGAGCGCGTATTTCAGCTTCGGATAGGGGCGCTTCAGCTTCCAGCGGAAGTTGCGGTCATCGACCGCGACGAGTTCGTCCTGGATGGCAAGGATCATCTGGCCCATCGGATCGCGCGGCATCCAGCGCGTGATGGAGGCGACCACATCCTTGGCCAGTACAGGCGCGCCATCGTGGAAAAGCAGGCCGGGGCGAAGGCGGAAATTCCAGGTCAGGCTATCGGCGGAGAGCGTCTCGCCTTCGACCATCTGTGGCTGGGGCACCAGCTCGTCATTGATGCCATAGAGCGTGTCCCACACCGCCGCGGCGGCGTTGCGCACGACATACTGGGTGCCCCAAATCGGATCGAAATTCGCAAGGTTCGCTTGCGGAACGAATCTCAGCGTCCGCGCCGCGGCGCCCTGGCTCAGCGCGGGCGCGGAAAGCAGCGCGGCGCTGGTCGCGAGCCCCGTCGATGCTAAGAATGTCCTGCGATCCATCCAATCCACCCCTTCTTATTTGCCACACACTGCCTGAATTATAGGCGGTACGCTATGCTGTCCGACCATCCTTGGGCGGCCTTGCATGCATCGTGCCAGACGCCGCGCTAGCGGCTCCGGCACGCTGCCTTCAGGCCCGGCGTACCCCCCAGAACAGCGCCGGCCCACCCTTGACCACGCCGGTGATGCTGCGCCGATAGGCCTGCGGCTGTAGCACGAGGCCCAGCGGGATAAACGGCACCTCATCCCAGGCGATCGCCTGCATCTGACGCGCGATAGCCCGTTCGGCGGCAAGGTCCGACGCCTCGAACCATGCATCGCGCAGCGCCTCCAGGCGTGGGCTCTCCGGCCAGCCGGACCAGGCATTTGCCCCATTGCCGCGCAGCGGTTGGTGACTGCCGGGCACCGAGACGTCAAGCCCCTCCCATGTCGTGCAGAAGGCGCTCCAGCCGCCCTGGTCGACGCCGAGGCGGCTCGCGCGGCGCTGAATCTGCGTGCCCCAATCCATCGCCTGGAAGTCGACGTTGAAGCCCATCCGCCGCATCAGGTCGGCCGCCACCTCGGACAGGTTTTGCAGCCCCGGCAGGTCGGAGGCGGACATCATCGCCACCCGCTCCCCCCGATAGCCGGAGGCGGCCAGTGCGGCCTTCGCGGCATCGAGGCTGCGCGGCCCGGTCAGGACCGATAGCCCCTCATCATTGGCCAGCGGTGAGCCCGGCGTGAAGCAGCCGGACGGCACCCGGCTCAACGCGGTGTCGGTGCCGATCGCCGCATCCATGAAGGCGCGCTGGTCGATCGCCGGCAGCAGCGCGCGGCGCACCGCGGGGTTGTTGAAGGGCGGATGGAGGAAGTTGAAGCGCAGCACGCCGAGATTGCCGAAGGCGTTGACCTGGTCGATGACGATCTCGCGGTGGCGGCGCAGCACCGGCAGCAGGTCGGGCAGCGGATTCTCCCACCAATCCGCCTCGTTGTTCTGCAACGCCGCCGAGGCCGTGGCGGGGTCTGGCATGACGCGCCATTCGACACGGTCGAAATGCACGGGCTTGGCGCCAGCCAGGAAGTCGGATGGCTCTTCACGGCTCCGATACCCGGCGAAGCGCTCATAGACGGCAAGGTCGCCTGGACGGAACAGGTCGCGGCGGAAGCTGTAGGGGCCTGAGCCTGTCGTGTCCGTAATCTGGATGAAGGGGTCGGTCTGGGCCACGCGCTCCGGCATGATCGCGCACATGTTCGCCGAGGGCTTGCCGAGCGCCCAGGCCAAGCCGGCCCAGGGACGTTTGAGGCGAATGGTGAAGCGCGTCTTGGTCTCCGCCCTCATCTCGTCGAGCAAGGTGCCGAGCCGCTGCCCGAGCACGTCCCGCTTCGACCAGCGCAGGATGGAAGCGATGCAGTCGGCACTGCGCACCGGCGCGCCATCATGGAAGCGCAGCCCTTCGCGCAGGCCGATCGTCCAGGTCAGGCCGTCGGCCGAAACCTCATGCCCCTCGGCCATCTGGTGCCGGGGCTGCAAGGCAGCGTCGAGGCCGAACAGCATGTCGTAGATCATCAGCCCGTGGTTGCGCACGATGACCGCCGTGCTCCAGACCGGATCGAGACTCGCGAGGTTCGATTGCGGCACGAAGCGCAACGTGCGCGCCGCAACCTGGGCCGAGGCGACGAACGGTGCCGCCACGCCGGCCGCGATGAGAGCTCTACGCCGCATCAAACTTCTCCCCATCAGGTCGGATGGCGAGCGCCAGTCCGCACCTCGCCATCAAGACTTCCCCATGTTCCAGAACACCGTCGCGGGCGCGCGGAACACGCCGGTGACGTTGCGGCGCCAGGCGCTCGGCTGCCAGTAATACCCTAGCGGCAGGTAGTGCATGAACTCCATCGCGCGCCGGTTCAGCGCCTGCGCGATTGTGAGGCGCTCTGCTTCCTCTCCGCTCTCGACCCAGGCGCCGCGGAGCCGCTCGATCTCGGGATCGTCCGGCCAGCCGAACCAGGCGCTGGGCCCATTCGCGCGCAGGAACAGGTGGTACACCGGCAGGGTCAACGACTGACCCGATGAGGTGGTGTGGATGATGCTCCAGCCGCCCCGCTCCACCGGCTCGCGGGAGGCGCGGCGTTGCACCAGTGATCCCCAGTCGGTGGCGATCAGGTCCACATTCATGCCCATCCGTTGCAGGATGTCGGCGGTAACCAGCGACAGCGCGTTGATCTGCGGATAATCCGACGGCGCGACCAGCACCACCTTCTCGCCATTGTAGCCGGAGGTGCGCAATGCTTCACGCGCGCGTTCGATGCTGTGGGTCTTCAGGATTTCGCTGCCCACCTCATTGGCCAACGGCGCGCCGCAGGTGAATACGCCCTCGCACACGCCCCAGCCATTCGGCTCATTACCGGCGACGGCGCGCAGGTAGTCGCGCTGGTCGACCGCCATCGCGACCGCGCGGCGCACCGCGACGTTGTTGAACGGCGGGTGCAGCGTGTTGAAGCGCGCGATGCCATAGGTGCCTTCGAGCAGGCGTTGATCCACCACCAGCTCGCGGTTGCGGCGCATCAGCGGCAGCAGGTCGTGCAGCGGGTACTCCCAGTAATCCTGCTCGCCCTGAACCATGGCGTTGGCACTCGTCGCAGGGTCCGAGATGATGGTCCATTCGATGCGGTCGATCCGTGGCACGCGCCCGCCGGCGAGGCCATCCACCGCCTCCGCGCGCGGCACATAGCGCTCATTCTTCGCCCACACCGCGCGCTGGCCGGGGTTCCAGTCGCCGGGGACGAACTTGAACGGGCCGGAGCCAACGGTGTCGCGGATCTGGGTGAAGGCGTCGGTTGCGGCGATCCGCTCGGGCATGATGAAGCATGGGAACTGCGTCTGTCCCAGCGCTTCCAGCAGCAGCGGCACCGGGCGGTTCAGGCGGAAGCGGAAGCGCCGGTCGTCCATTGCTTCCACTTCGGCGACGCTCGGCCACAGCACCTGCATGAAGGGATCGCGCCGTGCCCAGCGCTTGATCGAGGCGACGACGTCCTTCGACAGGACCCGCTCGCCGTCATGGAAAGCGAGGCCCTCGCGCAGGGTGAAGGTAAGGCTCAGGCGGTCATCGCCCAGCACCCAGCCCTCGGCCATCTGCGGCTTGATCACGCCGGCCGCATCCTGCGCGCAAATCTGGTCGTAGATCATGAAGGCGTGGTTGCGGGTGACCACCGCAGTGGTCCAGATCGGGTCCACGGAGGTAAGATTCGCCTGCGGGATCACGCGGATGGTGCGCGCCAACGAGCCCTGGGAGAATGCGGGCAACGGCAGCGCAGCCGCGGCGGCGCCTGCGAGAATCGTCCTGCGCTGCATCATGTCCTCCTCAGGTTCCAGAACAACGCCATGCCCTTCACGCGACCGGTGAGGTTGCGCCGGATGGCCGTCATCGACTTGTACGCACCGACGGGAATGTAGGGCAGCTCATCCATCGCGATGGTCTGCATCTCCCGCGCGATGACCTTCTGGGCATCGAGGTCGGGTGCGATGAACCACGCGTCGCGCAGCTCCTCCAGGCGCGGGATGTTGGGCCAGCCGACCCAGGCGCCGGCGCCATTGCCGCGTAGCGGGAAATGCGCCGAGGGGTCGAGGAAGTCGAAGCTCGAGAAGCTGGTGAACAGCATCGACCAGCCGCCATTCTCCACCGGCTCGCGAGAGGCGCGGCGGGTCACCACCGTGCCCCAATCGGCGAAGACACTGTCCGCGTTGAAGCCGAGACGGCGAACCAGGTCGGCGCCCACCTGGCTCATCGCGGAAGGGGCGAGGATGTCGGTCGGCGCGATCAGCCGCATCAGCTGGTTGGTGTAGCCGGCCTCCCGCATCAGGGCGCGGGCGCGGTCCACGCTGCGGTCACCGAGCAGGGGCGCCATGCCGGCATCATTTGCCAGCGGCGTGCCCGGCGTGAACATGCCGACCTTGTCGTTATAGATGGAGGGGTCGGGGCCCACGACGGCGCTCATGAAATCGGTCTGGCTCACCGCCGGCAGCAGCGCCTGGCGCAGGCGCTTGTCGTTGAATGGCGGGTGAAGGTGATTGAAGCGCAGGATGCCCGTCAGCGGCAGCGGGTCGATCTCCTCGATCGCAATGGCACGGTTCCGCAGCAGCAGCGTCTGGTATTCCGGGTTCGGCTGCTCGTACCAATCCACCTCGCCGGTCTGCAGCGCGGCAGCGGCGGTCGCGGCATCGGTGATGATCTGCCATTCGATGCGGTCGAAATGCGGCACCTTCGGGCCTGCGGTGAGGGTCGGCTCCCCGCTCTGCACCGGCACGTAGGCCGCGTTCTTCTCGTACACCACGACACTACCGGAATTGAACTCATCAGCCTTGAACTTGAACGGGCCGGAGCCGATCGCCTCGCGGATCTGGGTGAAGGCGTCGGTCCGCGCGATGCGCTCGGGCATGATGAAGGGCGGCGAATTGCTCACCTGCGCGAGCGCGTTGATCAGCAGCGGAAACGGCCGCTTCAGGCGAAACCGCAACCGTCGGTCATCGACCGCCTCGACAGCATCCGTGAAGGTCTCCAGCTTCTGGCCGATCGGGCTGCGCTTCATCCAGCGCGTGATCGAGGCCACGCAATCCGCGGCGCGCACCGGCTCGCCATCATGAAAACGCAGGTTCGGACGCAGCGTGATGGTGACGCGGCGGCCATCCTCATCGACCTCATGGCCCTCGGCCATCTGCGGCGTCGCGCGGAAGTCGGACGTCATGCCGTACAGGGTGTCGAACACCATGTAGCCGTGGTTGCGGGTGATGTTCGCCGTGGTCCAGATCGGGTCGAGACTGGTGAGGTTCGCCTGTGGGACCATCTTGAGGACGCGGTTCGAGGCGGGCTGGGCGATGGCGAAGCGTGGGAGTGCGGCGGCGCCGGCCGCGGATAGCAGGATGTCACGACGCTTCATGGCATGGGCCTTTCTCGGCAGCAGGCCGGGGAAAGGAATTTCCCCGGACCCCAATCTTTTGTTTTTGGTCGTAAGAGCGAGTGGCGTGCGCGCTTACGCTTTCTCTACGTTCCAAAACAACGGGAGGCCCTTGAGGACGCCGGTGATGCCGCGGCGGTAGGCGGTGGCTTGGAAGTATTGGCCCAGCGGCAAATACGGGACCTCCTGGAATGCGACTTCCTGCATCTGGCGTGCCACGGCTTGCTGGGCCGCAAGGTCGGGGGCTTCGAACCACGCCGCGCGCAGCTCCTCGACCCGCGGGATGGTGGGCCAGCCGAACCAGGCCTGCGCGCCGTGGCCACGAAGGCTCTGGTGCACGCCAGGGTTGAACATGTCCACGCCCGACCAGAAGGTGCAGAAGACGTTCCAGCCGCCCCGCTCTCCCGTCTCTCGAGACGCACGGCGCTGCACCACCGAGCCCCAGTCGGTCGAGACATATTCCACGTTCATTCCGGCGCGGCGCAGCATGTCGTTGTTGACCTGGGCGAGCGCATTCAGGCTCGGAAAGTCAGAAGCGGCGATGAGCACCACACGCTCGCCATTGTAGCCGGCCGCGGCGAGGTCGCGCTTCACCTTGTCCATGTCCGGCGTCGAGGTGAGTGCATCGAGGCTGGCATCGCTCGCCATCGGCGTGCCTGGCGGGAAGAAGCCCACCCCATCGCGCCACAGGCTGCGGTCGGTGCCGATCACCGCTGTCATGTAATCTGCCTGGTTGACGGCCCCCAGCAATGCGCGCCGCACCGCCGGCTTGTCGAACGGAGGATGGAGGTGGTTGAACCGCGCGATAGCCATGAGGCCGGTCGGATCGGGGATTTCGAGCACCACATTCCGGTTGCGCCGCAGCACCGGCTGCAGGTCCCCAGTGGGCTGTTCCCACCAATCGATCTCGCCGCTCTGCAGCGCGGCCGAGGCAGTCGCCGCATCCGGCGTCACCTGCCATTCGATCCGGTCGAGGAAGACCCGCTTTGGCCCCGCCGTCCAGCTCGGCGTGCCCTCCGGGCGCGGCACGTAGCCGGCGAATTTCTCATACGCGAAGCGTGCGCCCTGGACCCGCTCATTGGTGAGAAAGCGGAACGGGCCGCTGCCGATCGTGTCGGTGATGGCGGTGGTGGGCGCGGTGTTGGCGATCCGCTCGGGCATGACGAAGCAGACTGGGGTGGAGGGCTTGCCCAGCGCCTCGAACAGCATCGGGAAGGGCCGGCGGAAGCGGAACAGGATGGTCTGGTCGTCCGGCGCCGAAAGCTCCTCCAGGACCGAATTCATCACCTGGCCCAGCGAGTCGCGCACCGCCCAGCGCTTGACCGAGGCGACCGCGTCCTTGGCCAGCACCGGGGTGTTGTCATGAAAGCGCAGGCCGGGGCGCAGCTTCATGGTGACGCGCTTGCCGCCATCCTCGACGGTGTGGCCCTCCACCATCTGCGGCTGCGCGTTGTAGGCCTCGTCGAAGCCATAGAGCGTGTCGTAGATCATGTAGGCGTGGTGGCGGGTGACGTAGGCCGTGGTCATGACCGGGTCGATCACTGCCAGATCCGCCTGCGGGATGAACTTCAGCACCTTTGGCGCCTGCGCCAATGACGGGCGCGACACGGCCACGGCGCCGGCACCGAGCAAAACGTCACGACGTTGCATGATCCAGATTCTCCCGGTTGGCGAAGTTGGCGCAGCATCGCGATACCGGCGGGCCGGCGCAAGCGTTGCGCGCGAGCAATCTGACGATCCCGTGCACGCGGCACCATGGGTGCCAACCTGCGGCGGTTGCGCTAAGTGGCGCGAATGGTCCCAAAACTCCGCCGCCTGATCCTGGAATTCCTCCGCTTCGGGGTGGTGGGCCTGGCGGGCTTCGTGGTCGATACGGTCGTGCTCTATGCTGGGCTCGCCGCGGGGCTGAACCCCTACGTCGCGCGGGTCCCCAGCTATCTCTGCGCGGCCACGACGACCTTCGCGTTGAACCGGGCCTGGACCTTCCGGCACCGCCAGGGCGGCGCGGCCCCGCATCGGCAATGGGCGGCGTTCGTAGTCGTGAACCTGGTCGGCTTCGCGCTCAACTACGGTACCTACGCGGCCTTGCTCACCACCGTTCCGGTCGTCGCGGCGCACCCGGTAATCGGTGTCTTCGCCGGCGCGCTGGCGGGCATGGGGAGCAATTTCTTCCTCTCGCGCGGCCTGGTCTTCCGGCCCCAGGCCAGCGGCACCGCGCCATGAAGCCGCCACACGCCGCGATCATTCGTTGCGCAGCATGAACGCTTCCGAGCCGCGAATCGCCGTTTTGATCCCCTGCTACAACGAGGCGGTCGCGGTCGCGCGCGTGATCGACGGTTTCCGCGCTGCACTCCCCGGCGCCGAAATCCACGTCTATGACAATAATTCCACCGACGGCACCCGCGCTGCCGCCGCGGCCGCCGGCGCCCTGGTTCGCCTCGAGCCGCAGCAGGGCAAGGGCAACGTCGTCAGGCGCATGTTCGCCGACATCGAGGCCGACATCTATGTGCTCGTGGACGGCGACGACACTTATGACGCGAGTGCGGCCCCCGCGATGGTCGCAATGCTCCGCGATGAGCGCCTCGACATGGTGACCGCCAGCCGCGTGACCGAGATCGTCGCCGCCTACCGGCCTGGCCACCGGTTCGGCAACTTGATGCTCACCGGCATGGTGCGGCTGATCTTCGGCGACCGCATCACGGACATGCTCTCCGGCTACCGGGCGTTCTCGCGCCGCTTCGTGAAATCCTTCCCGGCCCTCGCCCATGGCTTTGAGACCGAGACGGAATTCACGGTTCATGCCCTGGAACTGCGGCTCCCGGTCGGAGAAATCGCGACACCTTACAAGGACCGGCCGGTCGGCTCCGTCTCCAAGCTCAACACCATCCGGGACGGAATCCGCATCCTCCGCACCATCATGGCGCTGGCCCAGAGGGAGCGGCCGCTGGCGTTCTTCGGGTCAATCGGGCTAGCCTTGATGCTGCTGGCGGTTGCGCTGTTCATACCGGTGCTGGCCGAATTCCTGCACACTGGGTTGGTGCCGCGCCTGCCGACTGCTATTCTCTCGGCGGTCCTGGTGCTGGCAGGGCTGCTCTCGCTCGCCGGTGGGCTGATCCTCGACACCGTCACCCGCGGGCGGCTCGAAGCGAAGCGGATCGCCTACCTTGCGATCAAGGGCCCGGGCTGAGGCCGGGCAGGCGGCTAAACTGTAGCGCCTTCGAAACTCAGTTTAGTTGCATGCAGGCTTGGCGACTGTCATAGTTTTGCTAATAGACAGCGCAGCATTGCCGTGTCGAACGCCGTTGCATCAGGCGTTTCATGATACTATCCGGGTTTTCTACCCTTTCAGGGCCAGCCGGCCCCTGTCATCGAGGCCATATGTCCCAGTCACTGCGCAGTCTCCCGCCCGCCAAGACACCGCTTGCCCGCGCACTTTCCGCGTGCCGTTCGGAGTTCATGGCGGTCGCGGTGTTCAGCGGCGTCGT
>JAQGHV010000254.1 GCA_028288785.1 Rhodospirillales bacterium | reverse complement strand
CATCACGCCGACGCAGTCGATGAGGCCCATGCGGGCAATGCGGAAAGCCTCGGCCGGGATGTTCTTGGCGTCGAGGTTGGCGACAAAGGCGCCGAGAGCGCGGGTCAGTTCCATGCCATGATTTCCTTCACTGCGCGCCGATCGGGGCGCGTCGGGTTGCGAAATAGCCACGCAGAATCTCGTTCAGCGCCCCAGGCGCTTCGTAGGGTAGCCAGTGTCCGGCATCGGGGATCAGGCTGATGCGTGCGTCGGGGTGGAGGGCGCGCAATGCCGCGACGCGATCCTCCAGGCTCCAGAAGGCGAGCTGGTCGAGCGTGCCCCAGACGGCGTCGACCGGCACCGTCACCTGCGAAAGTGCCCGGCGCAGCGCGCCTTCCTGCACGTAGACGCGCGTGTCGAGCCGGGCGCGACTGGAGTTCCACGCCTGGATATCGAGCGCCAGGTCGTCGATCTTCGCAGAGTCCGCGATCATCATGAGCCCGAGGTTTTTTCGGTGCGCGGCGCGCAGTGCCTCGCCTTCGAGCCCGCGCACCTTTTCCAGCATCATCGGCGCACGCAACGGCACCAGCCCGCCGGCGCCGACCAGTGTCAAGGAGCGCGCCTGCGCGCCGAGATGCAGCGCTAGGTGAGACGCCACGGTCGCGCCGAAGGAGAAACCCGCGAGATCGGCGGGCGACGTGGTGATGGCACGAAGGCCGTCGGCAACGATGGTCGCCACATCCTCGATCGCCGTCGATGGCGGCACCGCGCTTTCGGAAAACCCCGGTAGATCGGGCACGATCACCTGCCGCGTGCCGGACCAGTGCGGGATCACCCGCAGCCAGTGCCGCCACGATCCGACGCCCCCATGCAGCAGCACCAGCGGCTCGCCCTCACCCCAGACGTGCCAGACCATCGTCCCGGCACCGCAGGGAGTGTCGACGCGGCGCGCGGTGGCCTGCAGGGCGGCGACCGGCCCCATCACATCGCCGGAGGCACGAAGGGGTAGGGCACCGGCGAGCGGCCGCGATAGGGCAGGGCGACCACCGCTTTTCCGGGCGTGGATTCCACACCCTTGTCGTTGCGGATGCCCACGTCGAGGTCGATCAACCCGAACTCCGGCGCCTCGCGCTTGCCGGTCACCTTGGCCCAGACGGTGAGCTCCTCGCCGACCACGTTCATGGCGCGGAACTGGAAGTTGATCTTCCACACCCAGCCCGTACGGCCCGCCCAATCCTTCAAAAGCTGCGCGATGAAATTCTGCTTCAGCGAGCCGTTGATGAGCAAGCCCGGCAGCTTGTCGTGCCCGGTGGCGAAGGGCTGGTCGTAATGGATCTTGTGCCAGTTCTCCATCGCCGCGGACCAGCGCATGAGGTGCGCCGTGGTGAAGAGGCCGAGGCCCAGCGGGTTGAGCGTGTCGCCGACCGCGACGTCCTCGAAATCGATGCGCTTGTTCATGGCATTCACCGGCGAATGATCGTCTTGCGGGCGCGCAGCAGGATTTGCCCTGCCTCGGTCGTGAACTCGGTCTCGATGATGACGAAGATCATTGGCCCGCTTTTCGTCTCGCGCTCGTAGATGTCGGCGTAGCGGGAGCTTTGCAGCACGGTCTCGCCGTGCTTCGAGTAGGCGAAGAACTCGATCTCGGCGCCGCCATTGAGCAGCGCCAGGCCATCGAGCGGCAGCGGCGGCAGGCCGTTGCCGACTCCCATCACGATGCCGTCGAAATCCGGATCACGCGCGTTCTCGGTCAGGAAGTCCGGAGCGCCGAAAGGCGTGCGGAACATGAAGGAGGGGAAGATCGGCGGTGCGATCGGCGCGCCATAGGGTTCCACCGCCTCGGCATAGGCGGGGTCGGGGTCCATGATCGCCTGCGCGTAGCGGCGAACGGCGCCGCGCTCCACCGGCTCGCAGGCCGCGAAGGGCTCGCTTTTATAGCCTATGAAGGCCTTGGCTTCGTCGTTCAGCAGCGGCACGAATCATCTCCCTCAATCATGATGGCTGGTCGCCGCGGCGCCAGCCGGTGTCGAGCCCGATCGCGCCCTGCTCCGCGAGTGCGGCGATGTCCGCACCCGTGTAGTCGAGGCCGAGCATCACTTCCTCGGTATGCTGTCCCAGGCGCGGCGGCGGCAGTCCGATGGCGGCCGGCGTCTCCGAAAGTTTTACGGGCAGGCCGGCCATGCGGATCGAACCGAGGCCAGGCAGCACGACCTCCGCGATCATGTCCCGCGCGCGCACCTGCGGTTCGACTACCACCTTGTCGATGCGGTTGATCGGGCAGCAGGGCACGTCGTTCTGGTGCAGCAGGACCTCCCACGCAGCGACCGGGCGGGTGGCGATGACGGCGCCGATCATATCGATGAGAACCACCCTGTTCGCGACCCGCTGGGCAGCGTCTGCGAACCGCGCATCTTCCGTCCACTCGGGCCTGTCCAGCGCCGCGCAGATCCCGCGCCACATGCGTTGGTTGAAGCCGGAGATGACGATCCAGTCGTCGGCGGCGCGGAAGGCGCGATAGGTCGGGCTGGTCAGCGCGCCGCTGCCCGAGGGACCAGGCACGTCGCCGGACGCGAAATAGCGCGTGATGAAATGCGCGAGCATCGCCATCTGGCCTTCGAGCAGCGAGGTGTCCACCCGCTGCCCGCGGCCGGTGCGATGGCGCGCTTCGAGCGCCATCATCACGCCGATGGTGCCGAGCATGCCGGCGCCGATGTCGGCCACGGAGATCCCCATCTTCACGGGGCCGCCGCCTTCCTCGCCGGTGATGCTCATGCCGCCCGAATAGGCCTGCATGAACAGGTCGTTGGCCGGTTCCGCGGCGCGCGGACCGGAGGCACCGAAACCGCTGATCGAGCAGTAGATGAGGCGCGGGTTCAGCGCGTGCAGGCTGTCCCAGTCGAAGCCCGCGCGCGCCAGGGCGCCGATGCGGTGATTGTCCACCAGCACGTCGGCGCGCGCGATAAGCCGGCGCGCGACCTCGATGCCCTCGGGTGATTTGAGGTCGAGCGCGACGCTGCGCTTGTTTCGGTTGGCCGAGGCGAAATAATAGCCCATCGCACCTTCGAAATGCGGCGGCCAGGAGCGGCTGTCATCGCCGGCGCCGACGCGCTCGATCTTGACGACCTCGGCGCCGAAGTCACCCAGCGTCATGGCGCAGAAGGGCCCGGCCATGGCGACGCCAATCTCGACCACGCGAAGGCCAGCGAGCGAAGCGGTGTTCATCACAGGAATTGCCAGGGTCGCATTGGATGGTCCCTCCATCTTCC
>JAQGHV010000238.1 GCA_028288785.1 Rhodospirillales bacterium | reverse complement strand
GTGCGTAGGGGTTGAAGCAATCTAGCCCGAGTGCCGAGTCCGGCGCCCCCGAGAGCACCCCGAACTCGGTTCGCATGGTGTTGGCGCCGAAGCCCGGCACGGCGAGAGTTCCGTGCGCGAGCGCCTCGGCCGAGAGCCGGTCCCAGTGCGGCAGCGGCGGCGCGGCGGCGAAGCGGCGTGGGTCGCAGAAGGACTCGCATTGCACCAGCATGAGATGCGGCACGATGCCGCGGAGTATGATCGGCGAAGGTGGCAGATGCGCCTGCCGCATCGGGCGTTCGCGCGCCGCGACCGCCCGATGCAAGGCGAGTGTACCGAGCGGCCCGAAGCGTGCGGTGTCGGCTTCAAGATCGCCCGAGGGCGCCGCGAACAGGTCGGCTCGTCGCAACAGCAGCCCGATACCGATCGCGCCGACGAGCAGCGCCAGGTGCGGCACGTCGCGCGCCGGTTCCAGCCAGAGCAGCGCGGCCAGTGCCAGCGCGCCGGAAACGGCACCGGCTGGCAGTGCCCGGCGGGGAAGGAAGGGCAGATAGAGCGAGGGATGGCGCCCCACCAGCGGCAGCAGGGCGTAGTCGGTGAAGACCAGCCCCTCACCGAGAGCGGCACGCTTCGCACGATCCACCATGGCTAGCGCGCCCAGCAGTGCCGCGACCAGCACGCCCGACAGCAATGGTCGTGCCGTGATCGAGACGGACGCGCACCAGAGGGCTAGTACCGGTGCGAGGTCGAGCGCGACCCATCGCCAGGCGAGCCGGCCCCGACGCAGGAGAAGCCAGGCAGCCAGTGGCAAGGCCAGGACCAGGATGAGGCTAGACAAGCGAGGGTTGGGGCAGGCGCCGCTGCATCCCGTATCCTGGATTGTGGCGAGCGGCACGCTTATCCTCGTCGAACGCGCGCGGATTTTCCGTGGCGGCGCGCAGCCCTGCGCTGGCCGGAAGCAGCGTCTCGGCGAGGGCGCGTGCATTCCCGTCAGCAGCGTGTGGTTTCTCACTTTCGGAACGCAGTATCGCCAAGGGCGGTGCCTCGCTGGTGGTACGCGACGCCCCGCTAGCAGCGCATGAAGGTCCACTGAGCGCAGGCGATTTCTCGCTACCGGCGCGCAGGCTCGAGGTGGCTGGAGGCGGTCCCCCGTCGGCGACATTCAGGTCCGCGCCAGCACTGCTCGGCATCATTCCGGCGCGATCCGGAAGCGCTCGCGGCGGAGGATCCAATCTGAGAGGCGCGCGGGCAGCAGCGGCAGCAGGCGCAACCCCAGCGCAATGCCGGCGGGGAAGGCGCAGCGTGCGGCACCGCTCCGGATCGCGCGCTCGACGCGCATCGCCGCGTCCTCCAGCGCAATCAGGCCGGGCTTGGCGCCGAGGAAACGCTCCGACATCGCGCTCTCGAAAAAGCAAGGAGCTACGACCGTCACCGCAACCCTCGGGGCGAGGGCGACCCGCAGCGCCTCGCCATACGCGATCAGCCCCGCCTTCGAGGCGGAATACCCCGGCACGTCCGGCAGCCCCACGAAGCCGGCGACGGAAGCGATCACCACGATGCGGCGCAGCCCGGGCGCGTCCAGCAGCGGCTCGATCAGGTTCATGGCGCCGAGCAGGTTCACCTCGACCTGCAATGCGGCGGCGTCGCGGCCTTCGCGCCGGCCCTCGGGCGTGTGGCCACGCGAGATGCCGGCATTGGCGACGATGGTGTCGATCGGCGTGGCCGCGTCCCAGGCGGCAAGCTGGGCCGCCAGCGCCGCGGCGTCGCGCACATCGATGGCCGCGATCTCCACCTGCGCGCCCTGCTCGCGGCAGCGCATCGCTACCTCGGCGAGCGCCGGCGCCCCGCGCGCCAGGAGGCGCAGCGTCACGCCAGGTGCCGCGAAGCGCCGGAGATCACCAGGCTACGCGGCATGCAACATCCGCGTGTGAAGTCGTAATCCGTTCACGCGTGCCTCGTGGCGCGGGTGCGTCATGCATCAACGCCGTCATGCAGCACCGGCACCGCCGCCAGCAGTCGCGCGGTGGCGCCAACGACGGCGCGCTCGATCGCGGCCTCGGTGAAGAAGCCGCCGGGGATCAGCGCGTGCACCATCAGCACGCGACGCAGCGCATCCACCAGCGTCATGTCCGGCGTCGCCGGCGCTGCCCAGAACCCGTCGATCTCGCCCTGCCAGACCAGCCCGGGCAGCCCGTAGAGCGCGCGTCCCATCAACGCCACCGGCTTGCCCTCGCGCAATGCCTGCAGCCCGGCCGTGCTGTTGATGGTCAGCACGCCGCGACTGGCCGCGAGCAGCGGTCCATAGGCGACCTCATCAAGATAGAAAACGCGCTCGACGACGCCCTCGCGTGCAGCGATGCGCGGGACGATCCGCGCCCAGGGCACCAGGCCGTTGTCGAGCGGATGGCCCTTCACCACCAGGCGCATGGACGGCGGCGCTCCGCGCGCCAGCGAGGCGATCGCGCGCTCCACGCCGTGGCGCACCGTGGCTAGGTCCGAATGCCGCCGCACCTGGAAATCGCCTTCGAGCTGAAGGGGAAACAGAATGAAGGGGTGCGCCTCGGCCTCCGCCAGAAGCTGTGTCATGGCGCGGGCGGAGCTGCGCTCGCGCAGCGGCTTCAGCGCCCCGCGCCGCGCCCAGCCGAGGTATTCGTGAAACACGTTCCAGCCGCGATGGGTGCGCCAATGTGGGAAGCGCCGCCGCGCCGCCGCGACGCGCAGGTTGTAGGCGATGTCGAGCGCGGCGCGGCGGGGAAAGGGCTCGCCCGGCCCATCCTCGCGCGGGACGGGCGGCAGGCCCTGCGCCATGGCGCGGATCACCTCCGGGTCGCGCGGGAGCGGCGAGGCGGCGTTCACCCCGCCCCGCTCCAGCGCGATGGTGCCGGGCCGCAGGTAGCCTTCCTCGAACACCCAGCTGGCGACGCCGTAGGCGCGCGCGACCGCGAGGGCCGTGGCGTGGTAGGGCCGCCCGTCCCCGAACAGCACGAGGTCCGTCACGCCTTCCGCAAACATCGCGGCGAGCGAAGCCGGCCAATCCTCCGGCGTGCCGGCATAGTCGCGGATGCGATCGGGTGGCCAGAACATGGCGTCGCCGCCGTTGAAGGCGATCTTCTCCACGCCGTGGCCGGCCTCCGCAAGGGCAGCGCCGAGCCGCGCGAAGAACGGGCTCGCGAGCCCCTGGAGGAACAGGAAGCGGCGGCGCGGGGCGGCCATGGGTGGGCAGGCGTTCACGCGCACAGCAAAGCCAGGGCCACGTGAAGAATTCCCCCTACGGCTCCCCTCATCGCAGCCAGCCCCGTCGCGCGAGGGCCCCCATCAGGCGGCCCTGCCAACGCCGCAGCACCGCGGCGCGCCCGGCCTTCCAGACGGCCGGGTGGGTGAGGCGATCGACCAGCACCTCGGGCGGGCAGGGCAGTTCGGTCACGGGGTCCATGCAGCGCGGATAGGCGATCAACGCGCCGGCAACCAGGGCATCGAGGCTGAGGCGGCGCACGCGTCGTGGCAGCACCTGCCGATCCTCGGTGAGGCCCCAGCCGGAGTAGAAGGGCATCCCGTGACAGGCCACGCGCTTGCCGCGCAACAGGGCCTCGAAGCCGGTCAGCGAGGTGATGGTGTGCACCGCGCCCGCCCATCGCGCCCGTTGTGCGGCTCCCTTGCAGCGCTCAACGGGTGTGACGTGCAAAGCATGGAGCTGGATACATGTCAGTGCAGTTTTAGGCGCTGCCGACCTGCTCCCGGGCGCGCAGGGTTGATCCTTCGTACAGCTGTTCGAGTAAATCTAGCTGCAGCTCCGCTCCCAAGCGCGTCGCGTGCCACTTACCCAGTCCGTAGCCCTCGCCATCATTTTCGATAACGGCGACCTCATAGCCCCAGCCGTAAGATGCCCGAAAGGATATCCAAACTGCGAAGGTGGTTGAGTTCACTGGGTGAGCCTTCTTCACTTAGTTGCAGTACCTCGGCGAACTCGACCGTCTCCTGTCCATGTAGAGGAAGCTTGCAACGAGTCGATACCGATTCGTTATTAAGGCAAAGTAGAGACAATTATTCGAAATTTGAGACGTCTGCGACGGAGTAGGTAACGCCTTGCTCGCGCGCTCGGATCGCGTGATCTTCTGCATCGTTCTGGCGAATCGGGCGTTCTCGCGCTTGGCGGGCCTTGGATATGGTATTGTAATGGCCGGGCAGTTGTCGGCCCAGCGACCCGTCAGCCCCACGCCCAACCAGCACCGACGTCGGTAGCTCGACAATCACGTAAGCCTTCAATGTCACGTTAACCCTCGCCCCACTGGGTCCCGCGACGTCGGGGCTGTAGACTAACCCACAAAATGTCGTGAGAGTTAGTCACATCTGGGCAGGTTTTGTGGCTGTCATTCATCGGGTGCCTCTCCTCCCTGCTCGTGGGTGTCGAAACACTGAGCGCGCCGGGCCAGAAGAGCACCCCGCACTACAGAAGAGCTCCCGCACCAAGCGTGTCCGACATTCGAGTGAAGATCGCGCTCCGCCGTACATTCCGCCTTAGATCTAAGCAAGGGCGCGCGCCGCCGGGACTGCCAGGTCGACGACAAGCCCCCGTGCTCCCCAAAGCCAGGCTACTGACCCGCCGAGTTGGCGACGGACCGTTGCCTCGATGAGCCGGGAGCCGAATCCGCTGCGCGCGGGTGGACCGGGCACCGGCGGTCCACCCGTTTCCGCCCAGCGCAGCCACACGGCCCCCGTGGCCGCGTCGGCGCCCCACGAAGCCGAGACTTGCCCTCCCGGTGACGAGAGAGCCCCATGCTTTGCAGCATTGGTGGCCAGTTCGTGAACGACCAAGGCGAATGCCACCGCCGTCTCCGGCCCGAGCCAGATTGATGGTCCACCGACCAGGACCCGCACTGATGTTCCGGTGCTCGGCGGGGCCGCCGTTCGGCTGGCGTATGGCGCTACTAATTTCTGCACGAGGTCGCCGAGCGGCGCGCTTCGCCACGTCTCTCGGGTTAGTGCGTCGTGAGCCGTTGCGAGCGCCCGCAGTCGTGCTTGGAAGTCAGCGTGGAAACGCCGCCGCTCAGGCGCGCCAGGGGGGCGTTCGTATCCGCCCGGCGTACCCTCGGATGAACGCCTCGTCTGTTCGGCAATCGACTGAACAACTGAAAGGGTGTTCTTGACCCGGTGGTTGAGCTCGGCGACCAGCAGGCCTTGTCGCTCTGCAGCAGCGCGGCGCTCAGTGACGTCGACCGTGATGCAAACAAGGCGCACGGCACGGCGCGCCGCACCCTCGCCCTCGAACCATGCCTGGCCCAGTGACTCGAGCCAGCGCCCGCCCGCCGGATGGAAGGCGCCGCGCCCGCCGCCGTCCGACGAGTCGCGGTGCTCGGTCGCATAGCGCCCCGAACCCGCCGGGTCCAATGCCGAAGCGACGGCCACGAGGACCCCTCCCAGATCGGCCGGGTGTACGTAGTATGCCAAGGCATCCTCCAGGCCAGCCGAAGCAGGCACGCCAAGAAGAGCCACCGCTGACGCGTCCCAGGTTGTTACCCCGGTTGCTGGGTTCAGCTCCCAGGAGCAAGCACCAGCGACTTCAAGTGATAGGCGCAGGCGCTCCTCTCTCGCCGAATGACCCTGGAGCCCTGCCGCCTCTCCGACAGGCAGGTTCGCAGCGCGCACGCACACGTACATTTGAAGTCTCATCCCGCTAATTCACAAAGAGTTTACATCATTTGATGATCATTAGCAAGACGAAATGGCAATTTGAGGGGCTCAGCCAGGATCCCCGTGAAGCTCGCGCGCTGCTCAGCAACGCTTACTCCGGCTCGTGAGCGCTGCCCTCGGCCGCTCCCGCTTCGTCCGCGATCTTCTTGCCCAGCACCACGTCATCGAGGCGCTGATCCTGCGCGACATCGCGGAACGGATCGGGCATGGCCGCATCGGAATCTTCTTCATCTTCGCCGAACCGCTGGTGCTGGGTGCGGCGATCACCGCGATCAACTCGGTGCTGCATGCCGGCGAGTTCGCCGAGATCATGATGTTCTATTCGGTCGGCTACCTCTGCTTCTACATGCTGCGCAACATCCTCAACCGCGCCGGCATGGTCA